>JAHFCY010000027.1 GCA_023249255.1 Candidatus Lindowiibacteriota bacterium | reverse complement strand
CGTCCGTTTCAAACGGAAAGCCGTAAATAAAATAGAGTTTGACCTGTTCCACGCCTTCGGCCCGGGCGGCCGAGAGGCGTTCGCGCGCGGCGGCGAGGTCCATCCGTTTGTTGATGAGTTTCATCATGCGCATCGTGCCGACTTCGGGCGCGAGCGTGATCGACCGCTGATGCCGGACGAGGGCGCGGAGGTTTTCCGTATGAAGTTTGTCCGCACGAAGCGACGCGAAGGAAAAATCAACGGCCGATTCGTCCCAGACGTCCCGGCGGGTTTTCCAGATTTTGGAGGAAAGCAGCGCCGATCCGACCATGCCGAACCGGAGCCGGTACTGTTCGGCCAGCTTGACCAGCTCGGAAATTTTTTCCGGCGTCATTTCGACGATTTTTTTCCGTTCATAGCCCACCGTGCAGAACCGGCACTTGAACGGGCATCCGCGCTCGATCTCGACAAGCAGGCTTCGGGCGAATTCCGTGTTCGGCGTCGCGACGGTATTGAAACAGCCGCGCGGCGCGATGATCTCCGGGCGGCGGATGGGCACGCCCATGCGCAGGCGGTCGGCCGTCACCACGCCGGGCAGAGATTCGAGGCGGGCGACCGCGTCCTGGGACCCGGAGCGCAGATGCGCGATCGATTCGCAGAGTTTGTCCATCACCGGTTCGACGTCTCCGGCAAATATCGCATCGGCAAACGGGAGAAGAAACCTCGGATTGAGACTTGGCGCGGCGCCGCCGATCAGGACAAAAGGCCAGGCGCGGCCGCTGCGATTTGCCGCAAGCGGCGGAATGCCGTTTTCGGTCATAAATTTCAGAATATTGAAGGCGTCCATTTCGAACGAAATCGTGAACAGGATCGCGTCGAATTTTCCGGCGTCCCCGCCGGTCTCGAGACTTTGCCGGGTCAATCCCTCCTCGTAAAACGCGCGTTCGCAGACGATGTCGGGATGTTCGTTCAGGAGGCGATAGAGATACAGAAATCCGAGGTTGGACATGCCGACGTGATACGTGTTCGGATAGACCAGAAGGACCCGGACGGCGCCGCGATGCGCGTCGTAGGGCGCGGGCGGAAGATAAATCTCGTCCGACAGGAGTCGAATCCGTTTTTCGCGGGCCGGCAGGGCGGCGGGGACACGCCCATCGGCAAAATCCGAAGACCAGCGCATCGTCCTGGTTTTTATCCGAGAATGCCTGTGTCGATATCCGGGAAATGACCTTTGAGGTAAAGCTCCCACGCGGCGGGTTTGGATGCATGCCGTTGGGCGTCTTCGGCCGAGATGAGACCCGCATTGAACAAATCGACGAGCGACTGGTCAAACGTCTGCATGCCTTCCTGCCGGGCCTGATGGATGGCCGATTTCAGTTTGGGGATTCGGTTGTCCATGATCAGTTTTTTTACGATGGGCGACCGAATCATGATCTCGACGTTCGGCGCCACGCCTTTGCCGTCCACGCGCGGGATGAGCCGCTGGGACACGACCGCCACGAGAAACTCGGACAGCATGACCCGCATACGATCCTTCTCCTCCTGCTGATAAAATTCGAGAATGCGCTCGACCGTCTGCGGCGCGTTGGCGGTGTGAAGGGTCGAGAGGACGAGATGGCCGGTTTCGGCGGCGGTGATGGCGGTGTCGACGGTTTCCTTGTCGCGCATTTCGCCGACGAGGATGATGTCGGGATTCTGGCGCAGGACATATTTGAGGGCCGTGCCGTACGTCAGGGTATCGATTCCGATTTCGCGCTGGGTCACGACGCTCATTTTGTCCTGATGGAGAAATTCGACCGGGTCTTCGATGGTGACGATGTGTTTGGGCGTGGTGGTATTGATGTAATCGATCATGGCGGCCAGGGTCGTGGATTTGCCGCTGCCCGTGGTGCCGGTCACGAGAAAAATTCCGTACTGAAACCCGCAGAGATTGAACATGACCTGCGGCAGAAGCAATTCCTCGAAATTCGGAATATTCGCCTTGATGTGTCGCATGACCATTCCGAGCGTCCCGCGCTGGCGGAACATGTTGACGCGAAACCGGCCGACGCCCGGCACGCCGTAGGCGAGGTCCTGCTCCTCGCCCTGTTTGACCTTGGATACTTTTTCCCAATCGGTTATGTTGAGACAGAGTTTTTCGACCGTCTCGGGCGTCAACGGTTCCATCTCGACCTTGACGAGCGATCGGTTGATCCGCATGGCCGGCGGCGATCCCGTTTTGAGGATGAGGTCGGACGCGCCGTTGTCGACCATGATTTTCAAAAAGTCGTTGATGTGATAGCTGGTTGCCATTCACGGATCGTATTATCGGGGCGAACACAGCGTCAAGAAAGGACTGCGGATCACCATGCCGGCAAACCAAAAAATCATCGCCGCCCATCTCTGGTCCGGGCCGCGCGTCAAAAAACTTTCGGCCCGCGTATTGGAGACCGTCGAGGCGCGGACGGTCGCGGAGGCGCTGGCCCTCTTCGCGCGGATTGAACGGGACCGCCGCACCATTTCAGGCGGAGACTTGCCATGGCAATCGGGCTGGGTCGGATGGATATCCTACGATTTCGGCCTGGAACATCTCGGCGCGCGCGACAGGCGAAAACGGCGTCTTCTGCCGCTGGCGCGGTTTCATCGCGTCGTACCCGCATCCCGGCCGGTCGGCCGATCTCCATCCGACCGGCGGCCAACCTGCCGGCTTTTATCTCGAACCGACACGCGGGCGACCTACGTCCGGAAAATTCTCGACGCGCAGGAAGAACTTCGGGCAGGCAACGCGTTTGAGATTAATTTGTCCCAACGGTGGGCGTGGCGGTTCACGCGGGAGCCGGACGCGTTCGAACTATTCGAAGCCGCAAGCCGCGCCATGCGGCCGAGATTCGGATTTTTCGAATCCTGCGGCCATGAATCCATCATCAGCTGTTCGCCCGAGTTGTTTTTTTCGATTGACGGCCGAAAGATCATCGCCGAGCCGATCAAAGGCACGGCCGCGCCGGACGCAAAACTTCTCGCGAGCAAAAAAGACCGCGCGGAACTTTTGATGATCACCGACCTCTTTCGAAACGATCTTGGAAAAGTTTGCGAACCGGGAAGCGTGCAGGCAAGTGGGCCTCACGACATGCGGTTGCCCTACGTGCGCCACCTGTACGCGCGGATTTTTGGAAATCTTCGACGCGGCGCCGCGCTCGGCGGGATTCTCGAAGCCTGTTTTCCGTCCGGGTCGATCACAGGCGCGCCGAAAATCGCCGCGTGCCGGATCATCGACCGATTGGAGCCTTTCGCGCGGGAGGAGGCGTTCGGCGCGGCCGGCTGGATCGGCCGGTCACAAATGGCCTTCACCGTCCTGATTCGCACCGCGCTTCTTCGCGGCCGCGATCTTCGCTACACGGCCGGCGGCGGCATCACGGTGTATTCAAATCCGGCGAAGGAATACGAGGAATCGCTGATGAAGGCGCGGACGTTTATGAAAAGTCTACCGGTGAAGAATCGCTGATCAGCCCGGGGGCCACAAAAACGTGCGGCCGCCGAGGACGTGGACGTGGATGTGAAATACGGTCTGGAGCGCGTCGCGGTTGCAGTTGATGACGAGCCGATAACCCGATTCGGCGATACCGTGTTTTTTGGCGAGGTTGGGGAGGACGGCGAAGAGACGCGCGAGGACGGCGGCGTTTTCGGGGGTGATATCGTTGGTTGTCGCGATGTGCGCCCTGGGGATGACCAGAAAATGGACCGGAGCCTGCGGCTGGATGTCATGAAACGCGAGAACGTGTTCGTCCTCGTAGGCTTTTTTCGGCGAAATCTCCCCGCGGACCATTTTGCAAAAAAGACAATCGGGTTGAGCTATCCGAGCCTCCATTGCCCGCATCCTATATTCACATGGAGGGATGTCAAGTTTAAAATTCCGCTAAAATCCGGACGGAAGATTGACTCCACCAAACGCCTCAAGTAGTGTCGGCCGGTCTTGCACATTCAGTCAGATACCGGATGTTTCTTGTCCTCCTTCGGACATGAGTTGGAGGCTGTGCATGCCGATAAGTAAATAGTGAACAAGTTCACAGGGCGACGCGGTTAGACGGAGCGGGGGATATGGGGCGGCCGGGCCCACAGGGGGCGCGGAATTACCGTTTCGACTAAGGCGCGGGGGACGCCATGGGGTTTCAATTACCAAGTTTGACCCTGCCGAAACTTTCTCTTTTCGGCAAAAAGTCCTGTCTGGCGGTCGATGTCGGCACGTCTGCGGTGAAAATCTGCAGACTGTCGGGCGGAGGGGACAAGTACCGGGTGGACCTATGGGATAGTCTGCCCGTCCCTCCCGGTCTGTCCGGAAAAGATTTTGAAGCCAAAGCCGCGGAACTTCTGAAAACTCTCGTCGCCAAATACAAATTCAGACAACAGCCTGCGATCTTCGCCCTGCCCGCCCAGTCGGTGGTGATCCGGTATCTGTCGTTCCAGGGAATTCCCCGGGAAAAATTGGAGGGCGTTGTGCGGCACGAGGCCGAGGGACACATCCCGTTTCCGCTGGACGAGGTGTCCCTGGACTGGTGTGAAGCGAAGAAAACGGACAACGGATTCGAAGTGCTTCTGGTGGCAATCAAGCGCGACAAACTGGACAGCATGGTTTCGATCATCGAGGAAGCGGGGTTGGAAGTCCAACTGGTCGACGTGACGACGCTGGCGCTGTTTTCGTTGTACCACCACTCGACGCTGAAAGACGAAGGAGACCAGGAAATCGCCGAAGTTTTTGTTGACATCGGCGCCGGAACAACCGACATCGCGTTGATCAGAAACGGCCGTGTGAATTTCACAAGAAGCGTTCCGATTGCCGGCCGCAGTTTCACGGAAACCATTGCCAAGCGAATGGGCGTTCCGGAGGAAAAGGCGGAGGCGTGGAAGATTAAATTTGCGGAAGTGAAAGCGATCACGGTGGATCTAGGCGCGTCGGAGACGGCTGCGAAATCTCCTGCTGCGGGCGGCCTTGGCGCGCCAAAAGCTCCGGGGATCGCCGGCCTTGGCGCGCCGAAAACGCCAAGCGCGGCGGGCGGACTCCCACCTCCTTCTGCGGGAGGTTTAGCTGCGCCCAAATCGCCGGGACT
Source organism: Candidatus Lindowiibacteriota bacterium (assembly GCA_023249255.1). Classification (GTDB taxonomy): domain Bacteria; phylum Lindowbacteria; class 2-12-FULL-62-27; order 2-12-FULL-62-27; family 2-12-FULL-62-27; genus JAHFCY01. The sequence goes on along the minus strand of JAHFCY010000027.1, from coordinate 15,649 downwards.
GGCACCACCAAGCGCCGGAGGACTTGCTCCGCCCAAATCGCCGGGACTTGCGCCGCCAATCGCCGGAGGACTTGCGCCGCCGAAAACACCGGGACTTGCGCCGCCGGCGCCGGGAGGATTGGCGGCGCCGAAAGCGCCGGACCTCATGAAACCGGCTCGTTTGCCGGGTCCGCCATCATCAGCGCCGAATATTCAGGCGGCAGACAAACCGTCTCCACCTGCTCCACTACCACCGGGGAATTTACCCGCACCGGCGGCCGCAGCAACCATCGCGCCAAAGCCGCCCGCCATTGCTCCGCCCGGAACTCCACCGCCGGTTGAAGGATTAACGCCACCTGTTGCGGTCAAACTCCCGGCCAGCGCCGCTCTGCCGGGAACGAGAGCGGATGCTCAACAGGAAATTCCCAAGAAATCAACGGAAATGCATCTGCCGGCGCCACCCGTCATGAAACCTCCATCCACGCCGGGCGCCGCAAGCGCGCCAACAGCGCCGACAGCTCCGAAACCTCCGGCTCTCTCGTTACCCAAACCGCCAAGTCCGCCGACAGCTCCGGTTGTTCCTTCCGCTCCATCGACTCCACCTGCCACGCCTGCAGTGCCCGCGGCGCCAAAGCCGCCGACTCTTTCATTGCCGAAGCCGCCAAGTCCGCCGACGGCTCCGGTTGCTCCTTCTGCTCCATCGACTCCACCCGCGACGCCGGCTGCGCACGCGGCGCCAAAGCCGCCGACTCTTTCATTGCCGAAGCCGCCAAGTCCGCCGACGGCTCCGGTTGCTCCTTCTGCGCCGGCGACAACGCCAGGCTCTCCGACCGTGTCCACGATGTCCAAACCTCCGGCCGCTCCCGGCGCCCCGAAAATGCCGACACCGGACACATCCGGTGCGGCGCTCTCATTGCCCAAACCTCCGGCTCCACCGGGCGGTCTTCCGGGTCCCAAACCTCCGGGACCTCCAAAAGCCCCGGACGGCAAATCGTTGGGCGCGGCGAAGGCGGACGACAGCGCCGTTTTTGATCTGTTCGACAGCGATGAAAAAGTCGACAAAGAAAAATTGTCCGCCGCAGTCAAACCGATCGCCGACCGTCTCGCAACCGAGCTTCGACGCTCCTTCGACTATTTTGTGACGCAGCTCAACAGCGGGGAGATCAAGCGCGTCCATCTTTCCGGAGGCGGCGCGACGCTCAAAGGATTAGCCGAATATTTGTCGACCCAGCTCAACATTCCGATCACGGTGTTTGATCCAATGGCCAAAGTGGAGATTGTGGACGGCGCATCCCAGACCGAAAATCCCCAAATTTACACAACGACGCTCGGCATGGGCATGCGGATGATCGACGGCACGCCGCTGGATGTCGACATGCTGCCGGAGAACATCATGGCGATGCGGCGGATGCGCTCGCTCGGCAAAGAAATGAAACTGCTCGGGGCGGCGGCCGGAATTCTGGCGGCCATGTTTCTGTGGGACATGTACATGACGGTTCACAACACCGAGGTACTGCACAAAAAAATTCAGACCGACATTCAGGAACTGGAACCGGTGGTCAGCCGGACCCGCCAGCTTGAGAAGGACCAGAAGACGGTCAATGACATGGAAAAATCCATTGCGACGCTGATCGGTAGCCGGTCGAGCTGGCTGGCAATCCTGACGGCGCTGGACAAAACCGTGCCTGACAACGCCTCCATTTCGAGAATGGCGATGCCGGCGAAAGACCGGCTGGAGATTCAAGTCGTGACGTCGAGTCTGTCCGACATTCCGGAAATCGGCCGGCGCTTTCAGTCGCCGGAATACACAAAAGGCCTCTTCACGCTCACCAACCGGCCGAACCCCCGGGAGGGCCAGGAAGCCGGAGGTGCGAAAACATTTCAGGTGGATTTCCAGTTGAAGGTTGACCACTCCGCGGCGTTGAAATTAGCGGCCGCGCCGGCCGGCACAGGGAGCTGACATGCAGCTCAAAGACAGCGAGAAAAAACTAATCGGCGGGCTTTTCTTTATTGTCGTCGGAGCCGGCAGCTTTTTCGGAATCAAGCCGATGTACGAAGCGCATGAAAAGCGCCTGCTGGAAATTGATAAACTTGTGAAGGAGCTAAGGATTGCGCACCAAAAAGCCGAAAATATGAGTGCGCTGTCCGGTGAAGTCGACCAGCTTAAATACCGGCTGACGGAGCTGAAAAACATTCTGCCAAACGAAGCCAGTTCATTCGAGTTGATCGAAAAAATTCAGGGTCTGGCGGCGGCGTCGGGCGTGCAGATCAAAGGCATTCAACTGGAGGAGGGCAAGGAAAAGGGACAGGGATGGAAATCGGAGGGACTGAAAATCCAGTTCACGGGGTACTGGTATCAGTTCATCGAATTTCTGTGGCGGATTGAATCCTACAAGCGGTTGATCGACATCACGACGGTCAACATCGCTTCCTCGCCCGCCCAGCCCGGCAGCAAGCTCCAGTCATTCACGTTCGACGTCTACGCCAACGTTTATTCATCGACGCTGACGGACATTTGAGATGGGCAAGTTAAAAGAACTTTTTTTCAAGATCAACGCGAAGGCGCCCGTTCTGAAGATGCTGTTCTGGATGTCGCTTCTGGGCATCGGCTGGGTCGGCATCAGCGTCTACGAGCAGTTCGGGGTTCAGCCGGATCTGCTTCGTCTCTATGGCGTGGAGGATGCCAGCGTGGTTCGCCAGCGTGTGGAGGAACAGCTCCGGCGGCTCAAACCCAAGCCGCCGCCGCCGCCGGCGCCGCCGGCGCAGATGTCGTACGACGTCCGGATTCTCCGGCAGCACAATCCGTTTTTGCCGCCGGGCATGGTCGAGCAGACCGCGACGGACGTTGAAAACAAATTTACGGACGTGACGGGGATCGACCTCATCGGCACGGTCTATTCGTATACGCCAAGCCGCCGCAGCGCTCTGATTGAAATGAACGGGGTGGCGATTGTCGCGATGGAGGGACGAACCATCCGGGGCACGCAAAAGAGGGTGGTCGAAATCGGCCGGGCCCGGATCGTGGTTCAGGAGGAGGGACTCATGCCTTCTCCGATCTATCTTCCGCACGAATACGGGCTGGACAATCTGACGAGCGCGCTTTCGACGAACCAGTACAAATCCCAGTCGAATTGGGATTATTCCGGCCGGTACGGCAAGGGGCGCAAGAAGGACAAGAAAGAGTCCGGGGCGGAGGAGGAGGCGGCAGCCGCCGGGGAAGGCGATGAGGGCGGCGGGAAGGCGGGCGGCGAAAAGAAAACGGAAGTAAAAAAGAAAGCCGCGGCGGACGAGGAATCGGCGGACGAAAACAGCGGGGATGGGGATGAGGAGACAACGGACGAAGATCAGTCGTCTTCCTCTTCATCCGGCGATGAAAAGGCTCCGGCGGGCGGAGTTGACGTGGGTGGAGGGGAATGATGGCTGAACGCATACACATACTTGATGAAGCATGTGATACAGGGTATGGGAAGAGGATTATGGCAAGGGTGACGGAGGGACGATTCGTCGTGCTCGCAGTTCTGTTTGCGGCGGGACTGGCGGCGATGTTTGCCGCGCAGAGCGGGGCGGCGGAGCTTGACGTGTCCGCCGGAGAGCCGGCGACAGTCGGGATTTCGGTGCCGGCGAACGCGTCTGCGGGCGAGCCGTTCACGGCGAAGGTCGAAGTGCGCGACCGGTTCGGCAACGTGGTGACCGATTACGACCGTCGGGGCGCGGGATTCGAGTTGTCGGTGGTGGGCCGGGGAGAAATCTGGCCGAAGACCGTCCAGCCGAAGCTGTTCGACAAAGGCGTGGCCGACGTGCAGATTGTCTACCGGGTCGCCGAGCGCATCGAGATTACCGTCAAGTCGCTCAAGAGCGGAACCGAAAAACTTGAGGGGCGAAGCGCGCCATTCAACGTCGCCGCCGGAAAACTCTCGGACCTTCGCGTCATCACGCCCATGAGCGCGCGAGCGGGCTCGCCGTTTCGTGTCACGCTCATGGCCCTCGACGCCTACGGAAACGTCATCAAGGATTTCCAGCAGAGGACGGACGGCGTGGTCCTGTCGATTGACGGGCCGGGCGCTCTCACGCCGGCGAGAGTGCCGTCTTCGTCATTTGCCGAGGGGACAACCGAAGCGTCCGTGACATACACCGGAACCGGCGAGGCCGACCTTCGTGCTCGCGATCCGAAATCGAACGTCACCGGGAAATCTCCGTCGAAGATCAAAATCGGCGCCGGGGATCCGGCGTCGTTCAAACTCACGGCGCCGGAGAGCGTATTCGTCGACGAGCCGTTCGATATCGCCGTCACCGCCCTGGACCGCTTCGGAAACGTCGTCCTCGACTACGATGCGGTCGGCACCGTCGTCTACCTCGGCGCCGACGGAACGCTCGCCCCGTCGCCATCCGAAGTTTCCGCCCGGAAATTCTCGCAGGGCGTCGCGTTCGTCAAAATTTCATACGGCCGCCCCGAAAACATATCCCTCGCCGCGTCCGAACCCGGCACCCAGCGCCTCGGCGCGTCCGGCCGCATCGACGTCAAACCCGGCCGGCCGAAACAGATTGAAATCGCCGCGCCGGCCGCGGCCGACGCCGGCTCGCCATTCACAGTGACCCTCCGCACCCTCGATTCGCGCGGCAACGTCACGACAGCGCCCGTGGCCAAAATATCCCTGAGCGTCCTCGGATCGATCGGAACCACGCCGATCGACCTGACAGGCGCGATGTTCAAAAACGGCGCCGCCGAAAGGAAACTGACGTACAACATCGCTGAAGAAATCGTGTTGACCGCCAAGGACGCCGCAGGGGAGCTTCGGGCCGATCCGGTTCGGGTCCGCGTCAAACCCGGCCCGATCTCAACTGTGGATCTCGCGACTCCGCCGGCGGCCGCGGCCGGCGCGGGCATTGCCGTCACCGTGACCGCGATGGATGAATTCCACAACGTCGTGACCGACGTCGACGCCGCGATCGGACCCATCCGCCTGTTTGTGGACGGCCCGGACGCCGTCGCGCCGACGGAAGTTCAGCCCGCGGCGTTTTCGCAGGGCAAAGCGGCCGTGACGGTCCCGCATTTTCGAGCGGCAGCCGTCCGCGTCGTGGCCGAGGTGCGAGGCAAGCGGGTGACGTCGGGCGCGGTCGAAATCGTCCCGGGGCCGCTGCACCACTTCGACGTCGCCACGCCGGTTCAATCGCGGGCGGGTGAGCCATTCTCGCTGACGGTGACGGCCAGGGACGCCTACGGCAACACCGTGACCGACTATAACCGGACCGGAAGCGGCGCGCAGATTCAATCGACCGGTGTGGGTGAAATCCAGCCCGGCTCGGTATCGACATCCGCATTTCGAAACGGCGTCGCCCAGGCCGACATTCGATCCTTCGTTGCCGAACGGATCGTTCTCACCGTATTCGAACGGTTCGGCTCAGCCACCGGCCGGTCGGCGCCGGTCCGGGTCGCGCCGGGGCCCCTGGCGCATTTTCTCGTGTCGGTGTCGCCGAAAATCCGGGCCGGAGAATTATTCCCGATCCGGATTGAAGCCCAGGACATGTACTACAACGTTCTCAAAGATTTTTCATATCCCGGCCGGGTCCGTCTCAGCGCGACGGGACAGAGCACAATCGTCCCGAATGAAATCGGGGCGGCCGATTTTGGCGAGGGCATCGCCGTGGTGCAGGCCTACGTCACCGGATCCGGCGCCACGGAACTGTCCGCCACCACGGATGACAAACGCGCGTCGGGGCGGTCCAATCCATTTCAAGTCGTCGCATCCACGGCGTCCACGTATCGCGTCGACGTCCTCGACGCCGTGCGCGCCGGCGAGCCGTTCCGCATTCGCGTGACGGCCCAGGACGCCTACGGAAACGTCGCGGACGATCCGAAAAGCATCGGCGGGCCGCTCCGGCTCGACGTGACGGCCGCGGCGATTCCGGCCAATTCCATCTCTCCCGCCACGCTGTCGCCGGCGCTTTTTTCGCGCGGCATCGCCGAAGCGTTTGTCGTCTTCCCGCAGGCCGGGCGGATCACCATTCAGGTCAAATCCTCCGGAGCCGCGGCCGAATCGGCCGCTGACTGGAAACCGCAGGTCGACGGACTGTTTTTCAAGGCCGCCGCCGCCCAGACGGACATTTATCTTCTGGCCTCCGGCCCCCTTGAATACCGCGCGGCCGAGCCGGTCAATTACGTCACCGGCGTTCAGACGCTCGTCGTTCATCTCCCCAATTCATCCGTCCTGCGATCCTTCGATTACGACGCCCTCACCCTGCCCGGCCTGCGCGGCGCGCGGGTGGCCGAGGACGTCGGAATGCCGCCGCGGCTGATTTTGAAATTCGACGCGGCTTGGCAGCCGGCGATCGAGGCGAAGGCGAACATGATTCACGTGACGCTGAGGCCCGCCGGAACCGCGGGCGCCGCGATGTACCTGCCGGGGCCGTCCGAGGCCACCTCCGGCATTCCGTCTCTGGACGACGTGCAGGCCATGATTGATCGCGGAGAATACCGGGCCGCGCGAAAAGCGATCGAGTTGTACCTGTCGGCCCATCCGGGCCATCCGGAGGCCGCAGCCATGCGCTCGCGGCTTGAAAAAGTTTTGAGAGTTCTCGGGGAATGATGACGCTTCTCAATCGGTTTCTGCGAGTCAGCGCCGGCGCGTTCCTGCTGTGCGTCCTGATCTTTGCGTTTTTGCCGCAGACACGGGCCGCGTCTTCCATGGACGAGACATTCAACACAGCCGTGCAGTCCTACGTGGCCGGACGGCTGGAAGAATCGATGATGTATCTCAAGCAGGTGCTGACGCAGAATCCATCGCACGAACGAGCCAGAAAACTTCTCGAGGAAGTCAAAAATGATCTGAAGGAGGCGGGCAAGCCGGTCGAAGACTGGGAGCCGCCAAAGCCGGACGAGAAACCGGCCGTGGCAGCGCCCCACGCCGAAAAAGAACCTCAAGCCAAACCTGCGGCACCGGACGACATCATGATGGAGGAGGTCACGGTCTCGGAGGAGACGCCGGCGGAAAAACAGGCAAAACCAGCGGCGAAACCTCCGGCCAAACCGGAGAAGGCGAAAAAGGCCGAGAAAACCGAGAAGAAAAAAACTCCGGCGGCTCCGGCAGCCAAACCGTCAACCAAACCGGAAAAGGCCAAGCCGCCCGCCATTGCGATTGAAGAAGTCACGGTCACGGTACCGGCGGCCGCTGAAACGCAACAGGCGGTCGAAACCGTCGGCGCGGAAAACAAAGCGGCGGAGCGGGTCGTTGCGCCGGCTCCAACCCCTGCTCCGGCGGCGACGGGACACGCGGAATTGATCACAGTGACGAAAGAAAATCCGAAAGAGGAACCCGTGCCTGCGCCCCAGCCGGCCGTGAAAGAAATTCCGGAGGCGCCCGCGTATCCCGCGCTCCGATTCGGATCAATGCAGCCGCCGAATCCGGATGAGCCGAGCGTGTACGGCATCGACGTCTACGGCGACCCCGAATCGCCGATCGTGTTTATTCACACGACGGACGGCGTCGATTTTCTGCCGAATCCCATTGCGTCACCGCCCACCATGGCGGTCGATCTGCCCGGGGCCGTCGATCGCCTGCCGGCCAAAAAATCGTTTGACGTCAAGCATGGCCCGATCGTCCGCATCAAGCACAGCCAGTACCGGACGTTTCCCATCGAGACCGCGCGCGTGTCGATCGAACTTCGGAAAGGATCCGAACAGCCGGTGGTGGAGCAGAGCAAGACGGGTGGATACTGGGTGAGATTCGGAGGCGCGCAGGTTCCGGACGCTCTGGCCGCCATGCTCGGCGCGCCCGTGCCGGCCGCAAATGAGGCGCCGGCCGAACCCAGCGCCGCCGCTCCCGCTGTCGAGATCGGCCCGCAGTACGTATTCACGGATATGAACGGATTCGGCCAGTCGGTCGCGGTGAACCAGAAAGCCCGGCCGCTCTCCCTGAAAGTCATCGACGCGGCCAGCGCCCAGCCCGTGGCCAACCTGCCGGTGACCTTCGAGGTTGCCGCAGGCGATGGCAGTCTGTCCGGAGCGGCTTCCGACGGCGTCAAAAAACTCGTTCTTCAGACCACATCCGGCGGAATCATCGAAGCGCCGCTGGCAATCGGAAAAAAAGTTTCGCCCATGTCGATCAAAATTTCCGCGGGCGACCCAGCCAAATTCAATCTTCTCGAAATGACCCTGCCGGTGACCGTCACGGCCGGCGCGGGCATTCACATCGAAAAAATTTCAGGTGATCTTCAGGAGGCCGTTTCCGGTGACGAGCTTCCCCAGCCGCTGACCGTCCGGGTGACCGACGCCGACGGCAATCCCGTGCCGCTCGCAAAAGTTCAGTTCACGATTTTGAAAGGCAACGGACGGCTGGACGCCATCCGGCTGAACGATCCGAGGGACAACGAGGCCGTGACCGACTCGCAGGGCCTGGCCCGATGCGAGGTCTGGGTGTTGGGCGTGGAGCCGGGCGAACAGCTCATGGAAGCGCGGCTCATCGGAACCACCGCAACGGGCGAGCACGTGTTGTTTTCGGCGCAGGCCAATCAGCGAATCGTATCGCTCGATTTCAAAGACGCCGTCGTGATCGACATCATCCGTACGTTGTCCCAGCTGGGAAACATGAACGTCATTTTCGACCTTGAGTATGACGACAACAAACAAAAATACATCGTGCCCTTCCTCGACCCGCTCGATCCGAAAGGCAAAATCACCAAAGTCGAGATCCCCCCGCTGACGATCCACGTGGTCGACGTGACGGTCCTCGAGGCGATGGACATGGTGTTGGAGAGCGCGGGCCTCACGCGCGTGCTGGAGGGCAACACCATCCGCATCATCGCCAAACAGCGCGCCCTCGGCCGGCCGCTTCCCGTCCAGACTGATACGACCATGGGCGGCGGCGGCAAATTCGTCACCCACGTTTTCAAACTTCAGTACACCGACGCCGAAAACATTCAGAAACTCCTCACGCAATTTGTCGAGCGCGAGGGAGGAGACATCATCGCCGACCCCCTGACCAACCAGATCATGGTCGTTCAGACGGCCGACAACGTCAAACGCGTCGGCGAGATCCTCGATCTGCTTGACGTGCCGTACGCCCGAGCCAAGGAAACCAATCTGGAGATACGCCGGTTTCAGGTCGCCAACGTCAGCGTACTGGACATGGCCGACCGTCTGGCCACCATTTTGAGCGGCCCCGGATTCGAATTCACCCTCATCGGGAGCGATCTCACCATCAAGAAAAAAGGCACGGTCGATTTCAAGACTTCGACGCTCCACAAGTCGACGAAGACCGGCGGCAAGGGCGGCGACGCCGTCACGGAGGATTTTCTCAAGCAGACTCTCACCCTGAACGTCCTGACCATCAATCCGGTCACCAACGTCATCACCGTCCTCAGCACCCGCGAAATTCTGAGCCTCGTGGGCCAGGTCATTGAGTCGCTCGACGTCAAAAGCGAATTTTCCGATGTGGCCATTCAAGAGTTCAAACTGCGCTACTTGAATATGGAAGAGGGCATGGCCCTCGTGAAGCGATACATGACGCCAAAAGGCACCTACAAGGAATTCGCCGATATCAGTACGATCCTCGTCAATGACAGCCGCGACGCCATTCAGAACATCGAATCCGCCCTTTCCTTCCTCGACCGCGGCGTCAAAAAACTTGCGATTTATAAATTCAAATATCTTGATCCGCAAACCATCCAGCAATCGTCCGATCAGGAACTGATCAATCGCCTGTTGGAAGCTGATCCGGGCGGAGGCACGACGACGACGACGAGCGTCCTGGACCGGCGCAACCAGGTGCAGGTGACAGCCCAATCGGTGACAGAACCGGTCAAAGTAGGTCCCGGCGAAAGCTGGTGGATGATTGACGCGGCCAGCAAGACGCTGATTATCTTCGATTCGCCTCGCAACGTTGAAAAGGTGATCGGTTTCATCAAACGGCTGGACGAGGCAAACCTTGTTGAAGTCGAATACAAAACATACACGCTCAAGTACGCCCAGGCGCTTGACGTCTACAGTGCCCTCAAGGATTTTCTGATCAATCCCGGCGATGTCGCCAGAAGTCCGACGCGCGCATGGACAGATGCCGATTTGCCGGGACGGATTCCCGCCATCATCACCCTCATGGCCAAGACGAACACTCTGCTGGCCGTTGTCAGCAAGACCGCCATCGAAAAACTGGACCGGCTCGTAGAGCGGCTCGACATCATGAATCCTTCGAACCCCGACCTCGTCACGCGCACGATTTTCCTGAAAGCCGGAAGCGCGGCGAACATCGCGGCGGGACTGAGAATTTTTCTCACGCAGGATAGAAGCGACCGGGACCGGATTTTCGGGATAGTCAACGCCGATCCCGCATCCAATTCGATCGTCTTCCTCTCAACATCCGACGGTTCCAAAACTCTTGAAGACATGATCCAGAAGATGGACGTGCCGGCGGCCGCCGCGCCGGCGACGAAAGTCAAAGTCTATCAGCTCAAAAACGTCTCGGCCGAAGTGGCTTCCCCTCTGATCACGAACATGCTGGGCAGTCTGGGCGGCGTTTCCACCAGGGTCGGATCCATCGGGCGGTCGAACCTCATCGCCGTGACGGCGGGCGAATCGCTCTTTCCCCAGATCGACGACATGGTCGATAACATCGATGTCGCGTCGCCGCCTCCGCCGGACATGATGACGGAAGTATTTTATCTGAACAACGCCAAGCCGAGCGACATCGCCGGAATTTTACAGGGAACGCTCAGCCAGGACATCTACGCCGTCGACCCCAAGACCGGCGAGTTCACCACCAGGGGCAGCAGCGCGGGAGGAGGCGGAGGCCTGTCCGACAAATCCCCGGCCAGTCCGACCGGTGTCGGCCTCTTCCTCCGGTTCTCCCCCGACGACCGCCTGAACGCTCTCACCGTGGTCGCGCCGCCGGCGATCATGAAGATCGTCGCCGAACTGATCCGTAAACTGGATCAACGCGCGCCGCAGGTCCTCATCGACGCTTCGATCCTCGAATATACTCTGGCCGACGACAACTCCCGCGGCATCAACTTCATCACTCAGCCCGAGATGCTGCGCGACAACGATGGAAAAATTCTCGATATCATGGACCAGAACGCGTTGAGCAAGAATCTCGGCGCGATAGGGACCGAATTCAATCCCGGAACGCTCGGCGCGGGCGCCTACCGCGTGATCCTCAATTCCGGACAGATGAGGCTCCTCATGGAGGCGCTGATGAAGACCGGCAAAGTCGAGGTCCTGGCCACGCCGAAAATCACGGCCCTCAACAACAAGCCTGCCGTCATATCCGCCGGCACGACCAAATCCGTCCCCCAGACTGTTTTCAACGCGTCCGGCGTTCCGGCGGTCCAGTACAAGGACATCGACGCCCTGCTCAAGTTGACGGTCGTGCCGACGATTTCCAACGACCGCAGCGTCAATTTGACCATCGCCCTCAACATCGACGAATTCGCCCCCGGCACCGGCGGTGGCGGCGGCTCAAGCATCGACGTCACCAAACGATCCGCCAGCTCGTCGGTCCTCCTCGGAGACAATCAGACCCTTGTTCTGGGCGGCGTCATCAAGGACCGGCGGACGACCGCGACCTCGGCCGTGCCGGTCCTCAAAGACATTCCCGTGATCGGCAATTTGTTCAAATCGAAACGCGAACAGACGGAAAAAACGGAACTCATGATTTTCATCACGCCGCGCGTCATCACCAATCTGCCGGAAGCGACGCAGGTCACCAAAGACATCGCCAAGTCACTCCAGCAGATCACGCCGTTCCCCGTCAACATCAACACGTCGTCCGTCGCCGAAATATCGGACCTGACAGGTCTTCGGAGCGATGTTGATCCTGAACAGCATTTGCGTCTGGCCCAGCGCATCGTGGCGCGTCGAGAGCAATTCGGCCCCTATCAATCGCTCGAACAGCTCCTGACCGTGCCGGGCCTCACGCGCGTGATTTTTGACGACGTCGTCTACCGGATCGAATACAAGGCCGATGTCAACGTCGTGAGCCTTCAGGAACTGGTCCGGATCAAAGGCATCACGCTCGGGATGGCGCAAAAGATCGTGGAGGAACGCAGGGCGCGCGGAATTTTCCGGAGCGAAGACGAGTTTGAGTCTCTTCTTCTGGCCAACGGAATGAACAAGGGATTCTATGACCGGTTCCTGCGGCCCATTATCGTCGTTCAGGCCGGTACCGTCGGAAACATGGCTCTTGCGCCGGAACAATCCCAGAGACTGCCCGTGGCGCCCGAGAGCCGATTCACCGAACCCACACCCGCGCCTGAAGCGATTGCGCCCGCTCCGCGGCGTGAGATGGCGCCGGCCCCCGCGCCCACTCCCACACCCACGCCCGAGCGCAAAGCGCCGACGCCGGAGCCCGCGACGGCGCCTGTACGCGTGACGCCGGCAACGCGAAGCGAAGAGCCGTCGCCATACGATCTGCCCAGGCCCAAACGTTCGACGCAGACTGCGCCGATCGTTGTGCCGGCGCCGGAACCGCGAAAGACGCCGGCCGTGACTCCCGCGCCGGAGCCGACGCAAAAACAGGCGCCCGTCAGCACGCCGAGCGCTCAGAAATCGGTTCAACCGGCCGTTGCGCCGCCGCCTGCGCCCACGCAAAAAAAATCCGCAACGGCGGAACAGCCGGCCGTTTCACCCGCTCCCGCTCCGCAACCAACGCCCGCGACGGCGCCGGCCCAACAAAAATCTCCGGCGGCCAAGGAGGAACAACCTTACGACGCCAGCCTGCCCATGCCCGAAATCAAGTCCTCGGTGACGCCCGGCAAATCGGAGCAGGAACAAAAGGGTAAAGTTGACATCAACACCGCGTCGACCGAAGACCTCATGAAACTTCCAGGTATCGACGAGTACCGCGCCAAGATGATCGACGCCTACCGCTACACCTACGGCAAATTCAAAACCGTCTCCGACATCAAACAGGTCCCCGACATCACCGACGAAATCTACGACCAGATCAAAGACAAAATCATCGCCGCGCCGTAATTTTTTCCGTTTCTCCTCCTCTCCGGTTTTCGGCTTGTCTTTCTACTCGCCGGCGTTATAGACTACGGCGTCATGGAGCAGGAGGAACTGGAAGCGCAAATCCGCCAGCGGCTGGGTGTGTCCGGAAAAGTCGTGGTCGTGTCGATCGTGGCCAGCCTGGGGCTCTTTATGCTGGTGCTGGGCGCGGTGTACATGGTCACCTACGATTCCCAGCTGACCGACGCCAACAATCAGATGCGGCTTTTCGTTCTGTCCAACACGGACAATTTCGAAACGCATAATGAGAAGGCGCTCAAAAGGGCGGCCGGAAATCTTCTGCGGGGCAGGCTGGTGTCTCACTTCGTGGTCTACGACGCCAAGGGCGACGTCATCGTCTGGGAGTTGAACGACTCCCACGGAGACGAAACCGACACGTCCAACCGCGACGCCGTGGAGCTTGGCAAGATCAAATTCAAATCAAAACTCGTCATGGCCACGAGCGGGTCCGATCTGATCCGGATGAAACTGCCGTCCGGCAAAGTCGTCCTGCGCGCCTACACGCCGGTGCGAAAAGGCGCGATGAAAATCGGCGATTTTGAAATGGGCTTTTTCAAATCCGAGCTCGTTCATCGGACTCTTGAGAGCCTGCAAATTCCCGCCGCCGTCTCATTCGCCTGTGTGGGTCTGGTGACGTTGATCGTTCTCACATCCATCCGCCGGCTTGAAAAATCGAAGACTGCGGTCATCGCGAAATTTTTTCAGACCCGGGTGGACCACTTGACCTCGGAATTCAACGTGAAATTCAACGCCCAGAAGCGCGAGATGGAGAGCAAGGACCTGGATGGCGGGCACTTCTTCAACATCATGGAATCGGTCCGTGACGTGGCAGGCGCGGCGGACAGTGCGTCATTCATTCGCCGGGCGGTGCTGGCCGGCGTCCGGTTATTTCGCTGCCGGATGGTATCGTTTTACATTCTGGATTCCTCCAACATCAAATCTCCCCTGTGGAAACTCTCCGGTCGATACGACGGCAAAAGCTACACGCATGACATTCAGGAGGCGCTTGACCCCTCGGTACACCGGCAGTTGAACAACGCGATCGGCACCGGCGCGACGGAATTGATTGAAGACTATCCGGGCATGAAGCAACAGGCGCTCCTGGTCGGCATTTCCGCGCCCAAGCCAATCGCCGCTCTGATTCTCTCGAACAAAGTCGGCTTGTTCGACTCGAAGGACATGGTGGCCGCTCGGGCATTTGCGGGATTTCTCCCGAATCTGTTTTCCTGGCACACCAAATAGGTTTGTCATGACCCACGCCGGCGTTCTGGTCGGGGCGCTTCTTCTTTCACTCCTCCATTCGCTCATTCCGAATCACTGGGGGCCGTTCGTGCTGGTCGGAAGACTCCGGCGCTGGACGCCGGTCAGACTGGCAGTCGTGACGCTGGTCGCCGGATTTTTACATTCCGGCGTGACCATGGCCATCGGTCTTGGCGTGGCCTACTCCATGGGCTGCGCGGCAGCCTTGGAGCGGTTTCATTCCCTCGATTCAGTGGCCGCTCTGATTCTGATCGTGGCCGGGTCGGCGCTGATTTTAGGGCGGCTGTTCGGCCGTCATCTGCACAAACATTTTGAGCCGGATCGGTGGTCCGGGAAGACGGACGCGCTTCTCGTCTTCACGCTCATCGGCATGCTGGCCGTTTCGCCCTGCGCGGAGATTTTGCCGCTCTATATTCTCGCCGCGGCCAACAGCTGGCGGCTGGTGGTGACATTGTCCGCCGTGGTCGTGATCGCGACAACGGTCGGCATGACTCTGACCGTCCTGGCAGTCCGCAATCGCCTGTCGGAAATCCGAACGAGTTTCATCGAGGAAAATGAGGGACTCCTCGCGGGATTCCTGCTGGTCGGTCTCGGCGCGTGGGCGGCCTGGGCGCATGACGGCCTGCTGCCCGGTGTTCAAACCCTGACCGTCTTTGGCGTCAACACACTCCGAAGTTCCTGGAAAATTTTTGCCGATGCCGCGGCCTACATCCTGTTCGGATGTTTCATGGGCGGCCTCGTCTACGCGTTTATCCGTCCGGAGCGCGTCGCGAAATTCCTCGGCCGGGGACGATTCAAGCCGGTCGTGACGGCGGCGCTGATCGGCATCCCATTGCCTCTTTGCTCCTGCGGCGTCATTCCGGCCGCGCTGACAATCCGGCGGCTTGGCGCGACCCGCGGCGCCACGACAGCCTTTCTCATCACCACGCCCGAAACCGGCCTCGATTCGATGGCCGTCACCTACGCGCTCCTTGATCCGATCTATACGATCTTCCGTCCAGTGGCCGCTTTTGTGACGGGCGTGACCGCCGGCATAATCGAAGCGGTGTTCGGCGTGAAGGTTCCGTCGACGCGGGCGGCGGACGAGGAGCATTGTCCGGCCTGTCATTCTGCGGAATCCCCGGCGGAGCTGAGAGTCAATATGCCGTTATCCACAAAATTGAAGCAGGCAGTTTCCTACGGTCTTGGAGATTTTCTGCAGGACATTTCGCCGTGGCTGGTCATCGGATTTCTTGCGGCCGGCCTGATTCTGACCGTGATTCCGCCGCAGGCCATTGAGAGCGCGTTTGGCGGAGGGATCAAAGGGATGCTCCTGGTTCTGGTTCTGTCCATTCCGCTTTACATCTGCGCGTCGGCAACGACCCCGATGGCCGCCGCCCTGCTTCTTCAGGGCGCAAGCCCGGGCGCGGCGCT
>JAHFCY010000026.1 GCA_023249255.1 Candidatus Lindowiibacteriota bacterium | reverse complement strand
CGACAATCAAGATCAGCGAGCACCTTGCGCGGGATGGATTTCGGTTCGTCCCGTTTCACGTCGATCACTACTTCCGCAATCTCGATGAACATCCCAAGGACGAATATGGTGATTATGATTACGAGACGCCGCAGGCGCTCAATCTGGACCTCATCTACACGCACCTGAAACGGCTGCTCGCCGGCGAGCGCGTTGGTGTACCGAAATTTGACTACAAGGCCGGTCGCCGGATCGACAACCATCATGAAATGAAACTGGAAAAAGGCGAAATCCTGCTCATCGATTCCCTTCACGGTCTCCACGGAGAGCTGACCGGACCCATTGCGGCTGAGCAAAAATTCCGGCTCTACATCGAAACGCTTCTGCAGATGCGCGACGCGCAGGGCAAATACATCCGATGGGCCGATCTGCGACTGCTTCGCCGGATGACGCGCGACAAGGACGCCCGTCACGTCGATCCGAAATTCACCGTCGACCACTGGAGATACGTCCGGGACGCCGAACTTGACCACATCACGCCGTTCGTCAACAGCGTCGACCACATCGTCAACGGCGCCCTGCCGTACGAATTGCCCGTCTGGAAACGGCGCTGGGAAGAAACCTTTACGCAATGGGAGGCCGAGTACGCCGGCAACCCCGACCGGCGGGACAGCCACGAGCGGGTCGCGCGCATCCACGCGCTCTTTGAGTCGATTGACGAAATCTCCGAGGAGGACGAACGACAGATTCCGCCGACGGCACTTCTGCGCGAATTTATCGGCGGTTCGGCGTACAAGTATTAGCGGCATGGAGGCCATCGCAACCAACCGAAAGGCGTTCGCCGAATATGAAATCCTTGAAAAATATGAGGCGGGACTGGCCCTGCGGGGCAGCGAAGTCAAATCTCTCCGGCAGGGCAACGCAAACCTTCGCGATTCGTTCGCAATCCTCCGCGGCAGCGAAATCTTTCTGCTCAACTGTCACATCAGCCCCTACGCCCAGGCCGGTCCCCTCAATCACGAGCCGACGCGGTCGAGAAAAGTCCTCCTTCACCGCGATCAAATCCGGAGACTCATCGGCAAGATCACCCAGAAGGGTCTGACCCTTGTGCCGCTCCGGCTCTATTTCAATGCGCGCAATCTCGTGAAAGTCGAACTCGCGCTCGCCAAAGGCAAAACGCACGCGGACCGGCGGGATGACATCCGCAAGCGCGATGTCAAACGCGAAATCGCCCGGGCCGTCAAACGGCGCAACCGCTAGGGGGTCAGTCCGGCGGAAGGTTTTTGTCGAATCGATCCGGGTATCGGCAGGTCGCCTTGATCTCAAACCCAGCCAGAAGTTCCCGCAGGATTTTTTTCCGTTCGGACGGCGTCACGCCGTGATTCACCAGCCTCTCGCGGTAGGACGCCACCCAGTCCACAAACCGTGAGAACCGCTCGTCCAGCATTTTTTCAAATTCAATCCGAAGTATCCGCGCGACGGAAGGGCTTGCGCCGTTTGAGGAAATGGCGATCCGGATCGATCCGGCGCGCACCAGCGCCGACATCGTGGCGGTGCTGACCTCCGGCTGATCGTAGGACGAAATCAGAATGCCTGCGTCGACACATCGCCGAAACAGCGTTTCCGACATCTCCGGCTCGGTTTTCACGCAGTTGAGCACGAAATACTTTCCAGCCTCGTCGCCCGGCTCGTATCTTCGCACAATCCGCCGGATCCGGCCGTCTCGCGCCATCGTGTCAATCTCCGGAAGAACTTTTGGACTGACCAGCGTGAGAACGGCCTCGCACTCCAGAAGCCGTTCCGTTTTTTCGAGAGCCTCGTCATCACCGCCCACAACGAGACATGCCCGGCCGCTGACGTCGAGATTCAACTGAAATAGATGTTTGGCGCGCGTCATTTGGAACCGCCGGCCAATTTTTCCAGCAGAGCCTCGCTGTGTCCGTCAACTTTCACGTTCCGATAAATCTTTGCGAGCTTGCCCGCTTCGTCGATTACGAACGTACTTCGGACAATCCCCATGAATTCCCGGCCGTAGAGGTTCTTCTTTCCATAGACGCCGTAGGCCATGGCGACGGCGTTGTCCCCGTCGCTGAGCAGAGAAAACGGCAGGCTGAATTTATCAATGAACTTTTTGTGCGACTCCAGTCCATCGGCGCTCACGCCTAAAATGACGGCGCCGTATTTTTTGAATTTGGCCAGATCGTCACGAAAGGCGCAGGCTTCCCGCGTGCAGCCCGGTGTATCGTCTTTTGGATAAAAATAGAGGAGTACAGTTTTCTTTCCTCGAAATTCCTTGAGACTGATCGTGCGGCCTTCTGATGACGGCAGTGAAAAATCGGGGGCCATATCTCCCTCTTCGAGTTCCTTCACAGGCACGGCTTGCCCTCCTTCTGTTTGTAAAAGCGGCCTCGTATCGCGCCGCCGCACCGAAATAATGTTCAGATCATATCAGATCGGCCGGCGGCCGGCGAATCCCGCGTCGAGATCATGCCAATGGGCGATTTCGTCCTCGCCCTCCTTCCAGCACAAATAGACCTCCCGGCCGTCCCGGACCGTGTAAAAATCGACCAGGAGGGGACTCAGGCCCTTGACCTCGCACGAGAATCTCCGCTGGAGGTTGCCGATCAGCCGCCGGAGCTGCCGTTCGGCCCGGTCAAGCGACTTGGTCAGTTTCAACAAGTATGCCTCGGAAAAATCTCCACCGTTGGACGCGACGGCCAGCATGAGTTCGGAATAGGCTTTCTGTTTTTCCAGCCGGGACTGATCCATCGAACGGATTTCGCTCACGGCCTTTTTGACTTCAGGCAAAATCGCGGTGGCCTCCTCCAGCGTGTAATATTTTTTCGTCATGCGGTCGCCGCCAATTTCTTCCGGGCGCCGCGGCGCAGGAGTTTCCGAAGCACGGCGAGATTCATGATATCCTCTTTCATGTCCGGCCCTTTTGGCGTCTCAAGCACCATCGGCAATCCGGCGAATCGCGGATCGTTCAAAAGAAACCGGAACGCGGCAAGTCCGATCTCTCCCTGCCCGATGTGCTGGTGCCGATCGACCCGGCTGCCCAACCCTTTCATCGAGTCGTTCAGGTGAATCAATTTGACGACCCCGATACCGACCGTCCGATCCAGCGCCGTCATGGTCGATTCGTATCCGGCGCGCGTCCGAAGTTCGTAGCCGGCGGCAAAAATGTGGCAGGTGTCAACACAGACCCCGACGCGGCGCTTTGGATTGAGATGGCGCCGGATCGCGCTCAAGTGCTCGAATTTCCAGCCGATTGAATTGCCCTGGCCGGCCGTCGTCTCCAGCAAAATGCCAACATGAAATTTCCGCGTCCGGTCCAGAATCGTCTGAAGAGATTGAATGATCTGCCGGATTCCCCATTCTTCGCCGCGCCCGCCGTGACTGCCCGGATGAAGGACGACCCAGCTTAATCCCAGCGATTCCGCGCGGCACAGTTCGTCGTGCATTGAATCCATCGAGCGGCGATGAATGTCCGGATCACCAGCGGCGAGGTTGATGAGATATCCCGCATGTGAGACGAGGGTGTTGCGTCCGAAACGATTTGACCGGTCCCGAAACCGGCCGACTTCTTCCGGATGCAGCGGACCTTCAACCCAGCATTTGTTGTTCTTCGCGAAAATCTGCGCGGCCTCGCATCGAATCTGCTCCGCGCGCTCCAATCCGCGGCTCACTCCGCCGGCCGTCGAAACATGCGCTCCAAGCAACGGCATCAGTCGCCCCACATCCGCTCTTCCTTCCAGGGATCGCCCGACATGTGATAGCCCATCTGCTCCCAGAATCCCGGACGATCGGCCGGCATGAATTCAATCCCGCGAACCCACTTCGCGCTTTTCCATGCGTATCGTTTGGGCACGACCAGCCGCAGTGGGCCGCCGTGATCGGACTCGAGCGGTTTGCCATCATGTCTGTACGCGAACAGCACGTCGTCATCCAGAACGGCTTCGATCGGCAGATTCGTTGTGAAATTCGGGTACGCATGCGCCATGATGAATTTTGCATCCGGCAGAATCTCGGTGTGCTTCATCATTTCCTTGAACGCGACGCCCTCCCAGACATTGTCGAGCCGCGTCCACGTCGTCACGCAGTGCATGTCCGCACAGACGGTGACTTTGGGAAGGGACATGAATTCGTCCCACGTCCAGATGACTTCATTTTTCACGCGCCCGAAAATCCGAAACCGCCACCGCTCAAGATCGATGACCGGCACTTCCCCCGCGTGCAGGACCGGAAATTTTCGTTCGACGTCCCTCTGTCCCGGCGGTACCCGTGCCTTGTTCCCGGATTTCGTATCCATGCCGTTAATCCGAAATTTTCAAACTGATCCCGACGCCGTCGCGCACAGGCACGATAGACGTGATGAATCGTTTGTCGGCAAGAATGAGGTCCGTGTATCGTTTGACGCCGACCGTGCTCGGTTCTGTGTTTCGCGGGTCGAGGACACGGCCGTCCCATAGCAGATTGTCCACGATCACGAGCGCACCGGATTTGATGCGGTCCTTGAATGCCTGATACCCCAGCGGATACTGTTCCTTGTCGATATCCATAAACAGAATATCCGGTGTCACATCGCTTTTGACGAACGCCTCAATCGCATCTCCTTCGTGGAACGTCACTCGTTCGAGCACGCCAGCGCGATCGATATACACACGCGCCTTCTCCCGGTTCTGCGCGGACCGGTCCGTATGATGCACCATCCCGCCCGCGCCGACCGCACGCGCAAACCAGAGCGTCGAATAGCCGAATCCCGATCCCAGCTCAAACACCACCCGCGCCTTTCGTAAAATCGTCAAGACCTGCATGAGCCGCCCGACCTGCGGGCCCACAATGGGAAATTCCGTCTCGATCCCGACCGCCTCCATCTCGAGCAGAATCGGGTCCTCGCGGGCGACCGAATATTGCGTGAGATACGCGTCGATGTACGGGTTGACGATATCGATTCGACTGTCCGCCATGATTACCGCCACCCAACTACAGGCCGGGCAACGCCGTCAACGGTCCCCTGTTCCTGCGTCATTGCATCCGCGCCTTTGCGCATTGTATGGTTTCCACCAGCCATGACCAAACCGCTTCACGCACCGCACCGGCACATCGACGCGGCAGACGAAAAAGAACGATTTGCGCTCAGGCTCTTCGATCAACTATGGGAGCGGTACAGGGAGCGCGTGTCGTACGTGCAAGTCTATGAGCGAGTCGTCCGCGAATGCACTGCGACATTCGTCAACGACCACATCGCCTATCGCACCATCGCGATTCAACATCCGGCAGACGGGATTTTTTCGCTCGGCCGACTTTTTCAGGCGCTCGGCTATTCGCCGCAGGCCTGCTACGAATTTCCGGACAAGCATCTCGCCTCGATCCATTTTGCCCATCCGAACCGGAATTTTCCGAAACTGTTCGTCTCCGAATTGAAAACTTGGGAACTTTCCAACAACTCGCGACGGATCATCCGCCGCGTTCTCAAATCCCGACGTCCGCCCCTGCCAGACGATCTTCTGGCACGGGTTGCCCGACTGAATGACGCGCCGCGGGCTGAAATCGACCGCGTGCTGGCATCGGTCCTCCGCTTCTTTCGCGATCTGCCCTGGGATCGGTCGCGGCCCGCGGACGTCGTCGCTCTCGACGAGGAATCGCAATTTGGCGCATGGGTTTTGTTGAATGGATACGACGTCAATCATTTCACGGCGCTCGTCAATTCCCACGGCGTTCCGGCGCTGGCCGACATCGAGAAAACCGTTGACGCCCTGAAAAGGGCCGGCGTGCCGATGAAGAAGGAAATCGAAGGAGAGCGGGGGAGCGTTCTTCGGCAGTCATCGACTGAATCGGTCACCCTGCCGTTTCGCGTGAAAGGTCCGCGCGGGCGCGCAACCCTGCCGTGGACGTATGCCTACTTTGAGATTGCCGAGCGCGGCAGTGTGATCAATTCAAAAACGGGGCGGGCGGAACTCTTCGAGGGATTTTTAGGCGCGCAGGCGACTCATCTGTTCGACATGACCAAACGGCAGTCTTAACGCCGCCACACGCACGCCGCAAGACAGAGCCAGCCGGCCAGCAACGCCAGTCCGCCGATCGGCGTGATCGCCCCGAAGAGTTTCACGCCCGTCAGAGCGTACGCGTAGAGACTCCCCGAGAAAAGCACGATCCCGCCGGCAAATAAAACTCCCGCGGCCCGGATCCACCCGCCCGGCCACTGCGTCGCCGCCCACGCCACGGCAAGGAGCGCCAGCGAGTGGTACATCTGATATTCCACCGCCGTCTTGAACACCGGGTGAAGTTCGGGATTCATTTCGAAATACTTTTTAAGCCCATGCGCGCCGAACGCGCCCGCCGCCACGCCCAAAAACGCCAGAACGGCGCCCAGCGCAATGAATGTGCGATCCACGATTCGCGGAGTATATCCTCTCGCGGAATTGATTGTCCATGAGTTCCCGCCGATCCCGCTGGATCTCGCATGAATTTGGCTTGACGCTCTCCACGCCCGCAGGTAAGCAAACGGACACAGGAAGTTCGAGCAGAGGGAGTGGTCTATCTGGCATTGTATGTGGTCGCGACGCCCATCGGAAATCTGGATGACATGACGCTCCGCGCGCTGGAGACGCTGCGTCGGGTCGACGCGATCATCGCCGAAGACACCCGCACGTATCGCACGCTTGCAACCCGCCATGGAATTCCGGCCAAATCCGTTTATTCGCTGTACAAAGGCAACGAGTCCGCGCGGATCGAGCAGATTCTTCCGCGATTGCGCGATGGACTCGAAGCGGCGCTGGTAACCGAGTCGGGCACGCCGGCGGTTTCCGATCCCGGAGCACTGCTTGTCCGCCGGTGCCTCGAATCCGGCGTCCGCGTCATTCCGATTCCCGGACCGTCTTCTCTGACCGCCGCCCTTTCCGTCGCCGGCGTTTTTGCGGAACGCATCATTTTTATCGGATTTCTGCCGAAAAACAATCCGGCCGGGGCAATTGTGGATTTACTCCTCGGCGGAACGGCCGTCGTCTGTTTTGAACATCCGGCCCGCCTCGTTTCGACTCTGAAGGACCTTGCGGCCCGGGCGCCGACGGCGCGGGTGGTCATCACGCGCGAGTTGACCAAAAAATTTGAAGAATGCCGGGCCGGCTCCGCCGCGGACGCGCAGAAGGCGTTTGACGGGCGAACCGTGAAAGGCGAAGTGGCGATCATTATCGAAGCCGCGCCGGATGCCGGAGAAAATGACGATGCCAAAAAATCCGCGAACGAGTCCGCTCTGCGCTGGCTGAAGAGCCTCCGGGACGAAAGCGTTTCTCTGTCCTCGGCCGTCCGTGTCGTCTCACAGATGCTCAATCTGCCCAAACGCGCGGTGTATGCGGAAGCGCTCAAGCTATGGGAGGCGGCCTGACATGCCGGAGATTATCGATTGGGAACTTGAAGAGCCGACGAATCCCAAACCCGTTCTCACCGTGATCAAAAAAAACAAGTTGATCCTGTTTCCGACCGACACGGTCTACGGAATCGGCGGCCTACCCCAGGACGAAACGGTCGAGACGATGATGGTCCTGAAAGGCCGGAGTCCGGACAAAAAATTTCCTATTCTGGCGGGAACGCGCTCGCAAATCGACCAATTCGCCGCGCACATTCCGCAGCGCGCGCGTATTCTCATGGCCCGTTTCTGGCCCGGGGCGCTGACGGTGGTCCTGCCCGCCCGCCGGGAATTGAGCGGATCGCTCTGCGCGGCCGATGGCACCGTCGCCATCCGCATTCCCGCGCATAAACGCCTGCGCGAAATGCTCGTCAAAATCGGCCCGCTGGTCTCGACCAGCGCCAACCGATCGGGCCGGCCGGCGACCGGGCGGTTCGACGACATCGACGCCAAAATTCTCGAAGGCGTGGAAATCGCAATCCGTGACGACACCCATTCCTGTAAAATGGCGTCGTCCGTCGTGACTGTCGAGAGCGATCAGATTCGCGTCATCCGCCAGGGGGTCATCCCGCCGGATGTTCTGGCCGATCCTCTGCGTGTCCTGTTCGTCTGCGCCGGAAACACGTGCCGCAGCCCCATGGCCGAAGCCATCGCGCGGAGGGAAATTGAATCGTTCGGCGAACAGGCCCGCGTTTTTTCGCGGGGCCTCATGGCCCGTTCCGGTTCGCCGGCAAGCTCCACGGCGGCGGCGGTCTGCTCGGAAATCGAAATTGATCTGTCCAATCATCACAGCGCCCCGCTCACGGCCGAGGATCTCGCGCACGCTGACCTCATTCTCGCGATGGAACACAGCCAGCGCATGCTGCTGCTTGCGCTTTTTCCGGCGCGGCGCGACCGCATTTTCACTCTGCGCGAATACGCCACGCGCCGGCCTGGACCGGACGTGCGCGATCCCATCGGCGGTGATCTCGATACGTACCGCCGATGTCGTGAGGAAATCCGGATCCTTGTCCGGAAAGCCATGCGGCGCCTGCTCGGACTTTTTCAATGAATCCGACCTCGGACCCGCTCCGCCAAACGCCGTTCCATTCGCTTCACGCCGGAGCCGGCGCGCGATTTTCTCCTTTCGCCGGATACGACATGCCCGTTTTTTATCGCGGCATTTACGATGAGGCGCTCGCGGTTCGGACAACCTGCGGCGTCTTTGATGTCTCGCATATGGCCCGGTTGTTTTTCCCGGAGTCCGCGCAAACCTTCCTCCAAAAATTGCTGACCTGCAATGTCGCGAATCTCCGGCGCGGCGTGGGCGCCTATGCGCTGATTCTGAACGAGGAAGGCGGCATCCTTGATGACGTCATCCTGTTTCAAAAACCGGATGGCGGGTACCTGCTGGTTGTCAACGCCGGCAACCACAAAAAGATTCTTGACTGGATTCTTGCCCGGGGCGGTTCTCCCGAGGACGCCACATTCGGGACGGCCATGGTCGCCGTCCAGGGGCCGGACGCCGAAAAAATTCTTCGCAACATGCTTCATCCGGCCGGCGATGGACCCTCGTTGCGCGACTTGCGATATTTTTCCATTGCGGCCATGGAGTGGATCGGAATTCCCGGCGCGGTCTCTCTCGTATCCCGCAGTGGATACACAGGTGAAGACGGATTTGAAATCACTTTTCCGCCGTCCGCGGCCGGGGCGGTGTGGTCGCGGCTCGTCGGCGCGAACGTCGTCCCCTGCGGGCTTGGCGCGCGCGATGTTCTGCGGATTGAAGCCGGCTACAGCCTGTATGGATCGGACATGGATGAACGATCCGGTCCGGCCGACGCGGGGCTTGGATTTGCCGTGGCCGCCGGTGTTGACTTTTGGGGGGCGGATGCGCTAAAAGTCCGTCCTGTGCGGCGGCGAATGACAGGCATCGACGCCGGTGAGCAACCGTCGGTCATTCTCCGTCATGGCTATCCGGTTCTGGACGGCGAGGTGAGGGTGGGGGAAATAACCAGCGGTGTGTATTCCAAATATTTGAAACGCAGTATAGCGTATGCGTCGATTGACGCGTTGTCACCCGACAGGCCCGTTTCGGTGGATGTCCGAGGCCGGCGTGTACCGGCGCGATGTGTGAATCGACGGTTTGTCAGGGGTCGCGTCCGATCTCATTGACCGTCGCGGAGCACGCCGATCCAATTTTTTGATGAAAGGAAAAATCGATGAGCATTCCGGAGGATTTGAAATACACGAAAGACCATGAATGGGTCCGCCTGAACGGAAAAACCGGATTGATCGGCATTACGAAATTCGCGGTTGATCAGCTTGGCGACATCGTTCACGCCGATCTGCCCTCGCCGGGCCGTTCCGTCAAACAGCATGATCCGATCGCATCCATCGAATCGGTCAAGGCGGTTTCCGACGTGTTTTGTCCGGTGTCGGGCAAAGTTGTCCGGGTCAATTTGAATCTGGCGCCAAGTCCAGAGACGGTGAACCTCGATCCGTACGGCGACGGCTGGATGGTCGAAGTCGAATTATCGAACTCGTCCGAGATTGCATCGCTCATGTCCGCGGCCGATTATCAGCAGTTCACCGCCGGGCACAAATAATTTCCGGATGACGTCTCCGAATTCAATCGGTTTCGTTCCGCACTCCGATGGGGAAATGGCGTCCATGGCGCGGGACATCGGTCTTGATGATCCGGAAGACGTCTTTGCCGAGATCCCGCCGCATTTACGCGCGGCTCGACCACCTCTTGGGCGCGGCCCGATATCCCAGGATGCCGTGCTCCGGCTCGCCGCCGACCGCGCGGCCATGGTCCGAGTCGACCGGCCGACATTTCTGGGCGCCGGATTTTATGACCGGTTTGTTCCGCCGGCGCTGGTCGAATCGATTTTACGCCGCACCGACTATTACACCGCCTACACGCCCTATCAGGCCGAGGCGTCCCAGGGGATTCTGGAGGCGCTGTTCGAATATCAGCAGGGAGTCTGCGCTCTGACCGGACTTGATGTGTCGAACGCATCGCTCTACGACGGCGCAACGGCGCTGGCCGAAGCCGTCCTCTGCCTCTTTGGCGCGTCAACGCATTCGTCAGGAACCGTGCTGATCTCGTCAGCCGTCAATCCGCATTATCGCGCAGTTTTGCGGACCTACCTTTCGGATCTGCCCATCGACATCATCGAAATTCCGTTTTGTTCCGAAGAGGGACGGACCGTTCCGGAATCGTTCAAGCGCACAACCGCCGCGCCTGTCATCGCCGTGATCGCGCAGAACCCGAATGTCTTTGGCGTCGTCGAAGACATGAGGGCGATTTCGGAAAACGCACGAAACGCCGGAGCGGGATTTATTCACGTCTACGAACCGGCGTCGCTGTCTGTTCTCGCCACGCCGGCTGAAACAGGCGCCGACATTGCCGTCGCCGAGGGTCAGTCGCTCGGCCTGCCTCTGTATTACGGCGGACTGGCGCTCGGCATGTTCAGCGCCCGCGAATCGTTTCTTCGGCGTCTGCCGGGCCGAATCGTCGGAAAAACGCTGGACCGAGATGGACACGACGCCTATTGCCTGACGCTTCAGACGCGCGAACAGCACATTCGCCGGGAAAAGGCCACGTCGAACATCTGTACCAATCACACGCTCTGCGCCATTTATGCGGGCGCATATTTACGTCTCCTCGGTGCGGAGGGACTCCAGGCGGTTGTCGAAACCTCCGCCGCGCGGATGGAACAGTTTCTCGATGGCGTCCGCAGTCTGAATTTAAATCTCCAGCCCGCGTTTACGGCTCCATCGTTATTTGAAATCGCCATCCGGTCCGATCGGCCGCTCGACCATCTGCCGATTCTTCCACTGCGGCATCATTATCCGGAACTGTCGAACGTCTATCTCGTTTCATTCACGGAACGCCGGACGGAATCCGACGTCGACTGGCTCCTGTCGGAGGTCGCCGGCAGATGAGTCTCTGGTTTGATACGGCCCGGTCACATCGAATCACTTCACTGCCCGGACATCTGCGGCGCCGGGCGCCTCTCTTGATCGACGTCCTGCCCGAAAACGATCTCGTCCGGCATCACGTCAATCTCTCCCGCAAAAATCTCTGCGTCGACTCGAGTTTTTATCCGCTTGGATCCTGCACCATGAAATACAGTTCCAAGGCGGGCGAGGCCGCCGCCGCCGAACGGGGATTTTTTCAGGCGCACCCGTGGCAACCCGACACGGAAGTACAGGGCGTGCTGGCCGTGCTGGCCGAATTGCAGGCTGACCTTGCGGCTCTCACAGGCATGGATGCGGTCTGCCTCTATCCGGCCGCGGGCGCGCATGGCGAGTTGTGCGCCCTGAAAGCGGCCCGGCAATATTTCCGCCTGAAAAAAGACACCGGACGCCTTGAAGTTCTCGTGCCGGAAAACGCGCATGGAACCAATCCGGCATCGGCTTCCATGGCCGGCCTGCGCGTCGTTGTCGTAAAAATGAATTCGGCCGGGCGCGTCGACCTCCCCGATCTGCGCGCCAAACTCTCCAACCGGACCGCGGTGCTGATGCTGACCAATCCCAACACGCTCGGCCTGTTCGAGACCGACATCGAATCGATCGCACGCGAGGTCCACGCCGCCGGAGGCCTCCTTTATTATGACGGCGCGAATCTCAACGCGATTTTGGGACGCGTACGGCCCGGCGACATGGGATTCGACATGGTCCATGTCAATCTGCACAAAACGTTTTCCATTCCACACGGCGCCGGCGGACCCGGAGCCGGACCGATCGGCGTCAAGGCACATCTGGCGCCATGTTTGCCCGGCCCTTATCTCACCAAATCGATGTTCGGCCACGTCTGGACGCCGGCCGGAACCGAATCGATCGGCCGATTCCACAGCGCGTACGGGAATTTTCTGAATCTGATGAAGGCGTGGGTCTATTTAAGACTCCTCGGGGACGACGGAGCGAGGCGAGTCAGCCTTGCCGCCGTCCTCAACGCCAATTACCTGCAGGAAAAAATAAAGCAAATTCTGCCGGTGCCGTACGGCGCGGGCCGGTGCATGCACGAATTCGTCGCCTCGGCGCAGACGATTAAGGAAAATTTCGGCGTGTCGGCCATGGATATCGCCAAACGGATTCTCGATGAAGGGATCTACGCGCCCACCGTCTACTTCCCCCTGCTCGTCCGAGAAGCCCTCATGATCGAACCGACCGAGACCGAACGCCGGGAAACGCTTGATCACTTCGTGGCGCTGATGAAGCTGATCGTCGAGGAGGCCGCCGCCCATCCCGACCGCCTGCATGACGCTCCCGTCCGGCAACCCGTCCGCCGCGTCGACGAAGTCCGCGCCGCCCGACACCCGATATTAAAATAGATCTCGCAGAAATCGCCCGCTCGGCGCCGCGCCTGCCCGGTGTCTACCTCTTCAAGGATGCGGCGGGGGCCGTCCTCTACGTCGGCAAGGCACTCTCGCTTCGGGACCGGCTCGCAAATTATTTTTCCGGTTCCGTTCCGGCCAAGACGCGCTTTTTTCTGTCCAGAGCCTCTTCGCTTGAGACGCTTCTCTGCAACTCCGACTACGAAGCGTTCATGCTCGAATACACGCTCATCAAACAGCACCGCCCACCATTCAATGTCGTTTTTCGGGACGACAAACGGTATCCGTACATCAAAATCACCACCGAGGATTTTCCACGTGTCATCCTCACACGCCGCGTTGAAAACGACGGCGGGATTTATTTCGGCCCCTATGTCTCCGGATGGAATGTCCGGCGGATTTTGGACATGGTCCACCGATTTTTCAAAATCCGGACATGCCGGCGGACCATCACCGAAGACAAAAAAAATCCGCCTCTCTGCCTTCTGTATCACATCAAGCGCTGTGACGGGCCCTGTGAATCCCTGATTTCCCGGGCCGATTATGCCGCGCAGGTCGGGCGGGCCGAACGATTTCTTCGCGGCGACTACGACGGGCTCATCTCGGAACTTCGACGGGGCATGCAGGAGGCCGCGGGCGAACGAAGATTTGAACTGGCGGCCATTTACCGGGATCGCGTCGCCGCCATCCACGAACTTTCGGAAAAACAACGGGCGGCGACCGCGCGCGCCGTCGACCTGGACGCCGTTGCGTTCGTCTCCGACCCGAACCGCGGCAGAATCTGTTTTTACGTTTTCAAGATTCGAAATGGGCACATCATCGGCAACGCCGGATTCGTCTTCCCGTTCGCCGCCGCGGACGAACCGGAGGCGCTCTCCCAATTTCTCACGGATTATTACAGGGTGAAGGAAGACATCCCGGCGGGGATCGCGATTTCCGTCGAGCCGGCCCATCATGCACTGCTGGCCCGCTGGTTGTCCGAGCGGGCCGGACACCGCGTCGCCATCACCCGCCCCAAACGCGGCCATGCGTTCGATCTCGTCCGCCTCGCTGAAAAAAACGCCCGCGCCAGACTCTATGAAAAAGCCGATCCCGAAGCCGAGGAATTGCTCGACCGTGTCCGCGACAAACTCCAGCTCGCCCGGCGGCCCGAATGCATTCACGGCCACGATGTCGCCAATCTCGGACCGGCGATTGTCACCGGCGCCCGCGTCGTGTTTTCGCATGGTAAACCCGAAAAATCATTTTATCGCGCCTACGGCCTCGAAACATCCGGGATCAAGGACGATTATCGCGCGATGGAGGAACTCGTCCGCCGCTCGTTCAAGCGCGCCGTCGAGGGCGAACAATCCGCCATGCCCGACCTGCTTCTGATCGACGGCGGTCTGGGACACGTCCACGCCGCCCGCAAGGCTCTTGCGGATGTTTTCTCTCCACCGAAATCGACGGACGCGCCCGTGAGGCGTTCCATACTTCCCACCCGCCACGCCGTCGAAATCGTCGGGCTCGCCAAAGAAAATGAAATCCTTGTTCTCGAGGACGGAAAGATGATCAAACTCGCCAAATCCGATCCGGTTCTGAATTTGTTTCAGCGTGTCCGGGACGAAGCCCACCGGTTCAGCCGGAGGCTCATGTCCGTCCGCGCCCGAAAAAAAATGCTGGAGCGCGGATAGCGCCACGGCGATTTGTTGACTTCCATCTGAAACCCGCGTAGTCTTCAGCGATGGATCGCTGGTATGCATGGGTCGACAGTCAAATCTATGGTCCGTATCGCCCGGAACAACTGACGGAGTTCGTCAAGCCGGACGTTCTTCTGTGCCGTGAAGGCACTGAAGACTGGAAATCCGCAAAGGAATTTCAGGAGCTGTCATTTCTCTGGGTCGCCGCAACAGTCGAGCTTCCGCCCAACGTCGGCTGGATGGTCCGCAAGGCCGGCAGCGGAGCGGTCATCGGCCCGTTTTCCAAGAACGCCCTGATCGAGATGGTCAAGAAAGGTGACGTTCTGACCAACGACTGGATCAAACATACCGAGTGGGACGAATGGGAACTTTTGCCGAAAACCAAACTCCTGGCCGGCGACTCGCCCACGCCCAAACCCGCCGCAGGCGCCGCGCCGCCCAGCCCCGAAGGATTTCACAAAGTCGTCCGCGATTCTTCGGATGACGAATTGATGAAGGAATACAAACAAAACTACAAACTCTACGCCCGCCGCGAACGGAAACTTTTAAAAGAGGAACTACTCCGGAGAGGATTGATCAAAAAAACGTTCGGGCTTTTTTGACAGACCATGCAATGCGGTTAGAGTGTTTTCAGCAGTTTCAAAATTGACTTGGAGTGGATATCAGACAGCCGTTTGAGGCTGGCCGTTTGCTCTTTGAGACTGGCCGTCTCCTCTTTAAGACAGGATGTCTGCTCGTCCAGTCAAAAATTGACCCCTTTGTGCAGCGGTCGACCCTGCTTTGACTGGATTCCAGAAAAATATTACAGTCCGGTCGGATGGACGGCATGATGGAAGACACCGATTCGTTGAAATCTCAACTCAACAGTCTGACGTCGCTCACGGACGAAGCGGTTCGGAAAATATTGAAGTACGTTCTGCCGGAGGAGTTTATCTCCGCCATCGAGGTGAGCGGTGGGCTGGAGTCCCGGTTCTGCGGATCATTTTTGCCGAATGCGCCGGAGTATTTGAAACAGGCGATCTTTGTACAAGATTCCGGATCGGCAGAGGGAGTTGTGAAGGGCAAAGGCGCGCTAAGAAGCCTGCCGAAAAAAACGGCTGGTATTTTGTCGCAAAATGAAATTGATAACCTCCTGTCTGCAATAGGCGGGACATTACCCGCCCCGGGCAAATCAGTTGCTGAAGAAACGAAAGCACAGAAGGAAGAGAAAGAATATCAACAGGCGAAAATTGAGGCGGCCTCGCGTTTTTTAGAACGGGTGTCGAAGTTCAGATCCTCCGAGGAATCCGGAATTCTCAGCCCTTCCTCCGGTTCCATGGAACGCATCCTGACCGGAGCCGTGTCAAAATCCATCCTCGATCTGGCAGAAACGGCCATTGTCGATCTGTTCAAAATTGCCGGCGGGATGGTTGTGCGGCAGGGTGTGATGTCGATGAGCTTCATGCGGGACGCCGCCGCGGATCCAGTGCTGAAGAAGGGCATCGAACTCATCGTTGACCAGGCGAACGACAAGCAGATTCGGGATATTCTTTGCCCGATGATCGAAGCAATCCTGGTTGAAAGCCGGACCAAGACGGAAATCATCACCGAAGGAATCATGGGGATCGAACACGGCGAGAAGACCGAATCTCTTGAAGACAAACTTCGAACGCGTATTCAGGGCTCGACGGCCCCGGAATCGACTTCGCTCGAAGACATCATGGGCAAACGCTTTCTGGAATTGACTCCGGCCGAAATCATTGAGCTGGTCATTCGCATGTCCCGAATCGGCCGATCGAGAGGCGTGATCTCGTTGGAGAAACTGGTTGGATGCATCAAAGAGCCGCTTGTGTCGGATGCGCTCGTGCTCGTGATGGATGGCACAGCGCCGGAAGTGACGCGATCGATCATCCAGACCGGGTGCGACACATTTTTGAACAAATTGAGGAACAAATATTCCATGCTCATGGAGGGAGTGAGGGCGATCCGGCAGGCCGACGGTCCGGATCAGATCGACTTGCGCGTCAAGGCCTATGTCTGACCAGAACGCGCTCATCCAAAAACTAAGTGGCATGGCGTCGCTTTCGGACATGGCCATTCGTCGGACCATGGGTCATTTGCGGGACCTCGATATCATCCATATGATCTGGTTCACCGGAGGTTTGGATACGGAGTTTTCCCGGAAAATCTTGACTAATGTTTCGAAAGACTGGATCCGAATGTGTATCGACGATTATGAAGAGGCGGTGCCCGATTTCGAAAATAATATTGTCGGCGATCACAAATGGGCGGAAGAGAGCATTCAATCGCGCGAGGATGCAAAAAGGCACTTCGTGGAAAACTATTTGGCAAAGATCGCGGGCCGAATTCTGGATCTGGCGGAAAATTTCAAAAATGCCGCAGACCTTCCGGTGCCGAAACCGATTCAAAAACAACCGGACAAACCTGACCCAGACGCCGAATTTCTTCGCAAGGTCACATCCGAACTGGCGCCCAAAGGACTTCTGGAGATGACGGAGGCCGATCTTATCGCTTTTCTGGTTGCCGCCGCGCAGCTCGCTCGGCGAAGCGGTGTCATCTCGCTGGATTTTCTGCAGAACGTATCGGGGTCTATCGTCATCAGAGAAGGGATCCGCCTCGTAACCGACGGCGTGGCTCCGGCTGTTGTTACAGGTAGCCTCCAGCGGCATGTCGATCTCATCATCATGGAAACCACGATCAAAACCGGCATGCTCACGGACGGCATGAACATGATTCTCGACGGATATTTTTCCAACGCGATCCGGGAGCAACTCCGGCCATTTGTGTTCTCAACGGAGGAGAAAGTGCCTGACGATGTGGAAAATTTCATCTCGAAATATCTGACAGACCTTACTCGTGTCCAACTGCTCGAATGGATCGCGAGGACCAACCGGCATGTTCGGACGAACAAACTCGAGACCCTCAACAGGTGGCTTGATCGCATCAGAGACCCGCTGATCGGACGCTTCGTTCGCATTCTGATTTTAAAGACTGTCCCGGAAACCGCCAGGTCGATCCTGCAAAACTCAATTCAGACCTGTCTTCGCACACTCCAAACGCGTCTGCACATCGCCCACGCCGGCCTGCTCGCTATTGAGCATGGGGAAAATCCAAAGATCGTCGAAAAGCGGTTGAAGGCGTATGTTTGATGGATACGTCGAACCTTAAGCGGGCGGGCTACGAGCCGCCCCGCTCATCCTTCGACCCGTTCTGGATCCGCGGTATATGGTGGCGGTCGCCGATTAAAAATACTGGAGTCAATAAGCCTCCGATCCTGACGGCATACCCTATCCCGATCACCTGCCGGTTTTTGCGCGGCTTTCTACTCATCTCACCCCTTCTGTTCTTTCTCACTTCAGCTGATGCTCGAATGGAAAAATTTTCTTACGTAAATTCGAACGCCAGGCAAGTCTTCTGGGCCGGCGAGTTCAACCAGTGGGACACCAAGAAAACACCCATGAAAAGGGACGAAAATGGCGCATGGGTTGTTGAAATTCCTCTGCCGAATGGCCAGCATCCCTACAAATTTGTAGTTGACGGAAATTGGATTGCCGATCCTGCGGCGACGGAATCGGAGGAAGGGGGTTATGGCAATTCGATCCGAGTTGTGACTGACGGTGAGACAACCCCTCAACCGGCGCCGTTGACTGTACCCACCGCCGAAACTCCATCGACATATGCTGTTGAATTCACGTACTACAACCCGGATGCGGAGAATGTGTACGTGGCCGGGGATTTTAACAATTGGCTGTATGCCAACAACGGGGATATCAGCGCATCGAAAAATAAAGATCAATATAAAATGTCGTCCGATACCGACAACCGCTGGCATATCCATTTGAAGCTGGCGAAAGGAACCTACAAATACAAGTTTGTGGTTGAGAGTAGCGGCAGTTTCATGTGGACACGAGATCCGGAAGGGATTTACCTCGACGATGGAAGTGCCAATTCTATCATCGACGTTGATTCGGAAGAGCAGATGGAAGAATGGCGGACGACGACTTCTAAGGATTTCGTGGATGTCCGGCTCCGACTCTTTGCTCCCAATGCGTTGTCGGTCAGATCGCAGGGCAGTATAGAAACGATTCTCCGGGATCCGGACGGAGATGGATTGTGGGAGGGAATCACAAAAATCAGGAAGGACGGGATACATGATTATAAATTTCTCATAGACAACAAACTGCATCTGCTGGATCCTGAAAGCCGCTTTACCATCCGCAATTGCGGCCGTGATTTGTGCGTAAGCAATTCGTTATACGACATTCTGAATTTTCAGAACGACTCAGAGGTCATCGACTATCTCAAGCGCAATAGCGGCCCAAACGCCTATTATCGCTTAACACATTCATATCTCGGATTTGACAAGACAGGGTTTATGATACAGAGATGTCTGGGATTCCATATTTTAAAAAACTTCACAAACATTGAAAGATATAAGAAGGATGTTGGCCCAACATTTCTCGACAACCTACTTTCGGCGGAGGAGAATTATTACGTCGGTAAAGTCAATGAAGCAGAAAGAGATTTGCAGGACGGCTGCGATGCCACGCCTGCGTTACTCAACTACAATGGCGATCTGGCCAAGTTGTACTTGGGACAGAATCGGTACCTATCGGCGCTTGACGTATTGACGAAGTTTTTTCAGCTGCACGGAAACCCCGCCGCATTCGACACATTTTATGCGATCAGCGAGTCCCACCTCTCTGAACGCTCCCTGTCTCCGGAGGATGATTATTATCACTACAATAGCGGCCTGTACAATCTCATGGCATGGACTGAATATAAGAATGGAGATACGCGAGCGGCCTTCCGCGATCTCGATACCGCAGAACGCATCAATGACATCGGCGGTAAATACCATTTGGACGAATACTTTTACGAGACACTGCTTCTTCGAAGTCTGATCTATTTCGAATCCGGAGATTTCGAGAATGCTGCTGTGAATCTGAACAGACTCAAGACCACGGGTATTTACCCATTCATTCCTGACTTTCTGCTCGATGAAACGACGCGTACTCCCGAATCCTCCGGGTTTTTCCCGGAAATCGCGGAAGAGAAAAAAAAGATCCGCATCGTTGTCAGGACGTCGGGAGGAGAACTGGGTGAGTATTCGCGGTTCTGGCTGAAAGACGTTCTGGAACTCTATTTGAAGCGGAAATTAAGCGACCGTTTCCAAGTCGAGATAAACGGAGATGGCAGCACGGGCGGCGGGAGCGCATCTGTCTGGGAAATCAAAGTGTCTGATCGCGATAAATACGTTTCTGCGGATGTGTTGTTTCGCGACGAGACAAACAACATCGAACATTTTCCCACGTTATACCTCCAGGGAGAAAAAGCGATATTGGATCTTGGAGACAAGATCATTCGAATGGTCATGGGCGGATTCCGTCGCGAAAGCGTCGTCGTCCGGAAGACACCCGAGCGGATCATCCTCTCCGGCGGCGAAGAATGGGGATATTCCGCCGGAGACGAGTTCAATATGAGCAACCCGAAGGGGGGAAAAGTCGGCCGATGCAAGATCGTTCGGATCCATTCGAATCTTTCAGAGTGCGAGATTCTGGAAACGATGCCGGGCAGGAATATCACTCCGGGTTGTCTCGCCGAATGGATCCCGCAAAAGCCGGATCTGTCCGGAGGCGCATCGGAGGATTTTGCGTTTAAATTGGATTTGAGAGACATCTACGCTGGAGCGTACGCCTCGTACGCCGACCGCGAGGGTATCGGACAGTTTGAAATCCGGAATATGACGGACAGGATTCTCACGCAGATCAAGGTATCCGTCAACATTGCCGGTCAGATGGATTTCCCGTCTGAAATCAAGGTGGATCGTCTGTTCCCGGGCGTCACCAAAATTGTCAACCTTCCCGTGACCCTTAAACGCGACGTGTTCAGGACGGTTGAGCAATTTTCAAACCTCCAGTGCAAAATCGACGTTTCTGCGGGGTTTCCTCCCCGGATGGTCTATTCACGTGTCGAGAACTTGCGCTTGATCGGTCGAAACGGTCTGACGTGGGATCTACCGGACATGTTGGCCGTATTTGTGAATTCTTCGGATCCCGCAGTCATGGACTTTCGAAATCACGCCTTCGCAAGCTCGGCGCACGCGCGACGCTTTCCTTACGTGAACGATCACGTATCGGAAGCCATGGCTCTGTATCAGCTTGTGAGCAAAATTGGACTGGCCTACGTCACTGACCCAAACCTGCCGGCTATTCGAAACACTTCGGGCGAGATGCCCATCGATTTCGTCCAGTATCCGCGCGAAACGCTGGAACGCCGGACGGGAGACTGCGATGATTTTTCCGTCTTATTTGCCTCACTGCTGGAGAGCGCAGGCGTTCAAACGACCTTTGTCCTTGTG
>JAHFCY010000161.1:6760-7917 GCA_023249255.1 Candidatus Lindowiibacteriota bacterium | reverse complement strand
TGAACGCATGGTGGACGTCGACGTACAGCCAGGTGAACGGAGAAAAGAGAAACGTCGGGATGCGTTCCGCCCGCCGGCGCGCCCCCATCGCCGTTTTTTCTTTCAGCGCCTCAAGCGGCAGACGTCCGCGGGATTTGACTTGAGGGCCGGCGGCCAAAGGTCCTGCGCGGTTCGTGACGGCCGATACCACGCCGTGCGCGTTGACGCCGATCCACGTCCCGCCCGCCTTTGGATCGCGGGGCGCCACAATTCCGTCAGGCCATCGGCCGGGCGGATCGCCGCCACGCGCGGGGTCCTCATCGCGATTCGCCGCCACGACCAGCGGGTATCCCGCAACAACATGGTTCAACAGAACCAGAAGGCACATGGGAATTGAGGAGACGAGTTAAAGACTGACGAGGACGACCCCGGCCACTGTGAAAATCGTGCCGAGGGCCTTGGTCAGCGTGAGACGCTCATGCAAAAACGCCCAGCCGAGAAGAAACGTCACGAGCGGATAGATCGCGCAGATTGGCGTGACCCGCGACGCCTCCAGCGTTTTCATGGAGGCGTAGTAGAGAAAAATCCCGAAAATCGCCGACAGAACGGCGGCCGACACAATACAAAGAATGGTCCGCCGATCCATGTTCAACACCTCGCTCCGGACTGTCGGCAAGCAAAAGATCGGAATGACACACAAAAACGTCGTCGTGAACCGCACCACGAGGACCGACGCGGGCGACGCGTTCATCACGCTTAGTTTGTCCAGAATCGGCGTGATGCCCCACAAAACAGACGTGATCATGGCGAATATGACGCCCTCTTGCATGGGCAGGACCATAACAGTTTTCGACGGGAACGCCAAGACGATTGACATTCTCACCCGCCTGTCGTAGCCTCGTCACACTATGAAACTTGGCATTCACCCTGCGTACGACACCTGTACGGTCACCTGCAACTGTGGACACACGTTTACGACCCGGTCCACCCGGAAGGAACTGCGGGTTGAAATCTGCTCCAACTGCCATCCGTTCTACACCGGCCAGCACAAGTTCATCGACTCGGCCGGCCGCATTGAACGTTTTTTGAACCGCTACAAAGGCTACCAGATTTCGGGCCAGTAGGGCTTCCGCCCCGCCCGTTTCACCTTTTCCGCAAGGCGAACAGTGATGGCTGTC
>JAHFCY010000161.1:0-6750 GCA_023249255.1 Candidatus Lindowiibacteriota bacterium | reverse complement strand
TCCGGGATCGGTTTGCCGCACTCGAACGACAGCTGGCCGATCCGGCGACCTCCTCGGATCCGAAAAATATGGCCGAACTGGCGAGAGAATATTCACGGCTCGAACCGGTGATCCGCCGCATCGATCTGACCGGACATTTGAAACGGGAAATCCACGATTTGAAATCTCTCATCGAATCCGACCGCGAGATGTCCGACATGGCGCGCGAAGAGTCGGCCCGCAAGGAAACGGAGCTTCGGGAGACCGAACAGGCTCTGCTGGGCGACCTCGTGCCCAAAGATCCCAACGATTTGAAAAACGTCATTCTCGAAATTCGCGCCGGCACGGGCGGCGAGGAGGCGGCCCTCTTTGCGGCCGAACTTTACCGCATGTACACCCGATACGCGGAACGCAAAGGCTGGCGCGTGGAAATCCTCTCGGCGTCGACCACCGGCATCGGCGGCATGAAAGAGGCGATCGTCGGCATTTCGGGGGAAGGTATCTACAGCTCGTTGAAACATGAAAGCGGCGTGCATCGGGTCCAGCGGGTGCCGGTCACAGAAAGCTCGGGACGGATTCACACGTCCGCCGCAAGCGTCGCGGTACTGCCCGAAGCCGAAGACGTGGACGTCAAAATCCGCGAGGAGGACCTGCGTATCGACGTGTTCCGCTCCGGCGGACACGGCGGCCAGAGCGTCAACACAACCGACTCCGCCGTCCGCGTCACGCATCTGCCGTCCGGCCTCGTCGTCCAGTGTCAGGACGAAAAATCCCAGCTCAAAAATAAGGCGAAAGCCCTGAAAGTTCTCCGGGCGCGGTTGTTCGATCTCGAATGCCAGAAAATCGCCGACGAGCGCGCCGCCCATCGGAAACAGCAAGTCGGCACGGGCGATCGATCCGAACGAATTCGCACCTATAATTTTCCGCAGAATCGCATCACCGATCACCGCGTCAACGTCACGCTCCACGCGCTGAACGACGTGCTGGACGGCGGCCTCGATCCGCTCATCCGCCCTTTGCAGGAAGCGGAAATCGCCGAAAAACTCAAGGCCATAGATTGACGATGGCCGAAATCTGGGAAGTCGGGAAAATTCTGGCCGTGACGGAGGATTTTTTCTCCAAACGCGGAATCGAATCGGCCCGCCTCGACGCGGAGTTGTTGCTCGCCGACACGCTCGAGGTTTCGCGCGAAATCCTGCTGGCCCGGCGGGAACAACGGCTGACGGACATCGAGCTTTCGGCCTATCGCGAGCGCGTCCGGCACCGCGCCGGAAACAAACCGGTTGCCCATCTGATCGGCCACCGGGAATTTTATTCACTCCCTTTTTACGTCGACAAAAACGTCCTGATCCCGAGACCCGAGACGGAACTCCTGGTCGACCTCGCGGCGAAGTGGGTGAATCATGAATCCAAAATCCAAAATCTAAAATCCAAAATTCAGATCTGCGATGTCGGCACAGGCAGCGGCTGCATCGCGGCCGCGGTGGCCACCCATTGCCCGACAGCCTGCGTGACGGCCACTGAATTTTCTCTGGCCGCCGCCGGAATCGCCGTTCAAAACCTCTCAGCGCTTGGCCTGCTTGATCGCGTCCGCGTCGTTCTCTGCGATCTGTTTCCGTTGGGCTCAACCGAACGGTTTGATGTCATCGTCTCCAATCCGCCATACCTGTCTCTTGAAGAATTCGAATCCCTTCCGCCGGGCATCCGGAAATTTGAGCCCCGGATGGCATTGACGGACGAGGAGGACGGCACAACGATCTACCGCCGCCTCTTTCGCATGGCCCGAAAGCGCCTGATCGACGGCGGCGTCATCTTCGTCGAAATCTCGCCCCGCATCGCCGGCCGGATCGCGGACGGATCCCTCCTGAAAGATCTTCCCTTCACCTGTGTCGCAACCCACCCCGACCTCGCCGGCCTGCCCCGCGCCGCCGAACTGCGTTTGAATCCGGCCTAAAGTCCGCCCTCCTTTTTTCCGAAAGGTCAAGCAAGTCGCGCAACGGCTTCTCCGCGTGCGCGCCTGCTGAGGGGCAGGGGGGAACCGGGGAATGGACGTTTTCGTCATTAAAGGCTCAAAGCCTCTTCGAGGCAAGGTCCGAATCAGCGGCTCCAAGAATGCCGTGCTGCCGATCATGGCGGCGACTCTCCTGACGTCGGACATCTCCGAAATCGACAACGTTCCGAACCTCCGCGACGTCCACACCATGACAAAACTCTTGACGCGCCTCGGCGCCAGTATTGATTTTTCAAAAAATCGTCTCACCATCGACACCCGTCGCGTCCGAACATTTGAGGCGCCCTACGAACTGGTTCGGACGATGCGCGCAAGCGTCCTTGTCATGGGACCGCTTCTGGCGCGGTTTCGCAAAGCGAGGGTTTCTCTGCCGGGCGGCTGTGCAATCGGTGCGCGGCCCATCGACATTCATTTGAAAGGATTCGCGGCGCTCGGCGCCGATATCAAACTCGATGGCGGCTACGTCGATATTCGCGGCCGCCATTCGCCCAAACGATCCGTCCGGCTGCCGTTTCCCAGCGTGGGCGCCACTGAAAATCTGATGATGTACGCGGCCGCTCTGCCGCATAAGACGGTCCTTCGCAATGCCGCGCGCGAACCGGAGATCACCGATCTCGCCAATTTCCTCGCATCCGCGGGCGCGTCTGTCCGCGGCGCCGGATCCGACACGATTGAAATCGTCGGCAGCCGGAAATTGAAGGGCTCGCGGCACAGCGTTATTCCGGACCGCATTGAAGCCGGCACGTTTGCGGTGGCGGCGGCCATGACACTGGGCGATCTCGCCCTCACCCATGCGCGGGCGGATCACCTCGAATCGGTACTCGACAAACTCGAAGAGGCCGGCGCGCGCGTCGACCGCAATGCCGACGAAATTCGTGTCTCGGCCAATCGCCGGACGCGGCCCATCACGCTCACGACCATGCCCTATCCAGGCTTCCCGACCGACATGCAGGCGCAGTTCATGGCCATGATGGCGGTCGGCGACGGAACCGGCGTCATCACCGAAACGGTGTTTGAAAACCGTTTCCTTCATGCCGCGGAATTGACGCGGATGGGCGCCGACATTTCGCTCGAAGGCCGGGTCGCCGTCGTCAAGGGAGTTCGTCGCCTGAAAGGCGCGCCCGTCACCGCGTCGGACCTTCGCGCCAGCGCCGCGCTCGTTCTGGCCGGCCTCGTGGCCGAGGGCAAATCGGAAGTCAGGCGCGTGTACCACATCGACCGCGGTTACGAGTCGATGGAAGTGAAACTTCGGAGCGTCGGCGCCGATATTATCAGGAAGGCCGAATGATCCGCGGCATCTACACCGGCGCGTCCGGCATGCTGGCCAAATGGACGGAGATGGACGTCATCTCCAACAATCTCGCCAACGTCGACACCCCGGCCTTCAAACGCCATCTCATGCTCTGGAAAGAGGAGCCGCGGTTCAACATGCACCGATTGTTCGACGACGTCATTAAAACGCCCAATGGAGAATACGACGCCCGGCCTTACATCGGCGACATGGGAACGGGCGTCCGCGTCAAGGGAGAATACATCGACTTTTCCCAGGGCGCGCTCAAGTCAACCAGCAATCCGCTCGACGTCGCCATCTGGGGCGAAGGATTTTTTGAAGTCGACCGGGCCAATGTCGGCCGCCTCCATACGCGCGCCGGAAATTTTATCCGAAATGGAGAAGGCTTTCTCACAACCATGCACGGCGACAAAGTCATCGGCGCCGACGGTAATCCCATGCGAATCGACACCGACGGCCTCTACATTCAAAAAAATGGAACGCTCGTCAACCGCGACGGCGTCGCACAGGGACAACTGCGGCTCGTCACCTTCAAAGACATGCAGTCGCTGTCGAAAATCGGCGATAATCTCTTCCGGGAAACGCAAAAAAGCGGGACGGCCACTCCGGCGCCAGCCGCGACGGAAGTGCGGCAGGGATACATCGAAGCCGCCAATTCGAACATCATTAAAGACATGGTTCAGATGATCGTCGTCAATCGCGCCTACGAAGCCAATCAGCGCGTGATTTCGACGGGTGACCAGTTGATCGGCATGGCCATCAGCGACGTCGGCCGGGCCTGATCAATGAGCGCATTCACAGCCTAAGGAGGCTCTTTTACCATGATGAGATCACTATGGACGGCGTCGACGGGCATGATCGGCCAGCAGTTCAACGTCGACGTCATCTCGAACAACCTGGCCAACGTCAACACGACCGCGTTCAAAAAAGATCGCGCCGATTTCGAAGACCTCATGTATCAGCGGATGCTGCTTGCGGGCACGCCCACGTCGGGCGACGCCTCCATCCCGACCGGTATCCAGGTCGGCCTCGGCACTCGCGTGGCCGCCACTCAAAAAATGTTCGAGCAGGGAAGCCTTAAACGGACTGGAAACCCGCTGGATCTCTCGCTCGAGGGAGACGGATTTTTCCGCGTCACGCTTCCGGATGGACAGACCGCCTACACGCGCGACGGCAGTTTTAAACTCGACTCGACCGGCCGCGTGGTCAGCTCCGACGGCGATCCGCTCGCCGACGCCATCACCATTCCGCAGGACGCGGTCGCGGTCCTCGTCACCACTGACGGCACTTTTTCCGTTCAACAGCCCGGCGCGGTCGCGCCCTCCCAGATCGGAGCCGTCACGCTCGCCAAATTCGTCAACCCGGCGGGACTTTCCGCCATCGGCCAGAACCTGTTTGTTGAAACGGCGTCCAGCGGCGCGCCGATTCAGGCCCAGCCGCAGACGAACGGACTCGCCGCAGTCCGGCAGGGATTTCTGGAAATGTCCAACGTCCAGGTCGTCGAAAGCATGGTCGACCTCATCACCGCCCAGCGAGCCTACGAGGTCAATTCGCGTTCCATCCAGACCTCCGACGGCATGCTCCAGACGGCATCGAGCCTCAAGCGATGACCGGCGGGATGAAGGGAATCCCGCAGGCGCATGGATGCGCGCAAAGCGGGATGACCGGCGGGATGATCTCCAATCGCCTGATCGCGCCGTATTTTTCCGAGCGCCTCCGAAAGTCTCTCATCGTGGCTCTGTATGTTGCCTGTTGCCTGTGTGCCCCTGCCTGCCGGCAGGCAGGTGTTGCCTGCGGACTCCTATCCGTTGTCCGCTGCCTGTCCGGCGCGGCCTGGGGATTCGAGGACAAACTCCTCACCCAGCCGGTTGCGCAGGAGCGGATTCTCACGGCGCTTTCAAAAGAACTCGAGCCGCGCGGATTTTCCGGCGTCGAGATTCGATTCATGCAGTTCCCGGAAAAATTTTCCTATTCGTCCGGATCCGAACTGCTCTTTGAAGAAATGTCAGGGCATCGGCGGCTCGGCATCCGTCGATACAAGATTTCGGCCTTGGGCGAGCGCGGAATACGAAAGACCGCCTTCTGTGCGGCTGCGGTGTCGGCTGAGGGGCCGGACATTCGCGCTCGCTATCACATCCCGGCCGGCAAACGGATCGCCGAAAGCGATCTGGCTGTCAGCCGGGTGAGGCTCGACGATCTTCCGACGGATGCCGCCACCGATCCCGGACAGGTAATCGATCAGGAATCCAATCGCAACATCGGTCAGGGCGCGCGGATACAACTCGATTTCCTCCGCCAGCCGGCGGCTGTCCTCCGCGGCGAAATTATCGAAATCGGCATCAACATCGGCGGGCTGGCGGCCAAAGTCTTCGGCGAGGCGGAATCGTCCGGATTCGTCGGCGACCGCATCGCCTTCAAGAATACCCTGAGCCTGAAACGATTTTTCGCCAAAATCACGGCCCCGCATCAGGCGGAGGTTATCTGGGACGGAGGTGACAAGGGATGAATCCCGCATCCATTCGACGCATCGCGGGCGCCGCATCGGTCGCCCTGATTCTTTCGACGGCCTCTCCGGCCTTGGCACGGTCGCTCTGGAATTCAAGTTCGGAGTCGCTCTACACGGACATCCGCGCGCACGGCATCGGCGACATCGTGACGGTCATCGTTTCGGAGAATCAGAAAACGAGCAATAAAAACGACAACAAGCGCGAGAAGGAAATGTCGCTCGGCGGGACCATCGACGGCGCCAACAGTCCGGCGGCCGACAACACAGACGACGACCATATCTGGCACCGGCTCGCCCGGCACATCCCGATGTTCGGGGCGGACATCAAAGGCAAAACAGGGACGACCCATCAGACCAACACGAAAAACGAGTCCCTTCTGACCCTCGACGTCGCCGCGCAGGTCGTCAACGTTCTGCCCAACGGCAGTCTCGTCATTCACGGCAGAAAATCTCTTGTCGTCAGCAACGACCGGATCACCCTTCAGGTCAGCGGCATCATCCGCCCGAACGACATCACCAAGGACAACACCGTCAAGTCCAGCCAGCTGGCGGACGCGCACATCGCCTACACACCCGAGTTTACCGTCAACGCCCAGAAACGGAAAACTATTTTCGACCGGATATTCGGCCCCGTGGTCGATGTCCTGTTTTAGGAGACGAAGGATGAACATGAAAAAAATTCTGTGCCTTGGATTGAGCCTGATTATTCTTGCGTCGGCGCCGGTTCCGGTCCACGCCGCTGTCGCGGTCCGCGTCAAGGATCTTGTCCGCGTCGACGGCATTCGCAACAACCAGCTCATCGGCTACGGCCTCGTGACGGGTCTCGAAGGCACCGGCGACGGGACCCGCTCCCTCTTCACGCTTCAATCCATCGCCAACATGCTCCAGCGATTCGGCGTGTCGATCAGCCCCGGCAGCATCCGCGTCAACAACGTGGCGGCCGTGCTCGTCACCGCTACATTG
>JAHFCY010000160.1 GCA_023249255.1 Candidatus Lindowiibacteriota bacterium | reverse complement strand
CAGAACGGAGCTGATCGCTGTGGCTTCGAAGGGACCGACCCAGATGGGCAGGACGCGGTCGCCGCAGTCGAGAATGACGACCGGACGTTTTGACGCGTCCAGTCCGACGAGTTTGACCTTGGCTTTCAGCGCGTCCGTCAACGTCAGCGACCCTTCTTTCCCTTCGATGGTTTTCGGGATGCGCGGGCGGGCCGACGGCCGTTGCCGGACCGGGACTCGGCAGACGCGGAAGATTTGCCGCTCATGGTGATCTCGTCCCGGCGCGTGGTCTGGACGTAAGTCGGAACAAACGTCGCGTAGAATGCCGCGGCTTTGACGAGATGGTCGATCGGACACTGATCCATCGGGCTGTGCGCCGTGCTCTCCTCGGCGGGTCCGAACCCGAAACAGGGGACGCCGCAGAGGCCCGCGATGGACACGCCGTTCGTGCTGAATGTCCACTTGCCGACGGGAGCTTTCTTCGCGAATACCCGCTTGTATGCTTCGGATGCGCACTGAATCAGCGGATGATTTTCCTCAAAGACCCACGTCGGATAATATTTTTCCATCGGATAGACCAAATTCCGCCAGGTCGGGCGGCGGTACTCAAGGATCCGCACCTGCGCCTCCGGCGATCCCGCGCGTTTTGCGGCGGCTTTGACTTCGGCAACCGCGATCTCTTTCGTTTCG
The DNA here is from genome assembly GCA_023249255.1 of Candidatus Lindowiibacteriota bacterium. Taxonomy (GTDB): domain Bacteria; phylum Lindowbacteria; class 2-12-FULL-62-27; order 2-12-FULL-62-27; family 2-12-FULL-62-27; genus JAHFCY01. The sequence goes on along the minus strand of JAHFCY010000160.1, from coordinate 7,297 downwards.
CCCGCCGTGAGACGCCGGTCGAGATGGATTGTACAACTGTCGGCGACGGCGCAGAGCGACGGCGAGGTCGCGCGGATGTCGCTGATCGTGACGGTGCCTTTACCGAGGAAATTGTGCTTGCGCAGTTTGCCGTTCAGCGCCTCGATCTGCTTGACGATGGGCGCCATCTTGTAGACGGCATTCACGCCGCGCTCCGGAGCGCTGCCGTGGCACGACAGGCCCTTCGTCGTGACTTCAATTTCCATCCGGCCGCGATGGCCGCGGTAAATCTGAAGATTGGTCGGCTCGGTGATGATGACGCACTCGATGCCCGGATTTTCCTCGCGGAGAATGTAGAGCCAGCACTGGCCGTCGCAGTCCTCCTCCATGACCGATCCGACCATGTAGACCGAATAGTCGCCGCCGATGCCGAGGTCCTTGAGGATCCGGCCGGCGTAGACGGCGCTGACCATGCCGCCGGTCTGATCGCAGGCGCCCCGACCGTAGATGATTCCGTTTTCAACCTTGCCCTCGAACGGATCCCATTTCCACGTGTCGGGATCGCCGACGCCGACGGTGTCGATGTGGGCGTCAATGGCGAATTTTCGGCTGCCGTTGCCGACGCGGCCCCGGATGTTGCCGAACTTGTCGATGTGGACTTCGTCAAACCCGAGTTTTTCCATTTCCTGCTTGATGCGCAGGACGACTTTTTCCTCCTGGGTGCTTTCGGAAGGAAGGCGGATGAGATCCCGGAGAAACTTGACCATGTCGTCGCGGTATTTTTCGGCCTGCGCAAGAATGGCTTTGCCGTCGACACGAGATGTTGGGGCAGTTACTGGCATGACCTGTTTGACCTCCTGGAATGTGTGGCGATCAACGGTGTTGATAGGCGCTGATCAGATTCGGATAGAGCGGAAACCGTTTGCACAGATCCCGAACTTCCCCTCGAACGCGCTGGAGTGTAGCATCGTCTTGAGGGTTTTCAATGACTTTCAAAATCCACGCCGCGATCCGGCGGATTTCAGCGGGACCCATGCCGCGCGTGGTGATGGCCGGCGTGCCGATCCGAACGCCGCCGGGGTCCATCGGTTTTCGCTTGTCGAACGGCACGGCGTTTTTGTTGATGGTGATGCCGGCGTTGTCCAGCGCGGTCTCGACCAGCGCGCCCGAAAGATCCTGCGGGGAAAGATCGACGAGGACGAGATGGGTGTCCGTCCCGCCCGAAACAAGTTTGAGCCCGCCTGCAATGAGTTCGGCGGCAAGGACCCGGGCGTTTTCCAGATTGCGTTGCTGATAATCGGCGAAGTCGGGCCGAAGCGCCTCACCGAGCGCGGCCGCCTTCGCGGCCACGATATGGCAGAGCGGCCCGCCCTGCATGCCCGGAAATAATGCCTTGTCGATTTTTTTGCCGAGCTCCTCGTCGTTCGAAAGGACCATCCCGGCGCGGGGGCCGCGCAGAGTTTTGTGGGTCGTCGTGGTGACGACATGCGCGTGAGGCAGGGGATCGGGATGGAGTTTCGCGGCCACCAGACCCGCGAAGTGCGCCATGTCGACCATGAAATACGCGCCGACTTCGTCCGCGATTTTCCGAAACCGCGAAAAGTCGATCTGGCGCGGGTAGGCGCTCCAGCCGGCGAGAATCAGTTTCGGTTTGCAGTCCCGCGCCGCCTGCTGAACCAAATCGCAGTCAATCCGGCCCGTCGTCTCGCCCACGCCGTAGTGAAAGACTTTATAAAGTTTTCCGCTGAAATTGACGGACGCGCCGTGGGTGAGATGGCCGCCATGGGCGAGGTTTTGAGTGAGGATCGCATCACCGGGATTCAGAAGCGCGAAATAGACCGCCATGTTGGCCTGGGAGCCGGAGTGCGGCTGAACGTTCGCCCACCTGCAGCCAAACAGTTTTTTGGCGCGGTCCAGCGCGAGGCGTTCGACCTCATCGACGTGGACGCAGCCGCCGTAATAGCGTTTGCCGGGGTACCCCTCGGCGTACTTGTTGGTGAGCACGGACCCGGCGGCTTCAAGCACGGCCTCGCTTACGAAATTTTCCGACGCGATCATTTCGAGGTGGTCATCCTGCCGGACCGCCTCCTTGACGATCAGCCGCGCCAGCTCGGGATCGGATTTGAACAACGCGTCAAGCATGGTCGAGTTCACTCCCTCCCGCACAAAGTGATATCGTGATATCATGATATCAGTGGTGATATCATGATATCACTTTAAGCCGGACGAGCGGCCGACAAAAATCTTTTCCGGAATTTTCGGGCCAGGCGGCGCGATGCCTCCGCAACTGCTTCTTCGCGCAGTCCGATGGTCAATCGGCCATTTTTCATGAGAAACCGGCCGGCGGCCATCGTATCCCGGACACGGACGTTCGCCAGACCGAACAGAAGATGACCATAAAAAGTTTCATCGGTAAACGGGGTCGGCGGACAATACTCCAGCCGGATCAGGTCCGCGGCGGCGCCTTTCTCGATCACACCCACCGGATATCCAAACAGCCGCGACGCGATTTTCGGATTGCCCTTGACCAGAAGATCAGCCGACTCGACGAACGCGGCGGCCGGATCCCGAAGGTTCATCCGGTGCGCCAGCGGCGCAAACTTGGCTTCGTCCAACATGTTGGACCGCATGCCGTCCGTGCCAAGGCCGACAAGAAGCCCGTCACGCAGCATGCCCGCAAGGTCGGCCACGCCGACCGCGTTGTTCAGGTTCGACGTGGGATTGTGGGCGATCATGCACTTCTTCTTCGCGGCGATTTTTCGTTCCGCGGGCGTGATGTGGATCGCATGGGCGAGGATGGTTTTGTCGCAGAGCAGGTCTGTTTTTTCCAGGCGCTCGACCACGCCCATTCGATATTTCTTCAGGGCGTCCTTGCGGTCGGCGAGATCTTCCGCGACATGGATATGGACGCCGGCGTCCAACGATTCGAGGCGGCGACGGACGCGCCGGAGCGTTTCGTCGCTCAGGGTGAAGGAGGCGTGGAGGCCGAATGAGCCGGTGATCATCCTCCTCACTCGTCGCTCGTCGCTCGTCGCTTGTGAAACGTCCGACAAAAACCCGGCGTTCTCCTCGATGCCCTCGGCGGCGATCTTCGGACCGTCCCGGTCGGATACTTCGTAGCAGAGATTCGCGCGAAGACCGACATCCGACACGGCTCGCGCCACGGCCCGCAAACTTCCGCGAACCGCCCGGGCCGAGGCGTGATGGTCGATCACCGTTGTCGTGCCGGATTTGACGCACTCGATGAGCGCAATCGCCGCCGAATAATAGACATCGTCGAGAGTAAGATTTCTGTCCAGACGCCACCACATATACCGGAGGACGTCGACGAAATTCTTGGGGCGTTTGATCGGACCGAGGCCGCGCGCAAAGGTGCTGTAAAAATGGTGGTGGGCGCAGATGAGACCGGGCAGAATGACGGATGGACCGCTCGTGTCGTACCGTCGAAATGATGGAAATCGCCGGCGTAACGCCGCATGCGGCCCGACCGCGGCAATAACGCCTTCGGAAACGGCGATTCCCGCGGAAGCCAGAACGCGCGGGCGGTCGCCGAAAGTACAAACGGTCGCGGGACCGATCAGCAGGCCGGATTGCAATTCAGGGGACAACGCGGGTACCGCAGTCGCCATCGAGAGCGTCGGCAATATGTTCCGGCGTTGTGATGATGACTTCCCGGCCGCCATGTTCGAGAAATTGAACGGCCGCTTCGATCTTCGGGCCCATGCTTCCCGCCGGAAACTCACCGTCGGAGAGATATTTTTTCGCCTCGGCGACTGTGAGTGTGTCGAGCCGACGCTGGCCGGGTTTGTTGAACTGGATCGCGACCTTCTCGACACCGGTCGAGACGATCATCGTGCCGATGCCGAGTTCCGCCGCAAGCAGCGCCGTCGCCAGATCCTTGTCGATGACGCCTTCGACGCCCGTCAGCGCTCCATCCGCGTCGACGACGACGGGAATGCCGCCGCCGCCGCAGGCAATCACGATGCACCCACTCTCAACAAGATTTCGGATCGCGCTGATCTCGACGATCCGAAGTGGTCTTGGCGAGGGCACCACGCGGCGGTATCCGCGGCCGGAATCCTCCGTCACCATCCATCCTTCCCGGCTGCGGCGTTCCTCGGCTTCCTCTCTGGTCATGAACGGTCCGATGGGTTTGGTCGGGTTTTGAAACGCCGGATCGTCGGCGGCGACAACCATCTGGGTGATGACGGTGATGATGGTTCGCCGGAGGTTTTGCCGAAAGAGCGCGTTTTCCATGCATTGCTGGATCATGTATCCCATGCCGCCGATTGTGTCTGCAACGCAGATGTCGAGCGGCAGGGGATAGATGACGTCGCGGGCGCGTTCGACACGGCGCAGGACGTTGCCGATCTGCGGGCCGTTTCCGTGGGTCAGAATGATATTGTAACCGCGCTCGATGACCCGGACGATGTGCGGACAGGTCGCGCGGGTGGCGCCGAATTGGTCCGGGATGGTTCCGACCGACTGGGGCATGCTGATGGCGTTTCCGCCAAGCGCGATCACAACTGTCTTGTCGAGCATGCGGCGATTCTGGTCGCATCCGCCGTAAAAGTCAAGTAAGATAGCACGGTGGAATTCAGAAGTTTGAAGAAGGCGGAAGAAGAATGATGAAGAAAAGATCCAGAAAAACGTTGAACGACTATACGGCGCTGTGTCACCGGATTGCGAGGGAGAAGGGATTCTGGGAGAGGCGGAGGAACGTCGGCGAGATGTTGATGCTCGTCGTGTCGGAACTGGCGGAGGCGCTCGAAGCCGACCGCAAAAACGACGGCGCCAATTTTCGGGAAGAAATCGCCGACACATTCATCCGGCTCTTTGATCTCTGCGGCGGCCTTGGCATCGACATCGAATCCGAAATCGAAAAGAAACGCGTGAAGAACCGGAAGCGGCCATACAAGCACGGAAAGAGATATTAGAGCCCTATTGCCTGCGGGAGCGGCATCATTTAAAATTTGATCCGACATGGAACAGCACGATTTTTTCCTCCTGTACGCGACGTACACAAATCGCGAGGAGGGCGCCGAGCGCTTTCCGCTCATTGAACTTTTCGGCCGGACGCGGGACAACCGGTCGATCACGGTTTTGTACAAGGGATTTTTTCCGTACTTTCTCCTGATCGACCCTCCGCAAAACGCGCTCGACGCTCTGGCAAAAGACCCGGATGTCCGGAGCATCGATCCCCGGACGCTGTACAAGGAAGGCAAGCCGGTGACCGCTTACAAGGTGACGATCACGCGGCCGGGCGATACGCCGACCTACCGGGACAGATTCAGCGCGCAGGCGGCCGACATCGTTTTTCGCAGCCGCTTCCTCTACGACATGGGGCTTGGATGCCACATCCACGCCGAGGGCGAACCACGCCACGCGCGCCAGCCGTACCGGACCGAACTCGTCATCGACGCCAAAACGGTGGCGCCCATCGAACCGTTCCGCGTCCCGCTCAAAATCGTTTCGTTCGACATCGAAAACCTCCGGAACAATCAGATCATCTGTATCGGCGTGATCAAGGATTACGGCGGCGCCGTCAAGGAGGAAATTCTCGAGGGGCCGGAGAAAAAAATACTCGAACGGTTTCGAAGCATCATTCTGGACGACGACGTCGACGTCGTGTCGGGATACAACATCTGCAATTACGATATTCCGGTGATTGCGGGCCGGTCCGAAGACTGCGGCGTGTCGACTGCATGGGCCCGCAACGGCCGGGACGTCGTGATCCGGCGCAAGGGCGCCGACGGCGGAAACGCGGCAAAATCCGGGAACGGACGGGACAGAAGCGGAGCCGGAGGCGGCGGGAAGCGATACGTCGACAAGGGCACGAACACGACGATCGAAATTCCGGGGCGGTTGGTTGTCGATTCGTGGTATTTCGCCCGGAAGGAAAAACGGCCGAAGCGCGAATCGCTCGGGGCCATGGCCCAACTCATTCTGGGGAAGGACAAACTCGACGTCGACACGTCCAAGATGGACGAGGAGTGGCGGAACAATTCCCAGCGCGTGAAGGAATATTGTCTTCAGGACACGCGCCTGTCCCACGAGATCCTCCAAAAAATCCGCGTGCTTGAAAAATATCAGGCCATTGCCGAGGTCGCCAGGCTTCCGCTGTTCGACTGCATCCTCGACCGAAATTCCATTCTGATCGACAGTCTTCTGATCCGGGAGGCCGAGAAGGAAAAAGTCGTGGTGCCGAACAACCACCACGGCGACGACAGCGAGGCGATCGAGGGAGGATATGTCCACGAGCCGAAGGCCGGCCTCTACGACAACGTCGTCGTGTTCGATTTCGCGTCTCTGTATCCGAGCGTGATCATTCAGAACAACATTTGTTTCACGACGATTTCACCCGAAGGGACGATCGAGACGCCGGAGGCGGGCGTGCGGTTTCTCGATCCCACCGTCAAGCAGGGGATTTTGCCGCGCGTCATGAAAGGGCTTCTGGAGATGCGCCGGGCGAGCAAGAAGAAAATGAAGGAGGCAAAGACGCCGGAGGAACGGGACTACTGGAACAGCCTGCAGAACGCCCAGAAAATCCTGGCGAACGCCCACTATGGCGTGTTCGCGTCGAAATTTTACCGGTTCACCGACCGGCGGATCGGCGGCAGCATCACCGCGATCGCGCGGAAATACACGACCGGCATCATCAAGAAACTCGAATCGGAGGGTCTTCAGGTCGTTTATTCCGACACCGACTCCATCTTTGTGGTTTCGCCCGAGGCAACGCTCGAAGGCACATTGAAATTCGCCGAAAAACTATCCGAGCGATTTTCGAAGGGAGCGTTGAGCCTTGAATTTGAAAAAGTCGTATCGCCGCTGTTTTTGGGCAAAATGAAAAAGCGCTATTTCGGCCGGATCGTCCATCCAACGAACGAGGTGGTCGTGCGCGGATTTGAGACGCGCCGGGGGGACAGTTTTCCGCTGTTGTCGCGTACGCTGGACGCGCTGTTCGAAAAAATCATGAACAAGGACATCGACGGCTCGCTGGAACTGGCAAAGACGGAGATCAAGCGTATCGCGGAGGGCGATGTCAAGTTGGCGGATCTGGTGATTTCCAAGACCGCGCAGGACGAAAGTACGTACAAGGAAATGACGCGAAAGAGCACCGGCGAAAAAATTCGGGCCGAGGACCGGTTGCCGCACGTTCAGGCGGTGAAGAAAGCCGCGAACGTCGGCCATTTGATTCCGGCCGGGATGAAAGTGTCCTGGATCGTGACGAACAGCCGCCGCACGCCCCAGCAGGTCGAGCCGTACATCGACGGCGTGGAGTTCACCCACGAGCCCGACTACATCTACTACCGCGACA
>JAHFCY010000357.1 GCA_023249255.1 Candidatus Lindowiibacteriota bacterium | reverse complement strand
CAAGTCCGATCAGGCGATCCGTTCGGCAACGCGGTCGGCCGGGAACAGTTTGAGCGCGATGCCGGTGTCGTCCAGTTCCGGCCGGCCGTGGACGTCGAATCCGATCCAGTCGACCGCCCGCGCTCCCGGCCACGGGCGTTCGGATACGGATCGGGTGTCCGAATCATCGGGCAGCCACATCCACGACACGTTCGCGGCGCCGCGGTCTTCGAAAATCCCGAAAATGTGCAGATACGCGCCGACGTCGATCCCGCGCGGCAATCGGATGACGAGCGTGTCCTGATATCGCCGGGACTCGTCTGCCCACCGCCGGATGTACGTGTCGGCCATCCCGGCGAGGACGAACGCCGGCGCGTACGTCAAATCCCAGGCAATGACGGCTGTCGATCCCGCCGCTGAAATTTCCCTGATCCCATCCTCCGGAAATTTTGTCCATTGTCCCTGTTCAGTTTTCCACGGCGAATGGATCAGAACCCATGCAGGAGATTTTCCCGCTTTCCGCGCAAATGCCATAATGCTTGCAAACGTCGTGGGTGAGCCGGGTACGGCGGGAGACTGCGGCGCGGCGGCGCCGAACCAGCATCCGGCCGGCGGCGGTACGGGATTGCGGTGATGAATAAGAGGTTCGTGAGGCATCACGACCCGCGTCACCGGCGCTTTGCGTTTGTATGTGTTCCAGAGGAGATCGAACATCCCGGGCCAGACGGCGGCGGAGCCGGTCGGAACATTCGGCGTCGCGCGATAAACTCCGAACAGATGCCGGTCAGATCCGTGTTCCGGATCGCCAAATTCCCGAAATGTCCTATAACTCCACGATAGACTGTTGCGCTCGCAGGATTGGATCACTGCGCTGTCCCAGTCGATGGCGGTCGTCTCGGGCGCCTGTCTCACCGCCCCGAATTCCATCAGCATCATCGGCGCGCCGGCCTTCCGCGCCCAATCCGCGCGGCTCTGCATGCGCGTGTTCAAACTCGAACCGTCATCCCGTCCGGCCGTCACAGTCAAAAAAACAAGTCCCAGTCCGGCCTCCGTCGACTCCCCGGCTTCGACTGTTGCCGTCATCCGATATCGCCGCCCGCTTTCGGCGTGCGCGAGGAGGTGAGTATCGTATCGCGTATAAGGCTGGGCTGTCGCCGTTCCCCGCATGCCTTCCACCACGATCCGGCCTTCGCCCGGATTTTCGACCCGTTCCCATAATAGATGCGCGCCCGCCGGTTCCGGCCACCAGATATTCTCAAGACGATCGAATGTGTCGGCAAACACGAGGATGTCACCGCCTCGCCGATCAAAAACGTTCACCTCTTCGACCGTGACTGCTGAAAAGGTCGCGCGGCCGGATCCCTTCACGTAAACCCTCGGCGCCAAAAATTCCGCGCCATCTGGCGCAATCGTTTCCAGTTTCAATCTCTTCGATTCCCCGGATCCCCCCATTGCCCGCCGTGGCCACTCACCCACCTCTTTCACTTCCGTGACAAACTCTCCGGGCCAGACCACGCCCGCCGGCCGCCGGCCGATGCTCTGCATTGTGAACGCGTCGGGTTCGTATTCGGCGAATCCATACGCCAGATTGTCATCATTCAGAAATGATTCAGGATGCCGGACGGAGGCAAATCCCGCGCCGCCTGCCGGCTCCGTCGCAATAATCAGATGTCGTGTGTCGATTTCACGAATCGAGTCGATCAGATATTGAGCAAATAATTTGTAGTCCCGAACATCCGGAAAAACGGGATGGGCCATGAGTTCATACGCCGCAACTTCCGGCCGGCCTCGCAAATGCTTCGCGATGCGGATCCACCCGCGCGCCATCCGATCCTGTTCGTCCGACGATCCCCAGCACGCCGCCGCTTCGCTTTCCGCATCCGCGCAATCCATCGACACGATGATCCGGACGCCCTCCCGATTCGCCGCTCTGGCCAGTGTATCGAACCGGACAAATCCGTACGACGTGTCGGTTTCGAACGCCCGCGCCGGCGACACCACGCGGACGACGCTTGCGCCCATCTCGGCGCAGTGACGGACATCCGCCGCGTCGGAATCGAGCGCGTAGTTGGAATCTCCCCCTAAACCGATCCCGCGAAATCGGACAAAGGCGTTGTCCTCGACATCCAGAAGATGCGTCTCATGCGCCCGGATAAATCCCGTCGATGCCGCAGCCGGCGTCCTGGCGAAACCGCAGAGGGTACAGAGACCGATCAGCGGCAATATCCAGTATCGATAACCGGGGCTTAAAGCCCGGCTCCGGGGTTGTTCTTCCATTGTGTCTGTTCGTGTCTGTTCGCGGTTCATGTTTTCTGTTAAATCTCTCTTAACATGAACACCGGCCGAAAAACATCGGAAATATTGTTCATCGTTTTTCTGGCCATCCTCGGCCTCATCCCGCTTATCTGGCCGGGCGACGCGCCGTGGATCAACGACGAGCCTCGCCTCATTCAGATCGCGCTGGACGCCCACCGCACGGGAGATTGGCCGTCGCACGGCCTCTGGGGATCGCGCGGATTTCAGTACGGGCCGTTTCCGGCGTGGACGTACACGGCGGCGCTTTACGCCATGGACGATCTCATCGATCTCGTCCGCCTCAAAACATTTTTGACGGTCGTCCTGACGGCCGCGGCGATTTTCTGGCTGGCCCGGTCGATTCCGTCCCTCAATCCGTG
>JAHFCY010000159.1 GCA_023249255.1 Candidatus Lindowiibacteriota bacterium | reverse complement strand
CTTCGGAAGATTCCCTTGCGATTGTTGCAGACGATGATGTTGGAGCCGGCGATTTCGGGCAAGGACGCGTTGTATCGCCGGATTTCTTCAGCGGGGATGTCGAGACCCAGAAATTCGGCCACATGAAAAAACGGCAGGGGTACAATGCCCTGCATCGCTTCAAAGTCGGCCATGTACTGCGATTCGCCCACGAGCCGCGCGTTGATTTCGCTCACGTAGACCGCGTCGGGAATGCCCCGGCCGTCGACCGTCGTCAGAAAGTCAACTCCGAAATTTCCACGATAGCAGTTGGTGCCCATCCACCGGCCGACCCGCATCATGATCTCCAGAATCTCCGCGCGGATGGCGGGCGGAATCCCGCGCAGGCTGAAATCGGATCCGCTGTACTGCGTCGGGTTGGTCGTGACCGCCGGATCGCCAACGATCTGAACGCACGGCTGGGACAAAACGATCTCGCCGTTGCAGACCGACGCCGTGCAATTGAGGCTGGGTCCGGGCAAAAACCGCGTGATCTTGACCTGTGTCTGCTCGAACCGCCCGCCGAGCGCCTCGTGTTTTTCCTCCATCATCGCCCGAAAATCCTCCTCGGTCCGGATGATGTCCGTTCCGCTTCCGGCCGCCGAGATCGGGACCTGCACGACGAACGCGCCCTGATATTTGTCGGCCAGCGCCTGATATTTCAATCCGCCGAAAAATCCGAGCGAACTTTCCGGCGGAATCGGGATGCCCAGTTGTTCGGCGCGCCAGGCGAGGCGGGCTTTGTAATCGAAATAATTCTGGACAATGACGGGATTTTGGAGCAGATGCGCATGGCGGCCTTTCGTGGACAGAAATTTCTGCAGGTCCAGCGTCGAACTGAACGCGACGACGCAGACGTCCCGATCCGCCCCCGCCGCCAGCGCTTCCGACACTTCCGCGCCGTGGTCATGCAGATAGTAGGTGTCGAACGCGTCGCTGGACGCGGGCCGGACGCGCTTGTGTTTTTCATACGAAAAAACTTTGGCGCCCCAGCCGCGCTCGATGCCCTCGCGGATATCGTCTCCATAGTCATCGCAGATGACCGCCGATACGTCCAGAAAGTGCGACAGCATGTGTGCGTCCGAGCCTGACCCGCCGTAGTAGACGAACGTCCGCCCTCGAAACCATCCGCGACGCGCGGCCTCTTTCCGAAGCGCCGTCAGATTTTCAATCATCGAATTTGTATAATCGGCCCCGCGCGCCCGCGGGATTGCCGCGAATGACGCGAAGATCCAGCCGCCGGGTATCGAAAATCGTGGTGGCAAGCGTAACGTGTTCATTTCGGGATTCCGGAATGCAGTAGAAACAAAACGGTGCGCACTCGCGCGAACCGAGAAGCTCGCGAATCTGTCCCTCGCCAAATCGCCCGACGGATCCGTTTCGCTGCGCGATGTAGTCCCGGCCGATGCCGTATCGGGTGAGCGTCCACTGCATGTGGCCCGGACTTTCCATTTCGATCAATTCGGGATGAAGGTAGTGGTTCGTGTGGAGGTCCACGCCCCGGGGCCGGCGAATCGCCGCCCGCTTGGCCGACGTTTCTATATTAATAAAGGCGTTGCGGCGAAACAGGTTGATGCTTTGGCCGAACGACCGGTAGTGCGACCGGGCGATGTGGACGGCGGTTTTGAAGTCAGGCGCGTCTAAAATGGCGCGCGTGATGAACGTCCGGGGAATGCCGACCCGCCGGTCGCGCGGTGAGAGATAATTGATCGCGTGAAACATCCCGTGGGAATTGACCCCCACGCTCATGCCGGGCAAATATCCGTAGTACGCGAGGCACATGAACCCGCCGCCCGTCGGGTAACGCGCCCGCAGGAGATACACGTCGTTCTGGCCCGCGGTCCAGTCCTCGTTGTGGCCGACGAGATAATGGCCGCGCCGCGGCGCAACGACCGTCGAACAGGTTTCCGATTTCCGGGAATAGGGCGCGTCGACTTCGAGAAGTTCAATGTAATTGAGGGCATAGATATCGCGAAACGGCACGCCCGCACCCTGCGCGACGCCGTCCAACTCCTCAACGTACCGCGGAAACGCGCGCGTCGTGCGGGCCAGCGACTCGTCAAGGACGTCCTGAACATTTCCCAACCGTCCCGTCCAGTGTTCGGCCAGCAGGTGATTGTTGTGCCGCACGTAGTGCCGGATCTCCCGCCGGAATTTCCTCCCGATCGCCAGGCCGATATCGTAATTAAATCCGGAAACATTGAACTCAAGCAGTCGTTCCATTTGCAGAGATTATCCTGTGCAAAAATATTTGTCCAGAACGACGACGAGGGCGAAAGGGGTCGAATGGAGAAACCAGAGCCACAGACAGACTCCCACCTTCCCAAATAGAAACTGTCTGTGTCTGTGTTTGTCTGTGAATGTCTGTCTGTGGCTCTGGTTTTCCCCTCATTCCATCCGGTTGCGTCAATCACGTCAAACTGTCAGAATGATTTCCTATGCCTTCACCGGTTCTGGCTGCGGAGCATCTGTCGAAAACATTCGTCAGCGGACGTGAACCGCGCGCGGTGCTGACGGACGTGTCGCTGGCCGTGGCGCCGGGCGAGTGGGTTGCGATCACGGGGCCGTCGGGTGTCGGCAAGACGACGCTTCTGCACGTTCTGGCCGGAATTTTGCCGCCGGACGCCGGGCGCGTGGAATGGCTGGGGACGGATCTCTACGCGCTCGGGGAATCGGCGCGGGATGGATTGCGCGTCCGCGACGCCGGCATCGTGTTTCAGTTCCATCACCTCATGCCCGATCTCACCGTCGAGGAAAACATCCGGCTCGCCCTGCGGATGGCCCGGACGAACGGCGGGCCCGGCGGACATGACGGCGAGGTGAGGTCGGTATTGGATCGGCTCGGATTGGCCGATCGCGCGGCGTCACGGATCGAGGAACTTTCCGGCGGAGAGCGGCAGAGGATTGCGGTTGCGCGCGCGCTCATTCATCAGCCGAAAATTCTATTTGCCGATGAGCCCACCGGACACCTTGACGGCCAGTCCGCGAGCGGCGTTCTCGATCTCATCGACGAGGCCTGCAAGCGCCGACAGGTCGCGGTCGTGCTTTCGACGCACAATCCCGCAGTCGCCGCCCGGGTCGACCGCCGCGTTGACTTGCGCTCCGGCCGCCTCCAGACCGCCGGAGAATGATTTCGAGGGAATGTCGTACAGGACGAACCCCCCCAACGTCCACCAGTTGAACTTTTCACGCGCTCAAGTACACTCGGGGATTCATGCGGCCGGCTGTGACAGTCCGGCGAGGATGGGGGTATGCGCAAATGGCGGGTAAGATTTTTCTGAACGGCGAATTTGTGTCCCGGGACAAGGCCGTGGTGTCGGTGTTCGACCACGGACTGTTGTATGGTGATGGTGTCTTTGAGGGCATCCGGGCCTATGGCGGGAAAATTTTCCGTCTGGCGGATCATATCGACCGTCTGTACGATTCGGCCAAGGCCATCCGTCTGGCCATTCCCTACGACCGGCCCACCCTGACGGCGCACGTGAAATCCTCCGTGCGCGAAAACGGCCTTCGGGACGCCTACATCCGCCTCGTGGTGACGCGCGGCGTGGGCGATCTCGGACTTGATCCAGACAAATGCCCGAAACCCACCGTGTTCATCATCGCCGATTCGATCACTCTCTATCCCAAAGAGTATTACGACAACGGTCTGGCGATCGTGACCGTGCCCACGCGCCGGAACGTTCCCGAAGCTCTCAACCCCCGCATCAAGAGCCTGAATTATCTCAACAACATTCTCGCGAAGATCGAGGGAAAATTAGCGGGCTGCGTGGAGGCGCTCATGTTGACAGATTCCGGATACGTATGCGAATGTACGGGCGACAACATTTTTTGCCTGCGGGACAATGTCTTGATGACGCCTCCGGTGTATCTCGGCGCTCTGAAAGGCATCACGCGCGGCGTGGTCATGGATCTGGCCCGATCGCGCGGCCTTACCGTTCTGGAATCGCCCTTTACTCGACATGAGCTCTTTACTGCCGAGGAGGTTTTTCTGACCGGAACGGCGGCCGAAATTGTGCCGGTGACCAACATTGACGGCCGCTTCATCGGTGACGGCAAACCGGGCCGGACCACGCGGGCGCTCATCGAGGATTTCCGCCGGTCGCGGCAGGAGGGGGACGACGCCTATGCAGTGTAAGCGATGCAAGAAAAACGAGGCCAAAATTCATTTCGCGAAGATCATCAACAATCAGAGCACGGAGTATCACCTCTGTGAATCCTGCGCGAAAGAAATGAACATCATGGGCGCAAACCACGAGTTCCATCTTGAAAATCTCATCGCGGGTCTCGCGCCGGACGCCGAACCCGAAGCGCCCGCGGCGGAAAGCAAGCTCGCCTGTCCCGTCTGCGGCCTGACCTCGGGGGGATTCAAGCGCACCGGGCGGCTGGGCTGTCCCCGCTGTTACGAAACTTTTTATGACGAACTGATTCCCCTGCTTCGAAAAATCCACGGCAGTTCGCACCACACAGGCAAAGTCCCGATGCGGCTGGGCGAAGGCGGCGCGCACAACCGGGTCCGTGAGATCAAGAAACTCCGGCGGGATCTTCGCGAGGCGATTTCGCAGGAGGAATACGAGCGCGCGGCCCACATCCGTGACCAGATCAAACAAATCGAGTCCGAACTCAAATCGACGGGAGCGGTGAACGAGTCATGACTCTCCCGCTCAACATGGAAAACACCGGCCCGTGGATGCGGGCCGATGGCGCGCCCGACGGCGACGTCGTCGTATCCAGCCGCGTCCGTCTGGCCCGAAACCTGGCCCAGCACGCTTTTCCGCATGTCGCGAACGACACAGCCCTCCGCGCTGTCCGACAGGCGGTTTCCGACGCGGCGGAGCGGAGCAAAATGCTCAAAAATGCCCACGTCATTCAGATAGAAAAATTGTCCGACATCGAAAAACAGGTTCTGGTCGAGCGGCACCTCATCAATCAGCGGCTCATCGAATCGAAACTCGGCAGTGTGATCGTCGAGCGTGACGAGGCTCTGTCGGTCATGGTAAACGAGGAAGACCATCTTCGCATTCAGGCGATGGAGCCGGGACTGGCCATGATCGACACCTGGCGCGTCGTCGACTCCCTCGACAACGACCTTGAGGCTACTCTCGACTATGCTTTCCGGCCTGACATCGGTTATTGCACCGCGTGTCCGACCAACGTCGGCACCGGCATGCGCGCCAGCGTGCTCGTGCATCTGCCGGGCCTGGTCGAGACCAAGCAGATCGACAAAGTGCTCAAGGCCGTGTCGCACCTCGGCCTGGCCGTCCGCGGATTTTACGGCGAGGGAACCGAACCCATGTCCAACTTTTTTCAGATCTCAAATCAGATCACCCTCTCGCGCGGCGAGGAGGAAATCGTTGACAACATCGAAAAAATAACGCGCCAGATCGCCTCCAAGGAACGGGAGGCGCGCAAGTGGATGTACTCGGAAGACCATTTGCACGTCGAGGATACGATTTTCCGCGCGTGGGGGATTCTCCGGCACGCGAGGTTGTTATCGTCGAAGGAGGCGATGAGCCACGTGTCGGCCCTTCGGCTCGCCGTCTATTACAAACTGATCCACGACATCACGACGCAGATGTTGAACGAGCTTTTTGTGCTCATCCAGCCCGCGCATTTGTGCGTGTCGTCCGGCAAGGATCTTCAGGCCGAAGAGCGCGACGTCGCGCGGGCCGAACTGATCCGGACGAGATTGAGAATGAAAACAGCGTGAAAAAAAACAGGAGGCGGGCGGGCCATGTCCTATAAATTTACGGCGCGCGTTCAGAAACTTCTTTTCCTGGCGCAACAGGAGGCGGAACGGCACAAGCACAACCTGATCGGCACGGAGCATCTTTTGTTCGGCCTCATCAAGCTGGGTTCCGGCGTCGCGCTTGAGATCCTCAAGGACCTCGGCATTGACCTTCAGGACCTCGAGAATGAAATCCAGAACGTGATGAAAAATCAAAAGCGCATCTCGGAGGCCTCCGGTCTCGACTACTCGCCCAACGCCAAGAAAGTCCTCGAAATTTCATCGGACGTCGCCAAAAGCCTCAAGAACGATTTTGTCGGCACGGAACATCTCCTGATCGCGATTTTGGAGGAAGGCGAGGGCACCGGCGCGCAGATTCTCAAAAAATATCACATCGACGTCGATGACGTCCGATTGGCGCTCTACGATCTCTACGGCCTCGGCACGGACGAGGTCCCTGAAAGCGGCGCGGAACCGCAGCAACCCGTGGCGGCCCAGCAGAAACCGGGCGCCCCGCCCGCGCGTAAAGGGGTCTCGAAGACGCCGCTTCTGGACGAGTTCGCCCGCGATCTCACCAAACTCGCGCGGGACAATGAACTCGATCCCGTCATCGGCCGCGACAAGGAAATCGAGCGGGTGATCCAGATCCTTTCCCGGCGCACGAAAAACAATCCCGTGCTGATCGGCGAGCCCGGCGTCGGCAAGACCGCAATCGTCGAAGGTCTGGCCCACAAGATCATTGCCGCCGCCGTGCCGGAGCTTCTCCTGAACCGCCGCGTGCTTGCGCTGGATTTGCCGAGCATCGTGGCCGGCACGAAGTACCGGGGAGAATTTGAACAGCGTCTCAAGAAAATTCTGGACGAGATCAAGCAGAGCAAGAACTGCGTCCTGTTCATCGACGAACTTCACACGCTGGTCGGAGCCGGCGGGGCCGAAGGCGCCATCGATGCCGCCAACATTCTGAAACCCCCGCTTGCCCGCGGCCTGCTCCAGTGCGTCGGCGCCACGACGATGGACGAATACCGCAAGTATATCGAGAAGGACGCGGCGCTTGAACGGCGGTTTCAGCCGATCATGGTCAACGAGCCGAATGTCGAGGACGCGATTCTGATTCTCAAAGGTCTTCGGGACCGCTACGAGGCGCATCACCGCGTGAAGATCACAGATGGCGCCCTCGACGCCGCCGCGCGGATGTCGCACCGATACGTCTCCGGCCGGTTTCTGCCCGACAAGGCGATCGACCTCATCGACGAGGCCGGATCGCGGGCCCGTCTCAAAACCACGCTCGTCCCGCCCGAACTTCGCTCGCTTGAGCAGGAACTTGAAAAACTCCTCGGCGAAAAAAAGGATTCGGTCATCGCCCAGGAATACGAAAAGGCCGCGCAGATCCGGGACAAGGAGAAGAAGCTCCGGGAACAGATCGAGAAAATCCGCAAGGAATGGAACAAGTCAAAGGGCCAGTCCGACGCCGTGGTCGACGTTGACGACATCGCGACCCTGATCGCCGACTGGACCGGCGTGCCTCTCACGCGGCTGACCGAGGCCGAATCGGAACGCCTCATACGCATGGAGGAGGAGTTGGCGAAGAAAATCATCGGCCAGAAGGACGCCATCAGCGCCATCGCCAAGGCCGTCCGGCGCGCCCGGGCGGGCCTCAAGGATCCCCGGCGGCCCACCGGCTCATTCTTGTTTCTCGGCCCGACCGGCGTCGGCAAGACCGCGCTGGCCAAAACGCTTGCCGGATTTTTGTTCGGCGACGAGACTAATCTCGTCCGGATCGACATGAGCGAGTACATGGAAAAATTCAACGTCTCGCGCCTCATCGGCTCTCCGCCCGGCTATGTCGGCTACGAAGAGGGCGGCCAGCTCACCGAGCACATCCGCCGCAAGCCCTATTCGGTCGTCCTGTTCGATGAGATCGAAAAGGCGCATCCCGATATATTCAACATTCTCCTGCAGGTCCTCGAGGACGGCCAGCTCTCCGACAATCTCGGCCACGTCGTCGACTTCAAAAACACCGTTATCATCATGACGTCGAACCTCGGCGCCAAGGAAATCGTGAGCGGCAAGCGGCTCGGATTCACCGGCGACGGCACTTCCGAACTGACCTACGAGCAGATGCGGGACCGCGTGATGGATGAGGTCAAGCGAAAGTTCAATCCGGAATTTCTGAATCGCATCGACGAGGTCGTGGTCTTCCGGACGCTCGATACGGATGCCCTGCTCAAAATCGTCGACATCATGCTGGAGGAGTCCATCAAGCGGCTCAAGGAAAACAACAA
>JAHFCY010000158.1 GCA_023249255.1 Candidatus Lindowiibacteriota bacterium | reverse complement strand
TGAAACTCATCAACAAACGGATGGACCTTGCGGCCGCCCGTGAACGGCTCACGGCTGCGCGCGCCGAAGGCATGGAACAGGTCAAACTCTATTTTATTTACGGGTTTCCGTTTGAAACGGACGAGGATGTTCAGGGCATCGTTGAATTTTGCGCCGATGCGGTGAAGACGGGATTGCGCGTGCGTGCGAGTCTCAATCCGTTCATCCCCAAACCGCAGACGCCCCTGCAATGGTTTCCGATGCAGCCGCTGAAAATTCTCAAGGCGAAATTCCGGTTTCTGCGCGACCGTCTGCGGGCGCTGGGCGTGCGGGACGTGTCTGGATACAGCCCGCGCGAGGCGGTCCAGCAGGCGTTTCTGGTTTTTTCGGACGAGTCGTCCGCATCGGACATCCTGGCGATGTCGGAAGGGCGCGCCGCAAGAGACCCGAGCGTGCGCAATCTGGCAGCGGTCGAGCCGAAATCTTTCGACTGCCCGTTCCCGTGGGACATCCTGGAGACGTCGGTCAGCCGGCGAGAGATGTGGGCCGAGGCATCCGAGATTTTGAAAGTGATATCATGATATATATCATGATATCATGATATCACTTTGAGATTGCCCCGCACCGCCGCTCCGTTTTCCCGCGTGCGCGTGTCCTGTAGGTTGACATCCCCCCGTTATCGGTGATTGAATCGGCGACTTGAATTTGTCGACGCAGTCGGGGAAGCAGGAAGTGAGTTCCATCGTGGCGGTCAGCATTCCGATGGTGATGCTGGCGGCGCCGGGGATTGGCGGGTATCTGGGATATCTGGCCGACCGGCGGTGGGGATGCCCGCCTTGGGGAGTCTCGGTTGGCGTGGTGTTCGGCCTGGTCGCGGCGGTGATCCGAACGCGCGCCATTCTGCGGCAGATTTCGGGCGGTTCGGCGGGGAAAGGCGCTTAATATAATATGGAGAGAGTCAACACACGAAAACTGATCTGGAGTGCAAGCCTGTGCGCGTTTGCGCCCGTTGTGGGCGGGGCGTTGTTTGTGCCGTTTTCAACTCCGATGGCGTGGTGGAGTCTGGCCGCCGGAGGCGCCGCGGCCGCGCTCGCGTTCGGAGCGTTTCTTGAAATCGCACAGGCATCGGTCGGAGATCACACGCGCTGGAAAGGCGTTTTGCCGGTGATCATTCCCGCGCTGGCGCTGATCGCTCTCGGCGCTCTGGGCGCGGTCTGCATGGACGGCCTGTCCCAACAGGCGCTCCGGCCCGAATCGTTTGTCGCCGGAATTCTCTCCGGCACGATATTCAGCCAGGTTGCGCTCATTGCGATGTCGAGAAATTTTTCGCCTGCGATCGAACCGGAACGCCGATGATTCAGAATTTATTTCGCGTATCGCTTTTCGCTGAAGAGGGACATGGAGGGCTTGAGGCTCCCAACCTGATCTCGCTGATTCATCAGCATGCCGGCAACTCGCCCTGGATCCAGGTGATGACCCGATATGAAAATATTTTTTTCTCCGTCCTGGCCGCGACGATTCTGTCGGTCGTTTTCATCGCCGGAAGCCGCGTGTTGACGCTCGTGCCGGGCCGATTCCAGAATTTCGTCGAGACCGTCGTCGAAACGTTGGAGGATTTTTTCACAAACATTCTCGGTTCGCACGGCAGGACGTTTGTGCCGTTCATCGGAACGCTGTTTCTCTATATCTTCTGCATGAACATGATGGGGCTGGTGCCGTTTCTCAAAGCCTCGACGACGGATCTCAACACGACGCTCGGTCTCGCCATCTGCGTGTTTTGCGTCGTGCAGTTCACCGCGCTGACCAAACTCGGCCCCAAAAAGTATCTCGACCATCTCGCCGGCCAGCCGCGCGACACGATCATGTTTATTCTCGCGCCGTTTTTGTTTTTTCTCTTTCTCATTCTTGACGTGATTGTCCCGCCCATCACGCTCTCGCTCCGGTTGTTCGGCAACGTCACCGGCGGCGATACCCTGCTGGCGGCTTTTCAGGACATGGCCATGTCAAACCTCATTCATCCGAGCGGATTTTTTTCCCTCCTCGGCGGCGCCATGGCATTCGGGACGGTCATCATCATCAGCATGCTTCTGGTGCTCCTCGACACGATTCAGGCCCTTGTCTTCAGTCTTCTTTCGACCATTTACATTTTGATGGTTCTTCCGCATGAAGAACATGCTTAATAATCGCACAGGAGGTTGACAGAAATGGATTATCAAACAGGGTTGGCTCTGGCGTTGCCCATTGGCGTGGGACTGGCGGCGCTCGGCTGCGGGATCGGACTTGGAAATGGCGTTCGCGGCGCGATGGAGGCCATCGGCCGTCAGCCGGAGGCGGACGCAAAAATCCGTCTTACGATGATCATCGGCGCGGCGTTTATCGAAGCGCTGACGATCTACGCGCTCGTCACCGTATTCTTGTTCATGGACAAGATCGGCCACTAAACACTCCATGGATGTTCTGAAAAGCGTCCTCGAATCGCTCGGCGTTGAAGGGGCAAAACTCCTCACCAACATCATCGCCTTCGTTCTCTTCTTCGGCATCCTCTACAGGTTTGCCTGGAAGGGCATCTCGGACACGATTGAGGGCCGGCGGATCAAAATCCGCAAGGACCTCGACGCGATCGAAGAAGGCAAGCGGGAGGTCGAGCGGCTGAAGCAGGAGTATCTGAAGAAGATCTCGGCGATCGAGGCCGAAGCGCAGCTGCGGTTCGGCCGGATCGAAGCCGAGGCGCGGGACAAAGCTGCGGGCATTCTGGCCGAGGCGTCCGGCAAGGCGCACAAGTTCATGGAAAGCGCGCGGCGGGACATCGAGAACGAGGCGGAGCAGGCGCGCCGTGCGCTGATGGCCGAAATTTCGGCGCTCGCCCGTTCGGCCGCGCAGAAAATCCTCGAGCGGGAGATCAACGAGCTTGACGCGCGCCGTCTGGTCGAAACGTTTCTGACGGATTTCGAAAAGAGCAAGCAGGCGGTTTAAGCCGCCCTGCTTCGATGTTCCGCATGAACGGGCGGTTCGAATGAAATCACCCCCGGACAGCCGGATCTCCGTCCCGCCGCCCGGCTGGAGGGAATGGGCCGGCAGAATCTGGTTTGAAATCAAATCGATTTTCATCGATTATCCCGGCAAGCCCCCGTGGCGGCAGATCGTCGACACCGTCCTGTCCGCGTTTCTCCTCGCGCTTCTCATCCGCTGGCTGTTTCTGCAGGCGTTTTACATTCCCTCCAGCTCCATGGAAAACACGCTTCTCAAAGACGACCGCATTCTAGTTTCCAAGGTCCAGTATTATTTCCGCGAGCCCCGCCACAGGGAAATCATCGTCTTCTGGTTTGCCCCGGAAGAAAAACATTTCATCAAACGCGTGATCGGCCTGCCGGGCGACCGCATTGAAATGGTCCGAAAAAAGCTCTATGTCAATAACGTCCTCCAGGAGGAGCCGTACGCCGTCCACAAGGATCCGCTCTTTGATTCCGACCGCGATGATTTTCGGCCGATTGTCGTTCCCAAGGACCATTATCTCGCGCTCGGCGACAATCGCGATTTTTCCAAGGACAGCCGGTACTGGGGATTCGTCGACAGGAAGGACATCGTCGGCAAGGCTTTTTGCATCTACTGGCCAATCAACCGGATGGGCAGCCTCCCGTGACCCTGCTTTCTCCCGGCTCCCGTGGTTTATCATCTCCCCTTCGGTCTGTGTCTGTCTGTCTGTGTCTGTGTGTGGCTGCGTTTTTAACTGTCCGTCCCTCCCACGCCACCATCGTCGACCGGATCGTTGCAGTCGTCAATGACGAGATCCTCACCGAACGGGAACTTGAGGAAAAATCCTATCCAATTCTGCTGGGCATGCAGTCGCCTCCGTCCGAGGAGGAGCGCGTTCAGCTTCGGAAAAACATCCTGATCGAACTGGTGAAAAACAAACTTGTGAACCAGGCGGCCAAGGAGAAAAAAATTGTGCTGGACCGCGGCGATGTCGAATCGGTCGTGGACGCGCGGATGGCCGCCCTGCAAAAACAGTACGGCGGCGAATTTGAAAACGTCCTGTCCGAGCAGGGATATTCCTCCGATGAATTCCGGGATCTTCTTGAGCGTGAAATCAAGCAGGAGATGATCAAATCGAGGCTGATCGCGCAGGCGGTCGAAAGCACGATCGTCGTGACCGACGACGACATCCGCATGCTGTATGCCACGCGGATGATTGTAACCCGCTCCCCGGACGACGCGTTCAAGGCTCTGCTTCAGCTTAAGTCCGGGAAGTTGACGTTTGAAAAGGCGGCCCGGCAGTTTTCAAGCGAGGGCGCGGATGAGGGGGGTGGCGACATGGGAACGTATCTTCTCGGAAAATGGTCGGAGGAGATCGAGGCCGAGGTCATCAAGATTAAAAATCTCGGCGAGTTCAGCGGCGTGATTCAGACAGATGCCGGGTTTGCCGTGGTTCAGCTTGTCGACCGACGGCTTAAACCCATTCAGGAAATTCAGCCTGACGATCGAAAAAAAATCCGGGAGCGCCTCGTTCGATTGAAATCCGCCGGCGAGGCAAACTTGTATGTCTCCTCTCTCTGGGACCGCGCCTACGTCAAGTTTGTCGAATAAAATTCTGCTCGTAACGCTTGGTGACCCCAACGGGATAGGACCCGAGGTTGTCGCAAAATCCGTGCCCCGGGCCGCGCGCTGCGCGCCGGTCGTCCTCATCGGATCCTTGCGGGCGCTGATGCTCGCCGCTCCCGCGCTGGTTCGTCGATGCCGGCCGATTGAAAAAGGAGTTTTGTTGTCTTCGCGAGCGTCGCTGCCGGACGGTCTTTATCAAATCGATCCGGCGTCCGCGGGATTTCGGCCCCAACCCGGCCGGATGACGGCTCAGGCCGCCCGATCGGCATTCGACGCGTTTTGTCTCGCGGTGGAGATTCTGGCATCGGACCCCGCCAGGTTTTCGCTGGTAACCGCGCCGATGTCCAAAGAAGCCTGCATGCGCGCGGGAATTCGATTTTCGGGGCATACCGGATATCTCGGTGAAATATTCGGAGTCAAACCTCTCATGCTTCTCATGGCCGGCGCCGTCCGGGTCGCGCTCGTAACCGAACACATTCCGATTTCACGGGTTCCAGACCGGGTGACCGCCGCCGCCGTCCTTCGCGCGCTCACGACGTTGGCGTCCGGCCTGGCCGATCTTGGCGTGACGCGCCGTCCCCGGATCGCGGTCCTCGGTTTGAATCCGCACGCGGGCGAAGGCGGAAGAATCGGAACGGAAGATTCCCGGATCGATCGGGCGATTCGGGCATTCAACCGGACTCGCCGCGGCGTCGCCATGGGGCCGCTTCCCGCCGACAGCGCGTTTTCGCCGGAGAGTGTCCGGCGTCTTCATCCCCACGCGTTTCTCGCCATGTATCACGATCAGGGATTGATTCCCGTCAAACGCGCCGGTCTCCACCTCGCCGTCAACATCACGCTCGGTCTTCCCGCGCGCCGGACCTCTCCCGCGCACGGAACCGCGTATGACATCGCCGGCCGCCGGATCGCCGACCCGCGCAGTATGCGTCTTGCAATCGACTGGGCGTTGCGCTGATCCGTCCATGTCCATACGGGAAACCCTGCTTGAGCTCGGCATTCGTCCCTCGAAAGGTCTCGGACAGAACTTTCTCGTCCATCCCGACACGGCGCGAAAAATCGCCGACGCATTGCCGCCCGCGGCGCCGACCGCCGTCGAAATAGGTCCGGGACTTGGCGCGCTGACATCGGCTCTGCTCGAAAAAAACATTGATGTCCATGCGGTCGAAATTGACGGCCGGCTCGCGCAGTTTCTGTCGCGCCGGTTTTCCGGCGATGCCGGGCGGTTTCATCTTGTTCAGGGAGATGCAAGAGACATCGACTGGCCTTCCATGCTTGCGGCCAGCCGCCCGCCGCGCGTGGTGTTCGGCAATCTCCCTTACAGCACGGCGGCCCGGTTGCTGGAGGTTGTCATCCGAAACGCCGGGTTGTTTTCCGAAGCCGTTCTTTGCCTGCAGAAAGAGGTGGCGGAGCGAATTCTATCGCCCGGCGGCCGAAGCATGGGGTCGGTGACGCTGCTGACCCACCGTTTTTGTTCGCGCCGCGAAAAGTTGTTTGACATTCCGCCCGGCGGGTTTATTCCGAAACCGAACGTGTCGTCAACCGTGTTTCGTCTCGTGTTTCGGCCCGGCGTGACGTGGTCCGAACGGGACCGGCGCGTTCCGCGCCTGCTCTTTTCGGCGCGCCGGAAAAAACTCTCCGCGGTTGTGCCGCCGGAAACGCTGATCGCCTCGGGAAAGAACCTGGCCGACCGGCGGATTGACGAATTGTCGGTTGACGAGGCCGGCCGGCTCGCTGACCTTTTGTAATTTTCAACCTTGTTAAATTTTTTCGCGTTATGTAGGGTTTTTTCTCCATGGATGAGATGAGGATGGCCGACGGCGGGGGGGGAGCGCCGCTCGCCACACTGGAAGCGGATCCCGATGCGTTCACCGTTCTGCTTGAACGGTTCAGCGGTCCGTTGGATTTGCTTCTGTTTCTGATAAAAAAAAATCAAATGGACATCCGGAATCTGGCGGTGGCCCCCATCACCGATCAGTACATGTCCTACATGGAGCGGCGGAAGGAGTTGAATCTCGACGTCGTCGGCGGGTACATCGCCATGGCGTCCGAATTGCTTCAACTCAAAAGCCGGATGCTGTTGCCGGTGCCGCCGCCAACCGACCAGCCCGAACAGGATCCGCGCAAATCGCTTGTCGACCGTCTGCTGTTGTACAGGCGGGTTCAGACGGCCGGAGGAATTTTGAGGGAGCGCGCGGCGGAGGCGGCCAGGCGTTTTTATCCCGGCACGGTTGATCTGTCGGCGCCCTATCGAAAGGGCGTGATTCTGCTCCAGGAGGCGACGCTCTACACGCTGTTGGCCGAATACCGGATCGTCCTGGACGCATCGCGCGGCCGCAAACGTCCGCCGGAGGAAATCGCGATCGACACGGGCCGCGTGGAAGAGCGCGCGAAGGATATCTTGAACCGGCTTCGCGAGCGCTCCGAGCTGGTTTTCGACGACGTGTATTTTGTCGCCGCGCCGCGAATTGAACTGCTTGTCCTGCTCCTTGCGCTCCTGGAACTCACGCGTCTTCACATCGTGCACGTGCTGCAGGAGAGGCCGTTTTCAGCCATCACGGTCGTTCCGGGCGAACGGTATCATCCGGACACGTCGCCTGAGGCGATGATGTCCGCTGAACAAATATATGAAAGCGAACCCGAATCCGCGCCTGCCGTGCCGGCGCCACAAGAAGGAGCGGTAGATGAACGACCCACAGACCCAGTCGACCCGACCTGAACCGGCTGTTCAGGATATTTCGCCGGCCTCGCTGATCGAGGCCTGCCTGTTTGTATCCGACTCGCCACTGACCGACCGGCGGCTTGCGGAAGTTCTCTCGCGGCCGCTCTCGGAAGTCCGCGCGGCAATTGAGGAATTGCGCCAGAGATACGCCGAGCGCAGCAGCGCGCTCGACATCGTGGAAATCGCCGGTGGATACCGGCTCGCGACCCGTCCGTCGCTTGAGCAGATCCTGGCCCGCCTCTTCGGAATACGGCGGGTTCAGCGATTGTCCCGCGCGGCGCTCGAAGTCCTTTCCATCATGGCATATCGGCACAGCTCGGGCGATCCGGCCACGGCGCAGGATGTCGAACAAATTAGAGGCGTCGACAGCTATGCGGTGATCAAGGGGCTCATGGAGCAGGATTTCATCCGGCAGGCGGGCCGCAAGGAAGTTCCGGGCGCGCCGCTTCTCTACGTCACGACCCAGCGGTTTTTGGAATATTTCGGGTTGAAAAATCTGGAGGATTTGCCGGACGAAACCGAATTGGATTCGCTGTTCAAGGAGTCGGCACAGCCGATTATCGAGTCATCTCCACTGCCCGCGGCCGACCCGGCTGCGCCGGTTGCGGTCGCCGCCGATCAGACGGAATCTATCGCGGCCGCGGATCCGTCCGTCCGCCCGCCGCAGGAGTGACCTTGTGAGCCTTGCCGCGCTCTCGCCAATTCGAAAAAAAATAGACCGGCTCGACAATCATATCCTGTCGCTCTTGAACGAAAG
>JAHFCY010000356.1 GCA_023249255.1 Candidatus Lindowiibacteriota bacterium | reverse complement strand
ATTTCTGCTAGTGCTTGAGGCTCTGAACGAGCGTTCCCAGCGCATACATTCCGAACAAGGTCGAGTTGTAAGCCGTATGCACGATAAGGCCGGGAATCAACGAGTTGGAACGCTCGCGAATGACCGCCAGGATGAAGCCGACGGCGAAGATCAGCAGAACGGCCGCCCAGTTTCCCCACAGTTGAAGCGCATGCAGCGAAGAGAACAAAAGAGCTGTGGCGGGAACCGCCAGACCCGGTCCCCGCATATCCGAAAACACCTTGAACAGGAAGCCCCGGAAAATGATCTCTTCGAACAGCGGTGCAATGAGAATGCCGAAAACGGCAAAAATGTAGAGCGATTTTGCGGACGAAAGCAGCTTTTCGATCGGCGTCTGATCGGCTTGTGGAAAAAGAGTGGACGTGAGCGCCACGCTCAACGCCAGCATGACGCCAAGACCCATCAGTGTGCCGGACGTGTAGTTATAATGCCGGTTCCAATGGATCGTTTCTTTGAACGAGAATCCATGCACCACCCGGACGAGAAAAAAAATGAAGACGACCACAATCGAATCGATGACGCCCTGAGCGACGACCGCCGCGACGACTGAACCCTGGAGCCTCGGACCGAATGCCTTGACGGCGTAGAAAAAGGCCAACTGTACGATTAAGAGCGCCGCTAAAAAGAAAACGGCAAACGCGACAAGATCAATGACAGTCCAACGGTAGCGCGGCGGCTCGACCGGCAATGGATCCTGTATCATTTCCCGGCCAGCGAACCCTTGAGCGCAGCGGCGATCAAGGGGACCATGATTTCATGATGACCGGTCAGCGCAACCGATTGACCGGAGTTCTGCGTGGGACGCTTCAACACATTCTGCGTGGGGCGATAATGCTGGATGAAATCCAGGTTGGCCGTCGTGAATTCCTCGAGTTCCTGTCCGAGGTTCCGAACCACGGAAACTGCTTTGAGAAATACCTCCGGGAGAATCACTGCGGAACCGACATTCAGGTAAACGCCGCCTCCATTCAGGTCCCTTGTCATCGCGCACAGCAGGCGAAAATCGCGATATGTCGCCTCGCCGAGGTTTGATCCGGAGGCTGCCGGATGAATGTGGATGATGTCCGTTCCAATCGCGACATGCACGGAGACGGGAATGCCGAGCGAATAAGCTTCGGCCAGAATGCTGGAAGGCGCGTGATGGAAAGGCGGTTCATTGCGGCGGATGAACTGCCCGAGACATTCGCCCATCCCAATGCGGTGTTGCGCCGCGGAATTGATGGCAGCGTTCATGAACTCGCCGGTCTCCCGCGCCATGCCAAATCGCCCGGAATCGATCTGCTCTTCCACTCCCTCAGAAGTTGCGCCGCGAAACGCGACCTCGAAATCATGGATGGCCGCGGATCCGTTCATCGCAATACCCGTGACGAAACCATGTGCCATCAGGTCATTGATGACAGGACCGAGCCCAACCTTGATGACGTGGCCCCCGATTCCCCAGACGATCGGTTTTTGAGAAGCCCGGGCGAATAAGATGGCGCGAATCAACGTGCGAAGCTGATCGGCCGCGAGGATATGCGGAAGTTTGGCGATGAAACCGAGCACATTCTCAGAACCGTCCATCGCCTTGGCGAACATCGACGCGTCGACCTTGCTCTTGCGCGACTCAATGGGGTACGTCGAGATGCCGTCGAAGTCGAGAGGTTGAATCGGGTACTTTGATTCCACGATTAGTCCTGTGAATACTTTTCGGGAATCAGCGATCGGTCAATCAAGTCGCAGAGGATATGGCCGATCATGATGTGTGTTTCCTGAATGCGGGGTGTGTCGTTGGCCGGAACTTTGAAGAGTACTTCCGGGAGGCCGTTCATCTTCCCTCCGGTTTCTCCAGTCAGGCCGACGGTGTATAGACCTTTCGCCTTTGCCGTTTCCAGACCGCGCAAAACGTTCGGGGAGTTCCCGCTGGTCGAAATCCCAATCGCGGTGTCGCCGGCCTGTCCGTGTGCCTGAATTTGCCGGGCGAAGACGGCCTCGAATCCGTAGTCGTTGCCCAATGCCGTCAGCATCGACGTGTCGGAAGACAACGACATCGCGGGAAGCGGATCTCGTTCCGCCATGAAACGCCCCACGAATTCCGCCGCAATGTGCTGGGCATCGGCGGCGCTGCCGCCGTTGCCGAAGAGGAGGACCTTTCGGCCGCTGCGGAAGCCATGCGCCATGACTTCCGCGACTTCGGCCAGTTGCGCTGCATGCTCGGCGAAAAAACGGGTCTTGACCTGAAGGCTCCGGGTCACCATCGCGTGAATAAGGTCGGCAGTTGTTTTGGCGTGTGACATCTAATTCAATACGTACGTTGACGGTCGCGGCCTCTTTAATACATCGGCCAGCGCCTGTCCCGTGTAAGACTTTCTGGATTTTGCCACCTGTTCAGGCGTTCCCGTTGCCATTACGCGGCCTCCGTGTGAGCCGCCGTCGGGGCCAAGATCGATGATCCAGTCGGCTGTTTTGATGACGTCGAGGTGATGCTCGATAATGATCACCGTGTTGCCGAGGTCTGTCAATCGGCTCAGTTCATCGAGAAGCTTTTTGACGTCGTCAAAATGCAGGCCGGTTGTGGGTTCGTCGAGAATATAAAGGGTTCTTCCGGTGGCGCGGCGGCTCAATTCCTTGGCGAGCTTGATGCGCTGGGCTTCGCCGCCAGAAAGGG
>JAHFCY010000355.1 GCA_023249255.1 Candidatus Lindowiibacteriota bacterium | reverse complement strand
AAAACTCGACGTCTATTACATTCATAATCCGGAAAGCCAGTTCCAGGAAATCGATCATGAGGAGTTTTATCGGCGGATTCGCGCCGCATTCGAATTGTTGGAGCGCGCCGCATCCGACGGCAGGATCGGTTGTTATGGTTGCGCGACATGGAACGCCTTTCGAGTGCCGAACGAGTCCCGTGATTACATGAGTCTGGAACGTCTTGTGCAAATCGCGCGGGAAATCGGTGGAGATCGCCATCGATTTCGCGCAATTCAACTTCCTTATAATCTTGCGATGCCGGAGGCGTTTATCACGCCCACGCAGATTGTCCACGGCCGGCGTGTTTCCGCGCTGGAGGCCGCGCAGGATTTCGGTCTTGCCGTCTTTACCAGTGTTGCCATCGCCCAGGGCCGCCTGTCTTATGGTCTGCCGGAGAATATCCGCAAACGACTGTCCGGCGATCTCTCCGACGCGCAGCGCGCGATCCAGATTGTCCGGTCAACGCCCAACGTCACAGCGCCGATTGTCGGCATGAGTTCCATCGAACACGTCGAGGAAAATCTTGCGCTCCTGCGCGTCCCCCCCCTTTCCGAAGCGGATTTCTCCACGCTCCTTCGCTGACCGGACCGCATTGCCGCCGCTTGTCAGCCCGCAGTGGACGCCGTACAATGATTCCGCCATGGATACGGATACTGCGACGCTCGAAGAAGCTCTTCGCAAACGGACTGGGATGGCCGCGCCGGAATTGGTTCGGCGCGATTCTGACGGCCGACTGACGTGTTTGTCCTGCGGTCACCGGTGCCTGATCGGCGACGGCAAACGCGGCATCTGCAAAGTCCGCTACAACGAAGGCGGGACACTCCATGTGCCGAGAGGCTATGTCGGAGCGTTGCAGTGTGACCCGATTGAGAAAAAACCTTTTTTTCACGCGATGCCGGGGACCAACGCGCTCTCGTTCGGCATGCTGGGTTGCGACCTGCACTGCTCGTATTGCCAGAACTGGCTCACGTCGCAGACTCTTCGTGACGCCGCCGCCGGAACCGCTCCCCGCGACGTCTCGGCGGACGACCTCGTCCACCTGTCGCTTCGTGAGGCCGCGTCAACGCTCGCTTCGACCTACAACGAACCGCTCATCACGAGCGAGTGGGCGGTCGAGGTGTTCAAGCGCGCCAAGGTCGCGGGACTGAAGACGGCTTACATTTCAAACGGCAATGCGACTGAAGAAGTTCTTCGTTTTCTCCAGCCGTGGGTCGATCTTTACAAGGTCGATCTGAAGGGATTCAGCGGCAGGGGCTATCGCGAGCTGGGAGGCCGGCTTCAGACGGTTCTCGACACGATTCAGATGCTCCACAGAATGGGTTTCTGGCTTGAAATTGTCACGCTTGTCGTGCCGAATTTCAACGACTCGGAATCCGAGATTCGCGATATCGCGCGGTTTTTGTCCGGCGTTTCAGTGGACATTCCCTGGCATGTCACGGCGTTTCATGCCGACTACAAAATGACCGATCGGCGGGACACGACGGAGGCCGACATCATTCGCGCCGCGGAAATCGGCAAAGAGGAGGGCCTCCATTACGTCTACGCCGGGAACCGCCCGGGCCGGGTCGGCGACTGGGAAGACACAGTCTGCCCGAAATGCGAAACACATGTCATCGAGCGGAGCGGCTTTCGCATTCTGCGCAACAGGCTGGAAAACGGTTCCTGTCCCCGGTGCTGGACATCCATCCCGGGCGTCTGGTCATGAAAGTCGCGATTGCCATCACCGGCGCAAGCGGCGGGATATACGCCCGCCGGCTGATCGAACAACTGATGACCGACGAGATTTTACTCACGATGTCGCCCGACGGCCTGGACGTTCTGAAATTTGAGGAAAAAATCCCGGGCACGATCGAGAAATTTGATCCAGCCGTGCTGAATCCAAAATCCCCGGTGCGATATTTCCATTACAAGGATTATTTCGCCCCGATTGCCAGCGGTTCGAACGATTACGCGGGCCTTGTGATCGTCCCATGCAGCATGAACACGCTCGGCAAAATTGCATCGGGCATTTCGGACAACCTCATCGTACGCGCCGCCGACACGATGCTGAAGGAACGGAAAACATTAATCCTGGTCACGCGGGAGACGCCCTACAATCTGATTCATATCGAAAACATGGCGACCGTGACGCGCGCCGGCGCTGTCGTTCTGCCGGCCAGCCCCGCTTTCTACCATCATCCGAAAACCATCTCCGACGCCGTTGACTTCGTCGTCAACAAAATCATCCGCCTTCTCGGCCTTCCCTCCATCCTGCCGGACTGGGGGAAGAGGAAGAAGGGGTCATTCTGACACTTTGACACTTTCGGCCATTGGTCCGCTCTCTAACTCTTCCGGTAGTGCTCTCCGATGTGCAGATCGAACGCGCGATGGTCCGGATGGATTGGAAATCCCCGGTAAATGGTTTTGCATCGATAGCAGATCGTGATCTGCGGTAGAATGCGATGGAGGATGGCGTCGGCGGCGGCGATGACGAGCAATCCGACGAGACTTTTCCATGTCAGGCCGAAGATGAGATAGACGACGAATGCCGATAGAATCGTCAGCAGTAATCCCAGATTTCGGTTGAAGTCTTTTTGAACGTAAAACTCATGGCTGTCGCATCGCGGACAGATGCCGAGCGGGGATGTCCCGTTCCCGATCCGGTCGGTTTCAATCGGATAGTCGATCCGGCACGC
>JAHFCY010000354.1 GCA_023249255.1 Candidatus Lindowiibacteriota bacterium | reverse complement strand
TCTTGCCATCAGCGGTTTTGGCGCTCACGAACATGCCGCCGTGAGCTCCATCTTGAAGGGGACGGTAAACGATCGTTATGGTGTCGCCGGCGTTCAGCGTTTTTCTTGTCCAGTTGCGGCGCTCGAGAAAATTCGGACTCATCCCTTCGAAGCCGAATGCATCGATGCCTCCCTTGCCGTTAGGCACGTCGACCCAGATCCAGATGTGCGGATTCGTCCATTGGACCTTGCTAATGACGCCGGTGACCGTCTTTTCCGCGGTCATGTTAAACGCGGCAAACGAATGGTGCCCCATCGCAGGTGGCGTTGCGGCGGACAGGAGACCGAAGAGAATTAGTCCAAACGAGAATATGCCTCGAATGTCGGCTCTCATAGCTATTGATCCTCCTTCAGCGGAAGCCTGAGGTCGATTCCCGCCTTACCCCGGACGTCGACGGAATTGCGGTTGTTTTCTTCGCAGATGTACTCTGCGATTGTCCAATCGCGATGACGGTTCAACGTGGTGGTCGTCGTGTAAGGAACTACCAGCACAAGCGAGTCGTTAACGGTCGTTTCGATAACCATGGTGTTGGGACCGCTCAGCCGGAGTCGCTCTACGATTCGCATGTTGCCGCTATGCGGAACGCCGCGTTCAATCTGTGTGAGAGGGGAAAAACCAACCGTCTCCACCACCAGAGTATCGCCCTCCCAGTGGCCGGCGGATGTGCCGTGGAATTTCGGATCGGGATCTTCGGGCAACGGCCGGCCATCCGTGTAAATGTGCCGCACCTGCGTGTAGGCTTCGATGATGATTGTGACTTTCCCCGGCGTCATCAGGAATTCCATCGGATAAGGCTGGTTCATGATGCCCGGCATACCAGGCGGCAGACAGTTGGCGGTTTCGTTGTCCTCTGGGGGATTCGCCTGGTACGCCCTTTTTTTTGCCTCGTACTCCGGCCTGTAGGCCGGCGCGCGCGGAACTGCGGCAGTGGCTCGCTGACCTCGGCCGGCCTGCGCGGTTCCGCCGGCGCCGACTCCAACCCTTTCCCAAACGCCGGTAAAGTCGGGAAGCCTGGCCAGTGCCGTCCACTCTTCCATTGTTGGCGATTTGGGCGTGAAGTTCTGGGCCACCACAACCGCGACGGCCAGTTGAACGATATATTTCGTGACAGGCATCACGGGCGAGAACCGAGCATTTTCGTTTCCACAGCGTTAACGCTTCGATAGATGTCCGTCGCCACAACAAAAACTCGAAGACGCAAAGAAACCGGACTCGCCGGGTGTTCGTCGTTTCTTCTCGTCCGGACCGGAGGACCGTTTATCGGCCAGCGCCCATAAGCTCCCAACCGATTTTCGGGAGGGGTCGTCCGGCCCGACGCGAGGAACTCCCTCAAGGACAGAATGGCTATTGCCGAAAACCGCGAGCGTTACGTTCTGCCTGTTTTTCTCCGAAATGCTCTTGCCGCGACTCCCCAATTGACGAATTGCCTTGGGCGCGCGCATAGCTCCCGCACCTTTTGCATTTTTGACTTCGGGCGCGGTGATGAAAGGCTCATCGTTTCGGCGAGACTTGCCGCGAATTCGTCGATGTTCTATGGCGGGCGTGGCTTCTGGCAAATGGCGTGCCAGAGGAGCCCGTCGCCGAATTGCGTCCAACGCCTGGCGTCTTCCTGAAAAAATATGTTTGAGCACACATTGTCCCTTGATGAGATTGACCGCAAGGACGTTCAGCAGTGCGGGGGCAAAGGCGCCAATCTGGGGGAATTGATCCATGCGGGCGTCGCTGTTCCCGCGGGATTCTGCGTCTCAACCGAAGCGCTGCTGTATACGCTGGATTGCAACGCATTGAACCGGCCGATCGCTGAGATCGCCGGGTGTCTGAATTTTGAGGATTACGGCGCCGTCGAGTCGGATACGGCGCGGATCCGCTCGATGATCGTTTCCGCCCTGATTCCTCCGGACCTGGAGGACGACATCCGCCACCAATATCGCAAACTGATCCGTGGCAAGGAGAAGTTTGTCGCCGTTCGTTCGTCAGTGGCCGTCCGTGACAGCCCGATTTCCTCATTTCCTGGAATGATGGACACGTACCATTTCGTGCCCAACGAACCTGAAGTCCTGAGCAAGATCCGCGAATGCTGGGCTTCCCTCTGGACAGCGCGCGCCGCCTTTACGCGCCATCGAAAGCAGATTCCCCATGAGCGTGGCCTGATCGCCGCTGTCGTTCAGCTCATGGTGCACGCGGATACGGCCGGCGTGCTGTTCACATCCAATCCCATCACGCATGCCGCCGGGGAAATGGTGATCGAAGCCAATTGGGGATTGGGCGAGTCGGTGGTGTCGGGTCAATCGATGAATGACTTTTACGTCATTGATAAAGAGCGCCTCTCGGTCAAGCAGAAGACGATCTCGCCCAAGACGATGATGGTGACGATCGATGAAGCCGCCGGAGCGGGGCGCAAAGAACGCCCCATACCCAAGGACAAGCAGTCTGCGCCCACCTTGTCCGATGCCCAGCTCCTGGAATTGGCGCAAGCAGGGCAAAAAATCGAAGACCACTTCGGCTTCAATGCGGACATCGAGTGGGCGTATCAGGACAAGACGCTCTTTATCCTGCAGGCCCGCCAGATCTGGAAGCCAAGCCTGGCCGCCGCGTCATAGCACGACAGAAAGGAATAATGAAATGGCACAACGAACCGTCGATGTTCACAATCACTATTACCCCAAAGACTATT
>JAHFCY010000001.1:55977-65158 GCA_023249255.1 Candidatus Lindowiibacteriota bacterium | reverse complement strand
GCGCCGGTGACGGCCGCGGGCCTGCTCATGGATTTTCGGCCGCACACCGACCGCGCGGGCCGCGAGATGGCGTTCGGTGCGATCGAGGATGGAACAAGCCGGTTGGACATCGTTTTGTTTCACGATCTCTATGTCGCCAGTAAATCCGTCCTGTCGCCCGGCGCACCGCTTTTGGTTTCCGGCCGTCTTGAAAAACGAGGACCCTTTGCTACACTTGTGGCCGACCAAGTGGTTGGAATGGATCATCCGGAACAATTGTATGAATGTGTATTGATCAAACTCGACGAAGGGATTGGTATGGACACGTTGCGGCGGATCAAGGAAATCCTCAAAGAGCATCCGGGGGATCGGCCTGTATTTGTGGATATGCTTGACTCGGGCGCCTCATACGAATTTCAGGCCGGATCGGGATGCCGTCCATCGATGGAACTTCGGCGGCAGCTTGAAGATTTGTTGGGATCCTACTCGGTCTTTTTTCTGAAAAAAAAGGAATCGGTTCCGGCAAGAGCATAACCCATGCCATTCTATTACGATTTTGAGCACCCTATCGAATCGCTGGAGGAGGACGTCGAAAAACTGAATGCGCGCAACGCGCAGGGGGAAGACGTCCGGGAAAAGCTGGAGAAATTGCGGGCCAGGCTTGATGAGAAAAAGCGGGATGTCTATTCGAATCTGACTGCATGGCAGAAAGTCCAGATGGCCCGCCATCCGATGCGGCCGACGGTCCTGCAGATTTTGCCGCACGTGATCGATGATTTTCTGGAATTGCACGGCGACCGCGGATTTCGGGATGACCCGGCGGTGATGACCGGCATGGGCCGTCTGGGCGGCCGGACTCTGCTCATGGCGATTCAGGTCAGGGGCAAAACAACCCAGGAAAACATCCGCCGCAATTTCGGCATGCCGCATCCTGAAGGATATCGAAAATCTTTGCGGATATTTCAAACGGCCGAGCGCCTCGCGTGCCCGATTCTGACGCTCGTGGATACGCCGGGCGCCTATCCGGGGCTGGCGGCCGAGGAGCGCGGCCAGGCCGAAGCCATAGCCCGAAATCTATTGGAGATGTCCCGTCTCAATGTCCCGATCGTCACGGTCATCCTGTCGGAAGGCGGCAGCGGCGGCGCGTTGGGACTGGCCGTGGCCGACCGCGTCTACATGCTGGAAAACGCCGTCTATTCGGTGATCTCGCCGGAAGGCTGCGCGGCGATTTTGTGGAAGGATGCGGCGCGGGCTGCGGAAGCGGCGTCGGCGTTGAAACTGACGGCCGATGAACTTTTGAAACTCGGCGTCATCGACGGTATCGTTCCGGAACCGATGGGGGGCGCTCACCGGGACGTGATCACTTGCGGAAAGGAAATCCGCCGGACGCTGGAGACGGCGTTCGAAGATCTTTCGCGGGAACCGGCGTTGGAACTTGGTAAACGCCGGAGAATGCGATTTCGAACATTCGGAGGTTGATGCAATCATGTCATCCAAACGCATATTGGGAATTGTCGTTGGCGGCGGACCCGCGCCGGGGATCAACAGCGTAATCAGTTCCGCGACGATTGAGGCGAAAAACTCGGGATGGGACGTCATCGGATTTCTTGACGGCTACAAACATCTGGCGGATGGCAAGCCCCAGATGATGCCGCTTCAAATTTCAGACGTGAGCCGCATCCATAATCGCGGCGGATCGATTCTCCGCACATCCCGGACCAACCCGAGCAAGGACCCGGAAAAACTGAAGAAGGTGGTTGACACCCTGCTGGGTCTTGGCATCACAGATTTTATTTCCATCGGCGGCGATGACACGGCTTTCACCGCCTACAGCGTGTCGAAATTCGCCCGGGAACAGCGGAAAGCCGACATCCGCGTGGTGCATGTTCCCAAGACCATCGACAACGATCTTCCCCTGCCGGAGGGCATCCCGACGTTCGGCTACGAAACCGCGCGCCAGATTGGCGCGTCGATCGTTCAGAATCTGACGGAGGACGCGCGAAGCACCGGCCGGTGGTTCGTCGTGGTGGCGATGGGCCGCAAGGCGGGCCATCTGGCGCTGGGAATCGGCAAGGCGGCGGGCTCGACGCTCACGCTCATTCCGGAGGAGTTCCCGGGTGCGGTCAAGCTCGATACAATCACGGACCTGGTGACGACGACCATTTTGAAACGGATCGACATGGGGCGAAATTATGGCGTCGTGATTCTGGCGGAGGGACTTCTTGAAAAAATGGATCCCGAGGACCTCACCGGGCTGGACGAGGTTCCGCGCGACGAGTTTGGCCACATGCTGTTGTCCGAGGTCAAATTCGGCGCGATCGTGAAACATCGCGTCGAAAAGCGCCTGGCCGACATGGGCCTCAAAGTGCGGCTTGTCGATCACGTCGTGGGCTATGAAGTGCGATGCGCCAATCCGATCGCGTTCGACATCGAATACTCCAGGCACCTCGGCAACGGTGCGGTCGAATTCTTGAAAAGCGGCAAATCGAATGTCCTCGTGTCCATTCAGGAAAATCACTTCGTGCCCATTCCATTTGACGAAATGATGGATCCGAACACCGGCAAGACCGGCGTGCGGATGGTCAACATCGATTCGATCCACTACCAAATCGCGCGCAAGTACATGATCCGGCTGGAACGCAAAGATCTTGATGACGCGGTTGTGCTTGCGCGTCTCGCCGCTCTGACCCGCATGAAACCGGAGGAATTTCGAAAGAGGTTTGAATATCTGGTCTCGATCGCCTGATCCGCCCGTGTCCGCCCTCGTGGTAGCCGATCTCTGCGCGCTCCCGGGCGCGCGGCTTCTCTTCGGTGACCCTTCAACGGCGCTGGACGGCGTCACCACCGACACGCGCGAACCGGACATCCGCGGAAAATTATACGTCGCATTGAAAGGCGAACGGCAGGATGGACATGACCATCTTGTGGGGGCTATGGAGGCGGGAGTTTCAGCCGTTTTGATTTCGAGTCGGTCAGCAGCCGAGGCGATGAAACGCCGTTCGCCCGACAGAACCGTTTCGGCGGTCTGTGTGCCGGATACGCTGGCCGCGCTGGGCGACCTGGCCCGAATGTATCGCACCCGGCTCGGCGTGAAAATTGTGGCGATCACGGGATCGAACGGAAAAACAAGCGTCAAGGATTTTCTCGCCGCGATCCTCTCGACCACGTACAACACGGTCTCGGCCGTCCGAAGTTTCAACAACAATATTGGCGTTCCTTTGACGATCCTCCGAATGACGTCCAACACGCAAGTGGGCGTGCTGGAGATGGGCATGAACCATCCCGGAGAGCTGTCGGCGCTCTGCCGCATCGCTGATCCGGATCTCGTGGCCATTACGTCGATTGCGCCGGCCCATATCGGATTTTTTCGGAGCGTGCGAAGCGTGGCGAAAGCAAAGGCGGAGATTTTGACGGCGTCCCGGGCCGGCATTCCAGCATTTCTGCCCGCCGATTCGGAATTTCTGCCTTTGTTTCGGCGGCTGGCCAAAGACAAACAAATGATGACGTTCGGGTCCGGGCCTGAATCAGGCTGGCGGGTGAGGCCAATCAAAGACGACATGCGGAGCATGACATTCTCGGTTGAGTCGGCTTCGTGGGATACCGGCGCCCGGAAATCCCGCCGTCCCGGAAAAAATCATTTTACCTCGCCGAATTTCGGCGAACATCAACTGTCAAATCTTCTCCTCGCCGTTGCCATTTCCCACACGTTCAGCGTGCCTTTGAAAAAAATACGCGCGGCTGTTTCCAAACTCAATCTTCCGCCGGGCCGCGGCCGTGTCATCCCGTTCGGCCGGCATGTCATCGTTGACGACAGTTACAACGCCAATCCAACTTCGATGTCGGCGGCGATCGACAGAATTCGCGCGCTTCATCGAATGCTGTGTCACCGCGGTCCACGACGCGACATGGTTTTGGTTTTGGGCGATATGCTGGAACTGGGCGACAAGTCAGCACACTATCATCGCGAACTTGGCCGTCAGGCCGCCCGCGCCCGTCCCTGGAGGTTCATCTTTGCCGGAAACATGGGGGACCAAGTCTGGCGGGGATTCAAGGAAGGCGGCGGAGAAGTACGACAATTTGTCGTGCTGCCTTGTGGTCAAGAATGTCTGCAGGCGATCCGATCCATGATGGAGACGAAGAAAAAAATGATTTTATTGTTCAAGTCATCGCATCAAGTTCGGCTGAATTTGGTCATTGAAACGCTCTGTCAGAATAAAAACTAACTCGTCAATACTTTGACGTGTAGAATTGTTTGTAGACGATTTCGAGGTCCCCATGACTTTTGTATCCACCAATAATGACAGGGGGTTGCATATTTTCATTTTCGAAACTAAACGTGAGAACGGAAATTGCAGTGTAATGTTACATATCACTCAAAGGAGGATGAACATGAAAAAAGAGCAGAAGGGTTTTACACTGATTGAGCTTCTGGTTGTCGTAACAATTATCGGAATTTTGGCTGCGGCCGCTATTCCAAAATTGCTTGCGGCCATGGACAAAGCGCGTGTGGGACGGTGCAATGCCGACATTGCGGCGGTGAAATCTGCGGCATCCATGTACTACATGGATCTCAGTTATTACCCGACCGGAACTGGCGGCATGACCACGTCCTATCTGGACAACGTTCCCAAAGGCGGCGCCGGCGTGGCTCTGGAAATTACGAGTTCGAGCGGTACCTACACGATCACATGCAAAGCCACATCGGGCGGTTGTTACACGTATTTTGTAAATACAACGGGAGAAGTGCTCACGTCCGGTACCGGTTGTCCGTGAGCAGGGAATAATCATCGGTCGGAGGATTTGAGTTAGACATTTAAGAGAGACGGGCCGTCGGTAGTATCTGATGGCTGTGTTTCTCCTGATGGTTCCGTTTGTTCTTCTACTTTGTTTCGGAGGTTACACCAGCGGCTGGAATCTGTTTGACTGCTGGTGGTCCGGGGGCGCCGTCATCAGCGGCGCTCTTTTGTTTTCCGGAAGACCCATTCGATTTCACTTCCTCGGTTTTTTTCTGCTCCCGGCGCTGGCGGCGTTGATTGTGTCATTTGACGGGACCACGCCCGCCTATCAGAACATGACGTGGTGGGTCCTGGCGGTTTTTCTCGCGTTTTTTGTCCCGACGTGTGCCAGTGGCGCCGATACTGCCGCCGCGCTCTTTGGGACGCTGCGTGTCAGCGCAGCCGCGCTGATTGCGCTCTATGCGATTCAAAAAATATTTGACATCCCCGTGCGCGGATTTGGCATGGCGCCGAGCGCCGAAGCACAGCTCTTGATCGGCGCCGCCGCGTCGGTGATGTTCAAGCCGTATCAG
This sequence comes from Candidatus Lindowiibacteriota bacterium, assembly GCA_023249255.1. GTDB lineage: Bacteria > Lindowbacteria > 2-12-FULL-62-27 > 2-12-FULL-62-27 > 2-12-FULL-62-27 > JAHFCY01. The sequence continues at coordinate 59,871 of JAHFCY010000001.1, read as the reverse complement.
CAGAATTGGACGGCGCGCCGCCGGCTGATTTGGGCCGTTGTTCTGTGCGCCGGGGTGATCGCCAACGGCGAAAGATCGGCGGTTCTCGGCGCGGGAATTCTGGCGGCCGTTTATCTGGGAATCCGCGCAGGCAAATTCCGACTTGCGTTTGTTGCCGCGGCCATTTCTGTGATCGCGGTCGTTCTGATCACGTCTGCCCGGCTGGAGAAAAATCCCCATGCGGAGGCCCGCCTGCAGGTCTATGAGCTGGCGCTTCAGATTTTTTCGGAGCATCCATTTGGCGCGGGGATGAATTCGTTTATATCGGAATCCCTTTCCCGGAATTTTCCGACGCTTGATCCCCGCCAACTTTCCCAGTACGCAAAAATCCCGAACCACGCCCACAATTTCCTTCTGCAGTGGGCCGTTCTGGCCGGTATCCCCGGCATGGCCGCCGCCCTGTCTCTGGCGATTGCGGCGTGGGTATTTCTCATCCGGCAATTTCAGATGAATCCAAAATCATGGCCTCACGAGTCGGCGCTGGCCTGGGCGCCCGCGCTGACGCTGGAGTTGTGCGTGAACGTCTCGGAGAGCCTGTCGATGATCCGATGGATATGTCTTGTGGGTCTGATGTCGGTGACTCCGGATTTTTCCGTTGCCGTGACTCGAAAGCCCAGTCTGACGTTTCGATTGGCGGTCATGGCGGTTGGAGCGATCCTCCTTGCGGCCGGCCTGAACGATCTCTTTGCACGCCAGGCCCTGCGAATCGGCCAAACGGCGGAAAGACGCGGTGACGCGCAGGTCGCATCGGAACAGTATCTGGAAGCCCATCGGCGCAGGCCGTGGGATGTTCAGCCGGATTTGCATCTCGCACAATTATCCATATCCGCCGGCAATTTGGATCAGGCCCGCACATGGCTGTCCGAGGCGCTCGCGGCGCCGGAGGCGGCGGGCACGGCTCCCTATTTCGCATCTCGATTTTACACTGACATGGTTCGGAAAAATCCGGCCGACACGGAGTCGATCCATCGCAGCCGGTATCTGATCCGATCCGTCGCCGCCGGCCAGGCGTATGACGCGCCACTCTGGCTCGAAAGCGTTCAATGGCCGATGTCCGAATCGGAGCGTATCTGGCGTCTTCGCCAGGTGTTGAGGCTGGAGCCCCGCGCCGCCGTCGCCTACGACGCGCTGGCGGAATACGCGGCGTCCCGCGGCGATCACAGCCGATCGGATCGATTCAGGAATTTCGCCGGGAGCGTCCGGCGAAGATACGGCCCGGGCGTGATCGAGGAGATGCGAACATACGGCCTTTTCAACCGAAATGTTTATCGCTATGAATCCGCGTTGATTTTCCGTCGTCCAAATCCTTTGCGGGAGATTGGCGCAAATTGACAAGCCCCCACGCCTGTAACATACTTTTTCCATGTTTCGCCACAGTCTGACGCTCTCCCTGCTGACGCCTCTGTTGGTCCTGCTGGTCATTCTCATGGTCACGGTCGCGCTGGATCAATGGACCCAGAAATCGATGCCTGCCCTGCATGGGATGTCCGTGATGCTGATTGGCGCCGCGGTCGCGTGGATTCCGGTGTCCCTGTATCTTCGGATCCGCCGCCGGGTTCTCAATCCGTTGAGGGAACTGCGGCAAAAATTCATGCGGGTTGATCGCGACCGCCTGGAGATGATGCGCCTGCCGGTCTCGAAAGATGAAATTTCGGACGTTGTCGCCGGATACAACCAGATGGTGTCGGCGCTGTCGGCCGAACGGGACGAGCGTCTTCGCTATGAGCGGGAACGTCTCCTGCAATCCCAACTCGTCGCGCTCGGGCTTCAGGCCGATGGCCTCGTCCACGAGCTTGCCTCGCCGCTGTCGACGCTGTCGACGCTCTCGAAACTGGCCGCCGAAGGCGACCGGGAATCGGCGAAGGCGGCGGAGAAAGAAGCGCGGGCTCTGGCCGAGCGGTTGAGACGGTTCATGGCTCTGTTTCAATCGCGCCGCGTATCGGTCCGTCCGTTCGATCTTGGCCGATTGATCTCTGCGCGCATCGGGCTGATGGAATGCGGGGACAAACAAATTCGATTCGATCCCGGCGAATCGCCATGCGAAATTTTATCGGATGAAATTCTGGCGGGCGAGATCATCGACAACCTGTTGAAAAACGCGATCCGTCATGCGCGCTCGGCTGTCTACGTCACGATGTCCGGCCCAGGATCCGAAGCGGAGGTGACGGTCAGCGACGACGGAAGCGGCATTACGCCGCAGGCCGGTGAAAAACTATTTCGGCCGTTTTACACATCTGCACCGGACGGGCACGGCTTGGGCCTCTTCATCTCCCGGTTGTGGGCACAAGCGCTGGGAGGCCGTCTCGAACTTGCGTCGGCCCGGGATCCCGCTCATGGCGGCGCGTCGTTTCGCCTGTCCCTGCCGGTTGGATTGCATCCGGCGTCCGCCTCGTGACGGCTACTTTTTCTGAAACTCGATGGCGTCGAGAAATTCGGGCGGCACTTCCACGCCGTCATTTTCAAACGCCTTGATGCGCAGTTCCAGTTCCTGAATTTTTTTGACCCGCTGGTTGTTGTCCTTGTAAAGCAATTTTTCGTAAGCGGGGAATTTGGTCAGATTTTCCCTGACGCGTTTTGAAAACGGCACGAATTTCATGAAGATGTTCCGGCAGACACCGTTCATTTTCTGGATGCCGTCCTTTTCGAAGGTCATCCACTCCGTGAAATTGGCGGCGAATTTTCCGCCGATGTCGGCGTATTTGTCGAACATCTCCTTGCATTTTTCCTTGTCCTCCTCGGTCAGCTCGTTGTTCTTTTTGTAGAAACTCACGTAATCGAAATACGCGCCGGTGAGGCCGCCATCCGCCGGGCTGGCCCAGTTGTAGCCGGCGATGGTGCGCCCGAGGTTCCAGCGGAATTTGGCGAAGACATCGAGCAGGATTTGATTGAGATCGCCCTGGATCAGGCTGGGAAGAACGATGCGCGCCCGGGTTTCCTTGCTTCGGCCGTCCAGTTCCTGCCAGCAGATGGCCTGCGATCCGAAAGAGGGAAGCAGAATAAAATTCGGCTTGACTTCCTTGTCGACGAAATAGGCCTTTTCGGCCACCACGACCTTGACCTCCCGCACAAACAGCCGGTAGTCCATTTTTGCGATTTCATGGACGGCCTTGGCCAGCATGTCTTTGGTGATAAGTTTCTTCTCAAGCCCTCCGCCGCAGAATTCCTTGGCCAGGATCGGAAAATTGTACGCGGGTCCGCCGGCGGACATCCGGACGGCGCTTTTGAGCATATGGTCGATTTCAAACGCGCAGAGACCGAACGTGGCGTCGTCGGTATAGATTTTGTCGGCGTCCTCGCCTCGCTTGATGACTTCCTGAAACGTCTCGCCCAACTCCGTCGGGCTCGGCCCCTCCTTGCCCTCAAACACCCGGCGGAGCCACTCGTCGGCAAAATAGATCGGATAATCTTCGGAGACCTGTGTGAAGTGGGCGTGGGCCAGGCTGTCCACGTCCTCCGGCGTTATCAGCGTGTCGTCAATGAGGCCGTACCGCATGAGCACGCGGGCCTGGTCAGGAAAGGCCTCGGGTTTTTCAAAATAGGTCTGAATGACCGTCTTGTAGAATTTCCAATAATTCGCGATCAATTCATTTTTAACTTTTCGGCCATCGCCGTGGAAATCGAGTTTGTCATCGAGTTTCTTGTAGGCGTCAATGGACGATGCCAGCTTCGCCTCCACCTCGTCCGGAGCGGCAAATGCGTTGATGTAAAAAGTGAGGAGATCTTTGAGTTGTGGCTCGCCCTTGCCCGCAGCCGCAGCCTCGCGTGCCGCAGCCTCCCGTTCGGCCGCCTTCCGATCCTCCTCCTCCTTTTTTTCCATCTCGGTGACGATTTTCTTCAAACTCCCCGACAGTTTGG
>JAHFCY010000001.1:54137-55967 GCA_023249255.1 Candidatus Lindowiibacteriota bacterium | reverse complement strand
ATCCACGGGCGCGTGACACGGCAGATGGAGTGGAGCAGTTCGTCCAGATGAGTTTTGAGGTCCTTCATGTCTTCCTTGGAGGAAACAGCCTCGGTCAACTCGAGCAAATCCGAGAGAATGCTTTCCGATTTTCCGACAAATCGACCGAGCGCATCGTCCACGGCGTCTTTTTGAATCAGAAACAGGGAATTCACGGCCGGGAGTTTGGCGGCAAGACGTTCGGCGATAAATACGATGAGTGACGGATCGGTTTCGAGCATGGACGCGAAATGGCCGCCGGCGTTGGAGACAAGTTTCCGGAAAAAATCGGCCTCCTTGATTTCTGCGACCCGAATGGTTTTTCCGCCGTATTTGACTCCCAAAGTTTCGGAGAGGTCCTTTTCCAGAATGGCCGGTCCGATTTTTTTGGGCAACTGTTCCGCCTTGGACAGCGTCTGATAAATTTTTTGCCCCTGCTGGAACGCCTTGGACACGTCGGGATCGAATTTGATCCCGGAAAAAAAAGTTTTCTTTTCGAGCGCGGCGGCGGCGTGGATCGCGAGAATCAGGCAGGAGTTGTCATAGAGGCGCTGAAGAGCCTTCAGCAGGCGATTGGCCTCGGAAATTCCCTGCAGAGAGATCGTGTAGCGGCGGAGGAGATTGTTGCAAAAATCAACTCCCAACTTTGGCTGCCTGGCCAGCATGACCTGAAAAGAGCCGTCAATGGCCGCAAATTTTGTGACTTGCGCGTCCTCCAGGACGCGGACGGTCGCCGTACGCGGCTGGCGAAGCAGAAACGCCAGTTCGCCGACCGGGCCGGGTTGTTCAATGACGGCCACCCGGATGGATTTGCGGAGAATTTCGTCCTTGGTTTTGGGAAGCGGCGAAAGCTCGCAGAAGAGAACCTCGAGTTTTCCGCTGTTGAGCAGATACAGATCTTTACTGGCCTCGCCCTGAACACAAATGACATCGCCCGCCTCGAATTTGACTTTTTGAGGTTTGGGCGGCGGCGCCGGCGCCGCTTTGGCCGCGTCAGCGCTCATCGAATATCCCCGGTCTTAGACGCCATCGGCTCGCTCGGTCCGGTCGGACTCGATGTGCGTGAGAAGGCGGTTGATGCCGTTCACATACGCCTTGGCCGAGGCTTCAATGATGTCGGTTGAAGCGCCCTTGCCGCGGACGACGACGCCCTTGTGCTTGAGCTTCACCGTGACTTCACCGATGGCATCCTTGCCCTTCGAGACGGATCGGATGCTGTAGTCGAGCAGAGACGGATCGAATCCGCTGATGCGGTCGACGGCGTTGTAGACGGCGTCGACGGGACCGTCCCCCCATGCCGATTCCTGCAGGATGGTTTCGCCGCGCATGAGGCGGATCGTCGCGGTCGGGATCATGTGCGTGCCGCTGGAGACGTGGACGTAGTCGAGGACATAGACCGGCGAGTGCCGCCCGACTTCCTCCTCGACAATTGATTCGAGATCCTCATCGTAGATTTCCTTCTTCTGGTCGGCTAATTTTTTGAACCGCTCGAACGCGCGGTCGATCTGGTCGTCGGCCAGTCGCAGGCCAATTTCCTCAAGGCGGTTTTTAAACGCATGCCGGCCGGAATGTTTGCCGAGGACCAGGCTCGACTCCGACCATCCGATGTCCTCGGGCCGCATGATTTCGTACGTCAGGCGGTCCTTGAGCACGCCGTCCTGGTGGATGCCGGACTCGTGCGCGAATGCGTTGTCGCCGACGATGGCCTTGTTCGGCTGGACGCGGATGCCGGTGAGTGTGGACAGCAGGCGGCTCGTGCGGAAAATTTCCTGAGTCTTGATCCGCGTCTCGCATTGAAAAAGGTCACGGCGG
>JAHFCY010000001.1:20057-54127 GCA_023249255.1 Candidatus Lindowiibacteriota bacterium | reverse complement strand
GGTCCGGATCGCCATGACGATTACCTCCAGCGACGCGTTGCCCGCCCGCTCGCCGATTCCGTTGACGGTGCATTCGACCTGGCCCGCGCCGGCCAGAACTGCGGCCAGCGAATTCGAAGTCGCCAGGCCGAGGTCGTTGTGGCAGTGGACGCTGATCACGGCACGATCGATGTTGGAGACTTTGGCGCGAAGAAACGCGATCAGCGAATGAAATTCCTGCGGCGTCGTGTAGCCGACGGTGTCCGGAATGTTGACCGTGGTGGCGCCCGCGTCGATGACGGCGGTCAGAATCTGGACCAGGTACTCCGGATCCGATCTGCAGGCGTCCTCGCAGGAAAATTCGACGTCCGGAAGTTTTCCCTTTGCGTGCCTGACGGCCCCGACGGCCATTTCAAGAATTTCCGTTCGCGTTTTGCGGAACTTTTTCGCGATATGGATGTCGCTTGTTGCGATGAACGTGTGGATCCGCGGCGCATCGGCGTGTTTGACGGCCTCGTAGCACGCGTCAATGTCCTTTTCGAGCGACCGCGCCAGGCCCGCGACCGACACGCCCTTGACCTCTTTCGCGATGCGCGAAACGGACTCGAAATCACCGGGACTTGAAATCGGGAATCCCCCTTCGATGATGTCGACGTTGAGGCGGGCAAGAGCCAGCGCCACCTGGATTTTTTCATCGACGTTCAAACTGCAGCCCGGCGATTGCTCGCCGTCCCGCAGGGTCGTGTCAAATATTCGGATGACGCGGCTCATGGGAATCCCTCACCTCCCCGTCTTCCTGGTGAAGATGTCTTCCGGCTCGAACGCCGGCCAAAAACGACAGTTGAACGAACAGACCGGACATGAGGTACACCAGAAACAGCGCGGTGAACGCCACGTAAAATTTCGAGACAAAAATGAAAATGAAAAAGACGACCGAGATCAGCGCTCTGGCCGACATGCGGTTCTCGATTTTGATGTTCTTGAAACTCGGATAATGGATGCTCGAGACCATGAGAAACGCCAGCAGAATGCAGACCCACGGCGCGACCATCCCGGCATGCGTTTCGCCCGGAAAAATCTGCTCCTCCAGAAAAATCAATGAAACCAGCCCTCCCGCCGCAGCGGGGCTCGGAAGACCGTTGAAATAGATCGACTGCGTCGTCGTGTCGTAAGCGTTGAACCGCGCCAGCCGGATCGCGCCGCAGGCGACATAGACGAACGCGCAGACCCAGCCGATTTTCGGGATGTCGATCAACCAGCGCGAATAGATCATGAGCGCCGGCGCGACGCAGAACGTCACCAGATCGGCAAGCGAGTCAAATTCGACGCCGAACTCGCTTGTGGTGCCGGTCAGCCTCGCGATCCGGCCGTCCAGCCCGTCAGCCACAAAGGCCACGACGATTGACAGCGCCGCCGTGAGGTACTCGCCCTTGAATGACTGAACAATCGCATAAAATCCGCACATGAGGTTGGTCAGCGTGAACAGGCTTGGCAGGAGGTACACGCCGCGTCGGATCGAAAACCGCGTCCGCCAGCCCGGTCGATTCAGAATCATGATGCCACCACCTCCTCGGCAAGAACTGTTGTCGCCGCTCGCACGTGCTGGCCGGGCGTCACCCGGATCTGGAATTTCGCCGGCATGTGCAGATCCATCCGCGATCCGAATTCGATCATGCCGTACCGTCTCCCCTGCCGGACATTGTCGCCCACACAAACGTCACAGACGATCCTTCTGGCCAGCCATCCGGCCACCTGGGCCGCCAGGCATCGCACACCGTCCGTACGCTCAAATCCAACCAGCATTTTCTCATTCTGCAACCGCGCTTCGGCCCGATCCGCCTTGAAAAACGTCCCGGGCCGGTATTCGGTGTACCGGATACTGCCGTCAAACGGCGCGGTGTTGACGTGGACGTCGAGGGGCGTCATGAAGATGCTGATGCGCCGCGCCGGAGATTTCATAAACAGCGGCTCGTCTTCATCGACGACCTCGATGACAAACCCCGCGGCCGGCGACAAAATGGCGTTGGGACTCACCGCAGCCGGCGCCGGCGCCCGCCGGAAAAACGCGGCCAAGGCAACGGCAAGTCCGAGCGCAACGTACGTCAGCGCGTGATGGCCGAGGATAACGGCGGACAACGCTGCCGCGGCCAGCATCGGCACGACATATTTCAATCCCTCTCTGACCATCACGGCCGCGCGCCGGTCAATCCTCGCCCGTCTCCGTCCGCCGCCTCCGGATCCATGACATCATCGACCGCACCTGCTCGCCGACCTGCTCGATCCTGTGCGCCTTGTGCCGCGCGCGCATCGAATTGAACATGGGTCGTCCGACCTCGTTTTCGAGCAGCCACTCCCGCGCGAACTGGCCGGATTGAATCTCGTTCAAAATCTTTTTCATCTCGGCCTTGGTCTCGTCAGTGATGATGCGGGGCCCGCGCGTGTAATCGCCGAATTCGGCGGTGTCGGAGCAGGAGTATCGCATCCACCCGATGCCGCCTTCCTGAATCATGTCGACGATGAGTTTCAGCTCGTGGCACGCTTCGAAATAGGCGACCTCCGGCTGATATCCCGCGTCGACCAGCGTTTCGAACGCGGCCTGAATGAGATGCGCCACGCCCCCGCAAAGAATCACCTGCTCTCCGAACAAATCGGATTCGCACTCCTCCGTGAACGTCGTCCAGAGGGCGCCGGCCCGCGTGGAGCCGATGCCCTTGGCGATGGCGATCGCAATCTGCCGCGCCTGGCCGCTTGCGTCCTGATGAACGGCCAGCAGGCACGGCACGCCTTTGCCCTCCTTGTACATCGACCGAACGGTGTGGCCCGGCGCTTTCGGCGCGACGAGAACGACGTCCATCCATTTCGGCGGAACGACGCGGAAAAAGCGGATGTTGAATCCGTGTCCGAACACCAGCACCGATTTTTCCCTCGCATTCGGCAGAATGTCGCGTTCAAAAATCGCCTTCTGCTTTTCGTCCGGCGCAAGCATGAAAAACACGTCGGCCTCTTTGGCGGCCTCGGCGGCGGTCTTCACCGTGAATCCCGCCTTCGTCGCGTTTTCCCACGACGCACTGCCGGGTTTGGAAGCGGAAACGATGACGTTCAATCCGCTGTCACGGAGATTTTGGGCCTGGGCATGGCCCTGCGATCCGTATCCGATGATCGCGATCTTCCGATTCTTGAGATATCCCAAATCTGCGTCTTTGTCGTAACAAATGTCAGCCATGGTCAGACTCCTTTTGAACGCACTGCGCGGTGATGGATGTGAACCTCTCGTCAGAGAGTGTTGACGCCCGCAGGGGCGCTTCCCGGCGCGGCGGATGAGGCCGGCGCGATGGGCCCGCGGGAAAGCGCAACAGATCCTGTCCGGGCGAGTTCTTTGATGCCGTACGGTTTCAAAATGCCGATCAACGCGTCGATCCGGCCGACCTCGCCCGACAGTTCAAGAATGATCTCGCGGGCGGTCATGTCGACGATTTTCGCGCCAAAGACGTTGGCGATCTGGAGAATCTCGAGGCGTTTGGCCGGAGTCGCCTCTATTTTCGCCAGCATCAAATCGCGTTCGACGAACCGCCCCTCCGCCAGGTCGGTGACCCGGATGGTTTCGATCAGCCGCCGGAGCTGTTTGATGATCTGTTCGATGACTGGATCGTCCCCGTGGACCACGATGATCATCCGCGAGGTTTTCGGTTCCTCGGTTTCGCCCACGGTCAGGCTGTCGATGTTAAACCCCCGGGCGGAGATCAGCCCTGAAATTCTGGCCAGCACGCCGAATTTATTCTGCACGAGTATGGAAATGACGTGGCGCATGCACAGCGCCTCCTTCCTCTGGACCAAGACCCAAACTGAAAAAATAGCATCACGCGCGTTCAAGCGTCAATCGGCCTAACCCGATAAGTATATAGGGGAAGTCGAGGGAGGCCGGGTCTGCCCGAAATTCGACGCGAGCGAGGCGGTCAGTTGAAAATTTATTCGAATCATCGCAGCCGATCGGGACCGCTGAGTCCCGGGTTGTTCAATAGAATTCGATCTCGTCTTCAGGCGGTTTGCCGCCACCGGCCGGGGCTTGTCCGCTTTCCCAAAAAAATCGTGATGTTGTGTTTTATCGCAACGATCTTCTCGGGGGGATTGGCTGTGTTTCAAATCGTCCGGCAGTCATTTGCCTACCAGCCTCCGCTCGACGATACGCTGCTCATCCGTCCGACTGTTCTCTCCAGTTTTCAGAATGTGCCGGTGTCCGATCCGGACGATTTCGAGCCGGAGAGCATGGACAAGATCGAAGACGTGGTGGAGGACATGAAGCCGTCCGTCACGGCCCTGACGAAAAAGGAACTGAAATACGCAAAGTACCGGATCCGGTCCGGCGACAATCTGTGGGATCTTGCGCGCAAAAACGGCATCCGAACCGGCACGCTTCTCTACGTCAATTCGGGCGTCATCATGGACCCTGACAATTTGCCGGTCGGTAAAGAGATTCAAATTCCGAACATGGACGTCGTCGAAGTCCGCCTGCGCGGAAACGAAACGATGTCGTCCGTCGCCAGACAGTTCGCCGTCAGCCCCGCCGAGGTCGCGAAATTCAACCGGCTCAAAGGCAACAGCCCTGTTAAATCCGGAGACAAACTCGCCATTCCAAATCCCAAATACGCGATGCAAACGGCGCCGAAAATGAAAGCTCCGAGGCCGGCATCCGGATTCATCTGGCCGTCATCCTATCGCATCGTGAATTCGTTATTCGGATTCCGAATGCATCCTATCCGCCACCGCCGTATTTTCCACGAGGGCATTGATATCGGCGGAGGCCGGGGATCGACTGTTTTCTCCACCGCGGACGGAACGGTCGGTTTCGTCGGCTGGATGAGGGGATATGGCAAGATCATTGTGGTCCGGCACAAGGATGGCATGACCAGCCGATACGCCCACCTCTACAACACGCGCGTGGCGAAAGGCCAGCGCGTCGAACAGGGCCAGGTTATCGGCGCCATCGGCGCCACGGGACTGGCTACCGGCCCCAACCTCCATTTCGAAATCCGAAAGTTTGGCCTGCCTCAGGATCCCCTGCAGTATTTGAAACGCTGATTTTCCGGTAGAAGACGGAAACTCGGGAAGTCTGAAGAAGATTACGGGAGAAGGTCTGTCCGCGGGAGAGTGGGTGGGGAAAAAGAGAGAGCTCGGAATTGAAACGCCGGCCCAAGCTCTCTTTTGTAAACAGGGATGATGGTATGAATGAAACCAGACGTTAAAGCGGGACAGATTGGGAAAATCCAACCTGCCTTAACGTCTCGAAATTACTTGATCAGCAAATTCGCGATTTTTTCAGCTATGTCGTCCACGACTTCCGGCGACAGGTAATTGCCACCGAGCATTCGTGCCCTCGCCGCTTCGACCTTTTCCTTCCGATGAATATCCGGAATGGATTTAACTATCGAAACGGCTTCGTGGGTTTGGGCTGCTTCGCGCGCCTTGCCGCTGATCTCAACGGAATCGCTCGATTTGGCGGTCTGTACTGCTTCGGTCCGCTTCTCGGAATCCCGGCGCTTGATACTCTGCGACTTCTGGACTTCCTGTCCGCCTGTAATTGGCTCCACAACCATGTGAGTGTTACCTCCTCTAATTGGTTTATCGGCAATAGATGTCGAAAACTTTAATAATTGCGTAATAGAATATCATTCAATAGGATATAAATGCTCTCTTTGAAACCCATCCAAACCTTGGAGACGAATTGTACCGCTAACGGAGGTCAAAGTCCAAATTTTTTTCTTAATTCCTGTGTGACGAGAGCGGGGTCGGCTTGGCCGCGTGATTTTTTCATGATCTGGCCGACCAGAAATCCGAGAGTCGACTGTTTGCCGCCTTTGATGTCCTGGACGGCCTTGGGATTTTCGGCAATGGCCTGATCGATGAACGCGGCGATGACGCCGGCGTCGGAGATCAGCTCCATGTTTTCCTCTTTGAGGACTTCGGCCGGCGATTTCCCGGATTTGAACATGACCGGAAAAATTTCCTTCGAGATTTTGCCGCTGATTTTGCCGTCTGCGACGAGTTTGAGCAGTTCCGCGAGGTGCCGGGGATTTACGGGTGATTGGTCGGCTGAAAGTCCCGCGGATTTGAGGTCGTGCATGAGTTCAGCCATGATGAAATTGGAGGCTTTTTTGGGGTCGGCCCCCTCCCGCGCAACCGATTCGAAATAATCGGCCATCGTCGATTCGGCTGTGAGGACATCGGCGTCATAGTCGGGCAGATGATATTCGGACAAAAATCGCGCGCGCCGCACAGCCGGCAGTTCGGGAATATTTTTCCGGACGGATTCGATGTTCTCCGGCGAAAGTGAAAATCCCGGGAGGTCCGGCTCCGGGAAATACCGGTAGTCGTGCGCCTCCTCTTTGCTGCGCTGGGCATGCGATGTGTTTGAGGCGGAGTCATAGCCGCGCGTTTCCTGGACTATTTTTCCGCCTGACTGGAGAATCTCTGTCTGCCGCGCGATCTCGCCGTCGATTGCCCGTTCGACAAACTTGAACGAATTCAAATTTTTCAATTCGGCTTTGACGCCAAGCGTGGATGATCCGGCCGGGCGAATGGAGACATTGGCGTCGCATCGAAGAGAGCCTTTCTCCATGTCGCAGTCGGAGACGCCGATATACCGCATGATCTGTTTGAGCGCATCGAGATACGCATGGGCCTCCTTGGAGCTTCGCAGATCGGGCCGGCTGACGATCTCCATCAGCGGGACGCCCGCGCGGTTGTAATCGACAAAACTGGTTCCGGCCGGCACGCCGTGGCCCGGCTCGGCGTGGACGAGTTTTCCGGCATCCTCTTCCATGTGGACGCGTTCGAGGCCGACGCGCCGGGCCTGGCCGTCGACGGAAACATCGAGAAATCCATCCAGGGCAAGCGGCAGGTCGTACTGGGAGATTTGATAGGCTTTGGGAAGATCGGGATAGAAATAATTTTTCCGGTCGAATTTAAAAAACGGCGCCGGCCGGCAATTCAACGCAATCGCGGCGCGCAATCCGAGCAAAACCGACTGCCGGTTGAGGACGGGCAGGACGCCGGGAAGCCCCATGCAGACGGGGCAGGTGTTGCGATTTGGATCCTGGCCGAACTGGACGGAGCATCCGCAGAATAATTTCGAAGAGGTCTTGAGCTGAACGTGGACTTCGAGTCCGATGACGGGTTCGTAGGTCATGACAGATTTTGCGGACGCCGCGCGTGCCAGTCGGTTTGTTTCTGATATTCGTGGAGGATGCGAAGCATCCGAAGTTCGGATAGCGCGGGGCCGATCATCTGGGCGCCGATCGGAAGATGATTTTCGAATCCGCACGGAAAGGACACGGCGGGCAGTCCGGCCAGATTGGCGGAAATGGTGTAAATGTCGGAAAGATACATTTGTAATGGATCAGAAACTTTCTCGCCGAATTTGAAGGCGGTTGTCGGCGCCGTCGGCGTCAGAAGCAGGTCCACGCCCCGAAACGCCTCCATGAAATCGTTGTAAATGAGCCTCCGAACTTTCATGGCCTTGAGATAGTAGGCGTCGTAGTAGCCGGAGGAAAGCGCGTAGGTTCCAAGCATGATGCGGCGTTTGACTTCGGCGCCGAATCCCCTGGCGCGCGTGAGGAAATATTGCTGAACAAGATCAGCCGAGTCGATGCGCAGGCCGTATCGGACGCCGTCGTAGCGTGCGAGGTTGGAGGACGCCTCGGCGGTTGCGACGAGGTAGTACGTCGGGACGGCGTAAGGCGTATGCGGAAGCGACACATCGACAACGGAACATCCGAGCGAAACAAGAACATCTTTTAATCGGTCAATGGCGCCGGCAACGGGTTTGGCGAGTCCTTCGGCAAAATATTCGCGGGGCATGCCGATTCGAACCGGGCGGAACGGTTCCCGCAGGCCGTCGGCGAATTTCGGCGCCGGTTCCGGGAGGCACGTCGAGTCGCGCGGATCGGGACCGGTGATGGCATCCATGAGAAGGGCCGCGTCCATCGCGGTTCGCGCAAAAGGCCCGATCTGATCGAGCGAGCTGGCGAATGCGATGAGGCCGTAGCGTGAGACACGGCCGTATGTGGGTTTCAACCCGACAAGCCCGCAGAACGACGCGGGCTGGCGGATGGATCCGCCTGTATCGGAGCCGAGCGCGAGGGGCGCAAAGTCGGCGGCGACGGATGCGGCCGATCCGCCGGATGATCCGCCCGGGACGCGGCCGGGATCGTGGGGATTTCTTGTCGGAAAGAGGCCGGAATTTTCAGTCGACGATCCCATTGCGAATTCGTCGAGATTGGTTTTTCCGGGAAACACCGATCCTGCGGCGCGGAGGCGCTCGATGACGGTCGCGTCGTAGGGCGGGATGAAATTCCGCAGTATTTTTGACGAGCAGGTTGTTTCAACTCCCCGCGCGCAGAGATTATCCTTGAGCGCGACCGGGACGCCGGCGAGCGGATGAAGGGGTTTGCCGGCTTTGCGGTCGCGGTCGACCGATTCAGCCTGCATGCGGGCGCCGGATTCTAGAACGGTGACGAAGGCGTTTAATTTGGGATCGAGCCGGCGGATGCGGTCGAGATATGACTCGCAGACGTCAGATGCGTGAAGGCCTCCATCGCGGATCGCGGCCCCGATCGATTCCGCCGTCCAGGTTTCGGGGGAAGGTGTCATGGATTCTGACGTGGCGCGCGCGGCGCCCTACTCCTCGAGGACGTTGGGGACGACGAAAAACGGCGGCCGGGCGTGTGGGGCGTGTTTGAGGACGTCATCCCGGACGTCGGACGGCCGGGCTTCGTCGTCTCGAAAAACATTTTTCAGCGGCAGGATGTGATAGAGAGGATCGACGCCGTCTGTATTCAGTTTTGACAGCATCTCGACGTGATCGAGGATGCCGGAAAGTTCGGTGGCGAGTTTCGATTTTTCATCATCGGTGAGTCCAAGCCGCGCGAGGGCGGCGACATGATCGACGGTTTTCCGGTCAATGGTCATGCGACGTTGATTTTCTCGGCTATGAAATAAACGGGTTTGCCGCTCGACTCGTGGTACGTGCGGATGACGAGTTCGGCCAGGAGGCCCGTGAGAATGAAGAGTACGCCGAGCTGAAAAAGAAAAATGGCGAGCAGAATGAAGGGATTGCTGTGAACCTTGTGATCGGGGAAATAAAATTTTTCGATGAGCGTTTCGAAGGCGGACAGGATGCCCGCGCCGCAGAGATAGAATCCCATTCCGCCGAAGAAATGGATCGGGCGCGTGATGTAGCTTGACAGCAATTTGGCTGCGAACAGATCAAGAATGACCTTGAATGTCCGGGCGAGGCCGTACTTTGTTTTGCCGGCAACCCGCGGCCGGTGGTTCACTTTGATCTCCGTGATGCGCGCTCCGACGAGCCGCGCGTAGACGGGGATGAAGCGATGCATTTCGCCATACAGGCGAACGTCGCGGAGGATGTCGCGCCGGTATGCTTTCAGGGTACAGCCGTAGTCGTGGAGGTGGACGCCGGTGACGGTCGAAATGATGCGGTTGGCGATGGCGGACGGAAGTTTTCGCGTGAGGGCCGCGTCCTGGCGGTTGTGCCGCCACCCGGAAACGACGTCAAAGCCCTCATTCATTTTTTCGAGCAGTTTCGAAATGTCGTTCGGGTCATTCTGACGGTCTGCGTCGATGAAAATAACAACCGTGCCGATCGCGTGTTCCGCGCCGCAGGCGAGAGCCGCCGTCTGGCCGAAATTTCGGCGGAACCGGATCAGGCGGATGGCCGGATTGTCCGCGGCGATCTGGCGAAGAATTTCGAAACTTCGATCGGCCGATCCGTCATCGACGTAGAGAATCTCGTACGACTTGCCGGTCGCCCGAAGCGCCGCCTCCAGCTCGTCGTGAAGAGGTTTCACGTTGTCTTCCTCATTGTAAACCGGTACAACGACCGAGATGTCCATGGTCAGTTCAGGGAGATTAGCCACAACCAGAGCTGTCCGGCAAGGTCCAATTTCGAAACCGTTCGAAAGACGCGGCGGTCGCCGGCGGCGCTCAGGGCGACCCCTCCGTTTCGATCCGCGCCCATCGCGGCGGCGGAATTGAGGAAGATGGCGTCGAGTTTTTTTTCACGAAGTTTTTGGCGCGCGGCCCGTTCGTTCAGTTCGGATTCGAGCGCGAAACCGACGATGGTCTGGCCGTGTTGTTTTTTCCGCGCGACCTCGGCGATCAAATCGGGCGACGGTGAAAGTTCCAGGCGCAGAGGGAGATTTCCGCGCCGGATTTTGCCTTTGATTTTTTTTGCCGGGACAAAATCTCCGATTGCTGCGGTTGCGATCAGATAATCGGCGTACGGCTGTGTTTCGGCGTAGGCCTCCCGAAAGTCCCGAATCGACTCGACCGGGATGATTTTAACCGGCGGCAGAGGGCATACCGCAGCGCGTCCCAGAATCAACGTCACATCCGCGCCAAGCCGATACGCCGCGCGCGCGAGAGCCGCGCCCATTTTTCCGCTGGACCGGTTCGTGATGGTCCTCACGTCGTCGATTGATTCGACAGACGCGCCGGCGGAGATGATCACGCGTTTGCCGTCCAGCGGGCGCGATCCCGAGGCGCGAAAGGCGGCCTCGATGATGTTCGCCGGCTCGGGCATGCGTCCCACACCATACGTTCTGCAGGCAAGATCTCCGACGTCGGGCGGCATCGTCAGGGCGCCCCCGGCGCGCATTTCCGATAGATTTTTTTGCAGAGCATCCGCGTCGTACATCCGGGTGTTCATGGACGGCACGATGAGTTTGGGCGCCGCCGACGCGAGATACGTTGTCGTGAGGAGGTTATCCGCGACCCCCAGGGCGAGTTTGGCGATCGTGTTGGCCGTTGCCGGCGCGACGACAATTACATCAGGCCATTTCGCCAGCTCGGTGTGCCCTTCATCGAGAAACACCGGCTCAAAAACTCCCGTGTAGACGGAATCTCCCGAGAGCGCCGCGATGGCGTCTTTCGCGCAAAAATGGGCCGCGGAATCGGTCAGGATGGTTTTGACGGAGCAGCCTGACTTGACGAGGAGTCGGACCAGTTCCGGAATTTTGTAGGCCGCGATGCCTCCGCTGACGCCAAGCAAAACCCGTTTCATGTCAGTGGGCCGGCAGTGTCGCGGCGGATAGTCTGCGCTGAACGATCCGGCCTTCGATCCGGCCGGAAAAAACGCCGCCGGACGGACGAGTGACAGCTTTCAAATAGTCGCGAACGACATCACGCAGATTCTGGCCGTTGTCAGCGCGGTTCGTCCCGCGCGCAAACGTGTCGAACAAATCGCCGCCTTCGGCCAGAAATGAATTGGTGGCGACACGATAGGATCGTTTGAGATCGATCGGGTTGCCCGCAATCCCGGCGTTGAGAACCCGTTCGCCGCGGGGCCGGGACAGATCGACCTCGACGTGAAGGCCGGACATCTGCAAAAAACCCCGGTCGAGCGCTGCGCTCTGTTCAAGCAGATCGAAAATTTGCTGTCCTGAAAGCGTCATGGACACAATCGTATTATCGAAGGGCATCATCGTAAAGAGCGTGCGGAGCGTGATGTTGCCCGCCGGAAGATCGGCGCGGACGCCGTAGCTGTTTTGAAACGCCGCCTCCGTTTTCGTGGCCCAGCGCATTGCGTCGGCCAGGAGATTTCCGGGTACGCATTCGGTGTCGGAAGCGCGGAAATAATCGCTGTCCGCCGCCGCCACTTTTTCGTCGAGGAGGGCGCCAATCTGCTTTCCAAGCCGCTCGCTCCAGTCCCGGGTGGCGGGATCAGGAGGAACGATTTTGCGAGTCTGGCGGTTATACAGAATATCCAGCACTCCCAGATCCCGCAGATAACTGCCGGCCTGGACCACGACCGTGCCGGTCGTATCGCTTCTATAATATGGAGAGAGCGACGTGTGGCTATGGCCGCCGACGATGACGTCGATCCCGGCTACCGTATCAGCAATTTTTTTGTCCTGGAGCGCGCCGACGTGGGTCAGTGCAATGACGAGGTCCGCGCTGTCGCGCAATTCCGCGACTTCCCGCCGGGATGTCTCGATCGACGGATCGAACGTGAAGCCGCGCCTGGCCTGCGCCGTCGTGACGCTGGCCATGTCATCCGTGATCAACCCAAAAACCGCGACGCGAAGTTGCGCGGACCGGGGATGCAGCCACATGTGCCGCTGAAGGGGAAATCGACGGTCAACGCTGCGGGTGTTTGCCGACAAAACAGGCCATGCAGCCATGCCGATCAAATCACGGAGCGCGTCGGGTCCGAAATCAAAATCATGGTTGCCGGCAGCCTGGGCATCGAGACCGAGAATTCGAAAAAGTTCGATGATTGATTTGCCGCGTGTGAGAGTGCCTTCCGGCGTCCCCTGAAAAAAATCTCCGGCGTCAAAATAAAACACCACGTCCGCCGGACGCCCGAATACCGGTTCGGTCCGGAACTGTTTGATGGCGGTGGCCAACGCCGCCGCTCCGCCGAACATCGGAGCCGGTTTTGTCTCGGCTTTGAGGTCGGGTTCGGGCAGAACATGGCCGTGGATGTCGTTCGTGTGAAGAATTCGGATTGTGACGAACGGAGTCGGAGCGGATATCGCCCCGCCGAAAGCCGGGCTGACAAACAGGATGGCGGCAAAGACCGACAGCAGGGCGAAACATCCGCCGGTTCGTTTCATGGTTTGGACTCCCTCCGTCTTTTTATTTTTTCCTTCACGCGATTGATGATATCCAGCACTTTCTTGTGCAGGCGCCCGGCCCATTCAAATTCCGTCGAGAGCACGCTCAGCCCCGCCAGGATGGTGAGAATTCCCTGCAACACGGGCGTGAAGAGGCCGATGATGCCGATAATCAATAACACAAATCCCAAAATGATTTTTAGCCAGCGGCGCATGTGTTGAAAATGGAATTTACCTGAAAGGCGGCGATTGTAAATGAACCGCCGCGATATTGACTCGCGCCATTCTTCATCGCCAACGGACAGCTCTTGACGGCCGTCCCCGCAAAAGATCAGGTGGCGGGCATGGACAAACTCTTTCAAGACGAGCCGGTCGTTCTCGTGGACGCCTATGCATGGATTTTCCGGGCGTATTACGCCCTGCCCGATTTTCGAAATCAGGACGGCCAGCCGACGTCGGCTGTTCACGGATTTTTGTCCATTTTTCCGAAGATCATCTCGTTCGTGGAAAAAAAATACGGCGCCGCGCCGGAATTCGTCGTTTTTTTCGACCGGGGCGGACCCCAGGAGCGTCTGGCCGCCTATGCCGACTACAAAGCGAACCGTCCGGAGACGCCGGAGGATTTGAAATCGCAGGTACCGTTGATTGAGGAGGCGCTGTCGGCGCTGTCTATTCCACAGGTCGCCATTCATGGCGTTGAGGCGGACGACGCAATCGGATCGGCTGCGACGGCGTTCGCCGGACAGGGCCGGCGGGTCGTGATCGCGTCGAACGACAAGGATTTTTTCCAGATTCTGGCGGACGACATCCGGCTCTTGAGACCGTCCGGCCGTCCGGACGACTTTGTCCTGATGGATCCGAAGTCACTCAAGGAGAAATACGGACTGCCGCCCGATCGGATGGTCGATTTTTTCGCGCTGGTGGGTGATGCGGTGGACAATGTGCCGGGCGTGAAAGGAATCGGCGAAAAAACCGCGGTCAAAATTCTGGGCAAGTACGCGACGCTCGAGGAGATTTATGACAACCTCACTCGCCTGCCGAAGGTGGCGGCGAAGGCGTTGCTGGCGCAGCGATCGGAGGCGTTTTTAAGCCGGGACCTGGTTCGGCTGCGGCTCGACCTTGAAGTCGACGTGATTCCCGTGCCGTTTGATCCGGCGCGGTTTGACCGCGACAAGCTTGGGCGGATTCTCAACAAACTCGAACTCAAGCGTCTGGCTGAAAAATTTCTTGGCGACGGACCGGTGGGCGATTGAAAAAAATACGTCTTCTGTTAGTCTGACGCGCTCTGGGAGCAGACCATGAGAGGTCACGATTCGAAAACGACGATTGTGGGTATCACGGGCGGGATCGCCACAGGCAAGAGCACGCTTCTCGGGATCTTCCGCGGGATGGGCGTTCCGACAATCGACAGCGACCGGATTGTTCACGGGCTTCTGCGCCGCGGCACGAAAGTATTTTCGGCCGTGGTGGCGTCGTTTGGCCGGTCGTACCTGAGCGCCGGGGGTTGCCTTGATCGCCGGAAACTGGGCGAGATGGTTTTTCGAAATCGCGTGGCGCGCCGGCGTTTGGAACGGATTGTGCACCCGGCTGTTTTTACGGAGATTGCCCGGCAGATCGGCATGTATCGCCGGCGTCACAGCCCGGTCGTGGCGGTTGATATTCCGTTGTTGTTCGAGGCCCGCGCGACGATAGCGATTGACATGATTGTGGTGGCGTACGCGCCTCCGGCGATTCAGATTCGCCGGCTCCGGGCCCGGGGCCTTGGCGCGCAGGCCGCCCGCGCGAGAATTCGCGCTCAGTGGAGCATCGAGTACAAGCGCCGGCGAGCCGACATTGTATTTGACATGAGAAGCCCGATCCGACGGATTCGACAGGAGGTCCGATCATGCTTTCACAGCCTAACGAAATGAACGAAGCCGGCGTCAACGAGGCGTTCAAACGCATTCTGGACGGCGTCGAAAAAGTCCCGACTCTGCCGGTGGTGGTCAACAGCATTCTGGAATTGATGGAAAATCCGAAGACGTCCGCCGAGGACGTCAACCGTATCATCCGGACGGACCAGGCGCTGGCGGCGCGGCTTCTCAAAATCGTCAATTCGGCTTTTTACGGATTTCCCAGGCAGATTTCAACGGTGACCCAGGCGGTGGTGATTCTCGGATTCAACGCCGTTCGGAGTCTTGCGCTGTCGGCGTCGGTGATCCAGATTTTCGGGACGAAGAGCAGGGAAGGATTTGACGTCAGGGCGTTCTGGGAGCATTCGATTTCGACGGGCGTGATGGCCAATCTGGTCGGCCGGCGGATCAACTATCCGCTTCCGGAGGAATGTCTCATCGGCGGCATCCTGCATGGCATCGGCAAATTGATTCTCGACCAGTATCTCCACAACCTGTTCATGCAGGCCGTCAAAAAGGCCAAGAAAGAAAAGAAGCTTCTGCATCACGCCGAGCGGGAAATATTCGGAACGGACCACTGCCGGGTGGGCGCGATGCTGGCCGAACGATGGAAAATTCCGCTTCAACTGGTCGAGGCCATCAACTATTATCCGAACCCGGGGCTTGCAAATTTCAGTCCGACGCTGGTGTCGCTGGTTCATGTTGGAAATTACATTGCGCGAAAGAAGCGATGTGGCGACCCGGGCGATCTGGTCGTTCCGAAAATCAGCGAGGACGTCAAGAAGATTTTGAAAATAACCCAGACAGACATCGACGCATATCTTCGGGCCGCACAGGCTGAACTCGACAAGGTGGAAGATCTGCTCGAGAAATTGCAGGAATAGCCGTGTCCAGGATGAAATCCGCGCCGGGGTTTGGGACCGGGGCGGGGACCGTTTATGGTCTGTTCATTCTGTCCATCGTCTTTGCGTTCGGCATCGGCTACAAAGTTGGCCAACGTTCCTCCGCGCCGTCCGTCGCGCCGCATCCTTCGTCAGTCCCCGCCTCCCGCGAGGCTTCGGGCACGACGCTGTCCCGGAGGGATCAGCCCGGTGCGCGCCAGTCGACGGGATTGACGGCTGTGAAGGACGTTCGAAGCGCAACGACACCGTATCAGCGATTGGAGATTCGCGCCGAACAGCCGCGCATGATGTGGACGAGCGTCGGCAAGACGGCATACACGCTGTATCTGTCGTCGTTCCAGAAACTGGCCGACGCCGAGAGAGAAAAACAGCGGCTCGAATCAAAGGGTCTCACGGGAATCGAGATTGCCGAACATCAGATGACGGGATCAGGTGGCGCTCCGTGGTATCGGCTCAAGTTCGGCCGGTTTGATTCGAGGGAGGCGGCGGTTGCGTACGGACGTCAGTTGACGGACCGGGGCATGATTCGGGATTTCTGGCCGAAGGAGCTGTTATGAGCCGGTTGAACCCTCTCGTGGTGGTGGGATCGGTCGCACTCGACACCGTCGAAACGACCCACGGAAAGCACAGGGACGCGCTGGGCGGCGCGGCCGTTTATTTTTCGCTTGCATCGCGGTTTTTTGCCAGGCCCCGCATGATCGGCGTTATTGGGAACGATTTTCCGGCCACACACGTGAATCTCATCCGGCGCCACGGAGTCGATCTTGAAGGGCTTCAACGGGCCGACGGGCCGTCGTTTCGATGGGCGGGCCGATACAGTTCCGACGGCAACGTGGCCCACACGCTCGACACACAGTTGGGAGTATTTGCCAGGTTTCAACCGAAAGTTCCGCTTTCATACCAGTCCGGCTCCGTGTTGTTCCTGGCGAACATCGATCCCGATCTGCAGGTTCACGTCCTCAAACAGATGCCGCACGCGTTGAGTGGCGGCGACACGATGAATTTCTGGATTGACCAAAAGCGCTCGGCGCTTGGAAAAATGCTCCGGCGTCTCCACATCCTTTTCGTCAACGATCAGGAGGCGCGGTCGCTCACGGGTGAGCACAACCTGATCCGTGCGGCCCGCGCGCTGTTAAAACTCGGGCCGAAAGCGGCCATCGTCAAAAAGGGCGAGCATGGATCGATGATCTGCACCCGCGAGGGGATCCTGTTTTGTCCGCCGTTTCCGGTGGACACTGTGTGTGATCCGACCGGCGCGGGAGACAGTTTTGCGGGCGCGTTCATGGGGGTCCTGGCGCAGTCGAATCATTCCGGCCGCGCGATTCCGATGCCGCTTTTGGCAAAGGCGTGCGCGTACGGAAGCGTGGTGGCGTCGTTCACCGTCGGCGAATTTGGCGTGAAAGGACTTCTGGCCATGCGCTGGTGCAAGATTCAAAAACGGCTGGAAATGCTGAGACGGTTGACGCAATTCGGGAACGGATCCCGGACCTGAGAACACCATGCTGAACGTCGCGCTGATCGGGCTTGGAACGGTCGGAAAAGAGGTCGCGCGCCTCCTGCTGTACGAGCGTGAGTCCATTCTCGAACGCACCGGCGCGGATTTGCGGCTGAAAGTCGTCGTCGACAAGGATCTTGCGCCGCGAGAGGGACTCCGTCTGCCGTCCGAGGTCCGGTTTACCGACGACATCGCCGCGGCGCTGGATGATCCGTCGATTCAAACCGTCGTGGAGTTGATCGGCGGCATCGAGCCGGCGAAATCATTTCATCGCCGGGCAATCGAAAACAAAAAACACGTCGTGACCGCCAACAAGGCGCTTCTCGCCGAACAGGGCGGAGATCTCTTGAAACTGGCCGCCTCGCGTGGCGTCCAACTTCGATTCGAGGCGGGCGTCGCCGGAGGTGTGCCGATCATCAAATCGTTCACCGAATCGCTGGCGGCGAATCGCATCGAGCGTCTGTACGGCATCATTAACGGCACTGCGAATTATATTCTGACGCAGATGACGCAGAAAGGTCTCTCATTTGACGAGGCACTCAAAGAGGCAAAGCGGCTCGGATTTGCAGAGGCCGATCCGACGTTCGACATTGAGGGTACCGACACGGCGCACAAGCTGACGCTCCTGTGCCGGATTGCGTTCGGTGTTGAGATGCCGTTTCAACAGCTCAGTTACGAGGGGATTTCGAAATTGTCCCTGATTGATCTGCGGTATGCCGCCGAGCTTGGGTACACGATCAAACTTCTGGCTGTGGCCATCCGGCGCGGTGATGCGATTGAAGCCCGCGCGCATCCGGCCCTGATTCCGTACGCGCATCCGCTTGCGTCCGTATCGAACGAATTCAACGCCGTCACGGTCGTGGGTGATCGCGTGGGAGAGATGATGTTTTACGGCCGGGGCGCGGGCGGCCGTCCGACCGCATCGGCGGTGGTGGCCGACCTCATCGACATCGCGCTGGGCCGGTCGTACGGGAAGGCCGTGTCGTTCTCTTCAAATCTGCGGATTGTTCCCCGCGACGAATCGGTCAGCAAGTGGTATCTCCGGTTTTCGGTTGAAGACCGTCCGGGTGTCCTGGGCCAGATCGCGACGGTTCTTGGGAAAAACCGCATCAGCATTGAAGCCTGCCTGCAAAAAGGAAATCCGGTTGACGGAGCCGTGCCGGTCGTGATGCAGACGTTCGAAGCTTGCGAGCGGGACGTGCGCCAGGCGATCGAGGAAATTGCGCGGTTGGCGACGATTCGAGAAGAGACGCGGCGGCTGAGAGTGGAGCCGCTGACTTCGGAATGATCGCTGTGAGTTCGGCCCAGGGCGTCATCGCGCGTTACCGGTCGTATCTGCCGGTCGGCGAATCGACCCCTGTCATCACGCTTCGTGAGGGTGACACGCCGCTCTTGCGTCTTCGAAACATCGAAAAACACATCGGCTGTGAATCGGAATTGTACGCCAAATACGAGGGATTGAATCCGACGGGATCGTTCAAAGACCGCGGCATGACGATGGCGGTTTCAAAAGCGGTGGAAGAGGGCGCGTCAGCGGTCCTCTGCGCCTCGACCGGAAATACGTCGGCGTCGGCCGCCGCCTACGCGGCCCGCGCCAATCTCAAATGCGCCGTGATTCTGCCGGACGGCGCCATCGCGCTTGGAAAACTTGCCCAGGCGCTTCTGCACGGCGCTGTCGTGCTTCCTGTTTCGACCAATTTCGACGGCGCGATGAACATCGTGCGGACGATCAGCGCCCGATACAAAATCACGCTGGTCAATTCGATCAACCCCTACAGGCTGGCTGGCCAGAAGACGGCGGCGTTTGAAGTCTGCGACCTTCTGGGCGACGCGCCCGATCTGCACGTTCTGCCTGTGGGCAACGCCGGAAACATCACCGCGTACTGGATGGGATACAAGGAATATCAGTTCGCCGCGCGTTCGACCCGCCTGCCGAAAATGTTCGGGTTTCAGGCCGAGGGCGCCGCGCCGATCGTAAACGGCGCGCCGGTTGAGAAACCGGAAACCATCGCGACTGCGATCCGTATCGGCAATCCTGCCAGCTGGCAATCCGCCGTGAAGGCGCGGGATGAGTCCGGAGGAGAAATCCGCGCTGTGTCGGACGCCGCGATTCTTGAATCCTACCGGATGCTGGCGCGGATGGAAGGCATTTTTGCCGAGCCCGCATCGGCTGCGTCGCTGGCCGGAACGCTCCAGCTTCATGCCGACAAGTATCTTCAGCGCGGCATGCGTGTCGTACTCACGCTGACCGGCCACGGATTGAAGGACCCCGGGACCGCGCTGAAGGTTGTTCCGGAGCCGAAACCGTTCAAGGCCGACGTGGACGAGATCGCCGATTTTCTGAATTTGAAAAAGTTGGACGCCCGGAACTGATCCGTTACTTCCTCACCTGAAATTCCCACGCCTGCTGAATCATGTCGGGTGACATGAGCAGGCTCTGCTGGATGGCCTGTTCCTCCGGCAGTCCCCGTTTGATGGCCTGAAGCAGTTTTTGAATACCGAACAATCCAAAGCGGCTGTTGATGTATTTTGCAATCGAGAAGGATTCGTCGTACGCCAGAGAGACCTGCGTATTATTTTTAAGATTTTTGACGGAGACGGATAACTCGGAAAGAGGGATGAATTTGCGGTTCAGGCGGACTGTTTCGTCAAGCGAGGGAGTCGACCGGTCGGCGCCGGCTCCAAGAAATTCCGCAAATCCCTCGTTGATCCACGCCGGGATCGCCTCGCCCGCGATGTCAAACAGGAATGCGTGCGCAAGCTCGTGTGACAGGGTGTTGCGCAGGGTCTCCCAGTTTGGATTGTCCGGAATCGGCAGGCGGACCTTGCCATCGTAGAGACCGGCGACGTTGTACGTGAGGTCGTGGGTTGTCGCGAATTTTTCCTTTGACGAATAGAAAACGACCGATATGTCAGTCTGGGGAGCGCCTCCCAGAAACATCCGGAATTTCTGATAGGCTTGCTCAAGCTCCCAGGCAGCGTCGGAAATGTCCTTGGCCGAAATGGCGGGCGAATACGAAATCCTGAAATGAACGCTTCGATATTCAATATTATTTTTTTCGGTCTCGATCTCCCGCCGAATTTTTTCCGCCCGGGCCGCCCAGTCCGGCCGGGAGGCCAGACTCAGAGCCCGTTCCAGTTCCGTCTGCGATTCGGGAAGTTTTCCGCTCTGATAGAGACTCAGGCCGAGCGCCGCGTGGGATTCAGGATCCTGTGGATTTTGCAGGATCGCGTCCCGAAATATCTGTTGGGCCAGCTCCGGCCGGCCCGCATCTTCCTCAATCCGGCCTTTCATGACATCGGCCTGCGCGAGATTTTGCCGGAACATGGGTTCGGGGTTCAGGCGAAGGGCGCGGTTCAGCCAGGATATGGCCAGATCGGGTTTGGTGTCGCTGAGATAGTACACCGCGAGATTGTTCATGGTCATCGAAAGGTTGCGTGTGATCTGGGAATCGCCGGGCAATATGTCCCGCGCCTCGTTAAGCAGGCGGATCGAGTTTTTAAAATCTCCAGAGTTCATCGCGGCCACGCCGAGATTGTTCAGTTCAATCGCCCTGCGCTCCCGGTCGGACTGGGCCCCCTCCGACCTGGCTGCCGTCACGGAAATAAAACCGGACATCATGACGGCGGTGATCAGGGCGAGACCGGCGGATCGTTTCCGTCCGGATTGAGTCTTGGCCGTCATGTGTGTTTCACCGCTGGACATAGAATGCCTTGGCGAGAAAAATCGATAGCGCGTAGAGCGCGATCAGGGGCACGGCCAGCACAAGCATCGAGAGCGGATCGGTTGACGGCGTGATCGCCGCGGCCAGGACCAGCAAAATCACAACCGCATGCCGCCAGTAGTGGATCATGAACGCCGCCGATAGAATGCCGAACCGCGCCAGCACGACCGTGAGAACCGGCAGTTCGGACAAAATTCCCGCAGAGATCAGCATGGTCATCGTAAAACTCAGATAGTCCTTGGCCCGCCATTCCGTGACCAGACCCAGATATTGATTCAACTGCAAAAAATATGTCAGCGCCGGTGGAATGACCAGCAGATGGCAAAACGCGACGCCTCCGTAAAAAAAGAGCGTGCCAAACAGGATGAGCGGCCCCACCGCCCGCTTCTCGGACGGCATGAGGCCGGGCGAAACGAATCGCCAGATTTCATAAAAAATGTAAGGAATCGCCAGCAGCAGTCCCGCGCCACCGGCGACCATGATAAGCATGCTGAATGATTCGCCGACCGAAATGGTTCGAAGCTGGAGGGATGAGTCACCGGCCTGAATGCCGGCGCGAACGAGCGGCAGTTCGATGAGTTTGACGAGATCGCGGATGAAAAACATCGCGATGCCAAATCCCGCGCCGAGCGCGATCAAAGAGCGGATGATGCACCAGCGGAGTTCCTCCAGATGTCCGAGGAATGGCATGCGAATGCCGTCGGCCGTTTGTTCCGGTTTGTCCGGTTGAGTCATGGAAGAGTGGTTCGCGCGTTGAATGGTCTCGCGCGATTACGCCTTGCCGTTTGGCCCCTGCCCTTCCGGTTTCCTGGGCTGGTCGTCATCTTCGCCCGACGAGGCTTTTTTCAACGCCCGGACGCTCTCACCCAGCATTTTGGCCAGTTTGGGCAATTGCGAAGGGCCAAAAATCACGAGGACGATGACGAGAATGACAACGAGTTCCCCAAATCCGATGTGGGGCATTGTTGGGTTCCTCCCTTACAGGATATTGATCGCTTTTTTGGCGCGCCGCAGCGTGTCGCGAATGACGCCGGACGTGTGCGCGACGCTCACAAAAAACGCTTCGAACTGGGCCGGCGGAAGATAGATGCCGTGACAAATCAAAGCCCCGTGAAACTTGGCGAACTGTTGCGTGTCGCACAGCTTGGCGTCTTCATAACTTTCAATCAGACCTTCGGCAAAAAAAATCGTCATCATGCTTCCCACGCGGTTGATCCGATGAGAAACACAGCGCGCCGTCAAAAGGTCTGACAGGCCGCTGGCGAGCCGCGCCGAAAGTTTTTCCAAGATTGCATATGGCGGTTTGTCGCGCAATAGCCGCAGGGTCGCCAGCCCGGCGGCGACAGCGAGAGGATTGCCTGAAAGCGTGCCGGCCTGATAGACGGGACCCTGCGGGCTCAGCATCCCGAGAATGTCGCGCCTGCCGCCGACCGCCGCCAGCGGCAATCCTCCTCCGACAATTTTTCCGAGACACGTCAGGTCGGGTTTGATTCCATATAATTTCTGCGCGCCTCCCATCCCCACGCGAAATCCGGTGACGACCTCATCAAAAACCAGAAGCGAGTTTGAGCGGCGCGTGACGTCGCGAAGCGTTTGGAGAAATCCCGGACGGGGGATAAGCACGCCGGCGTTTGCTGCGATCGGTTCGACAAAAATCGCGGCGACCGACCGGCCATGTTTTGACATGAACCTCCGGACGGCGCCGATGTCGTTATACGGAAGGACGGATGTGAGTTCGGCAAGCGCACGCGGAACGCCCGGCGAGCTTGGATGGCCGAATGTTGCGGCGCCGGAACCGGCGGCGACCAGAAAACTGTCGGCGTGTCCATGATAGGCGCCTGTGAATTTGATGATTCGATCCCGCCGTGTCCACGCCCGCGCCAGCCGGGCCGCCGTCATCAGCGCTTCGGTGCCGGACGAGACCAGCCTGACCCGCTCAATACCGGGCATGCAAGTCCGGATCATCTCAGCCAGATCAATTTCCCGTTCTGTGGCGGCTCCGAATGTCGTCCCCCGGCGCGCCGCGTCGCAAACGGCGCGCACCACAACCGGATGCGCGTGACCCAAAATCAGCGGCCCCCACGAGCCCAGATAATCGATGTAGCGATGGCCGTCAACATCCGTGACGATGGCGCCTTTGCCTTGTGCGACAAAGGGCGGCGTGCCGCCAACTGCGCGGAACGCGCGAACGGGACTGTTGACGCCTCCCGGAATTGACCGTTGCGCGCGCGAGAGGAAACGGCGACTGAGGGTATGCTTCATCGGCGACTGAGAGTGCCACCCATAAAAGGCTTTGTCAAAGAGAGTCCCCCTGTCCGCGCATGGATATCATCCCAGCAGGCTCAGAATGTTTTGCGGCAGGAGGTTTGCCTGGGCCAGCATGGAGTTGGCCGCCTGGACGATGACCTGGGATTTGGTGAATTCGATGATCTCGGCGCCCATGTCCGCATCCCGGATGCGCGACTCCGATGCCTGCAAGGCGGTTTCATTCACCCGCGCATAGTCGAGCGTGAATTCGAGGCGATTTTCCTCCGCACCGATCGACGATCGCAGCCGGGTGACTTTATTGATGGCGCTGTCAATATAATTCAGAGAATTCTCCGACGAGGATTGAGTTGACGCCGATACGGTTGAGGCGATGCCGAGCGCGCCGGTGCTGACTGGTGACTGGAGTACGCTGTCGATCGTCTGATTTTCGTTTGCGCCGACGTGAAACGTGATGCCATTCTCAACAAGGGCATCGATGCCGCTGGCCAGCGTCGCGGACATTCCGGCGCTGATGCCGACGAACCGTTTGCCGCCCGTGGCGGCCGGTACGCCGGGACTGCCGGAGGTGTCATAATAGGCCTGTTCGCTTTGCGCGTTGTTCTGTCCGGCGTCCGGCGCGGCCCCGCCAACCACCGAAAAGGCGACGACGTCGTTGGCTGCTATGGTTTGCGCTGTCGTCGCGGAAATATCCGCATAGGCGCCAATATCGTTCGCGGGAGGCTGGAACCCGTCATCCGCGTCTTCGTCCGTCAGGATGACGAAAATCTTACGGGCACTTTGCCTGTAGGAGAAGATGTTCAGGGTCTGGTTGTATGCCTGCATGCCTTTTTCGTCCGGTCCGAGACCGGTTCCGACTGCCGTCACGTTCGCCTGAAACGTCGCCACGTCTGTGGTCATGTTTCCGATAGCGGTGGCATTGCCCGGTCCGCCGAATTGGACTACGCCCACCCGATAGTCGATGTTTCTGGAAATCAGTTCATTCACAAAATTCGGCGCCTCGGCGATCAGGTTTGCCTGAAGTCCGGCCATGCTGCCGGTGCCATCCACAATCCAGACAATGTCGGCCGCGCGATAATCAAATATCCGCTGGTGGTTGAATTCCGTCGATGTGTTGATTCGGTCAATTTCTTCCAGCAGTTGGCTAATTTCCTGCTGGATGAGGGATCGGTCCGTGTCGGTATAGACGCCATTGGCGGATTGGACGCAAAGTTCCCGCATGCGCTGGAGGATGTCGTGGATGTCCTGAAGGGCGGTATCTGCAGTCTGGACGAACGAAATTCCGTCCTGGGTATTAACGGCGGCGCGGTGGAACCCCCGGATCTGGGTGCGGAGTTTCTCCGACACGGCCATTCCCGCCACGTCGTCCGCCGACCGGTTGATCCGGTATCCACTGGACAGCCGCTCCAGAGATTTTCCGAGCGTCCCGTTATTCAGAGTGGACTGCCTGTGTGCGAACAACGCGGAAGCGTTGTTTCGCACCGAAAAAATATCTGACACATGAGCCTCCCCATTGGCGCGCCGCCATCCCGAAGACGGGCGGACAAAGCCCTTCCGTCTCGTACAAAGACGAAGACCTACACCCCTATCCTATGCTTTCAATCGGACCGCCGAAGCCCCGATTCAAAACGAGGTGTAGAATAGATCAGCCGTACAGAAGCAGATGACGAACATCGTCGATCAGTTTTTGCGCTTCTTCAGGCGTTTTTATGTTCGGAATCGCCTCGTGTGATACGAGGCGCTGCTCCCGCGTCTGCTTGACATCCTGTCTGATATCCTGAAATGGATAGCTCCGGTTAATCCCTTGTACTTCCATGTCGACCACCTCCGTGTGATGCGTCCAAAAATCACGAACGCCCTGTATCCATCCTTGGATACACGCTGAAACTCATCGGATGAGACGGACTGGAAAAGGGAATTTGGAGAGCAGGTGATCGTGTCGCAAACATCCCTGTTTTTTTCGCCGGTCATCCATGACCTTCAGACTACGCGCCGAGTCCCAGCCTGCGGACTCACCGCTCTCTCTTCTTATCGGAAATCCATCCGCCGGGCTTTAGCGGCGGCCTGTCACAAGATAAAAAATGTCCATGGATATGTGGAGGTTGGATCGGCTCGATGCGCTGGAGCGGCGAATCGAGCGGCTGTATCTGGCAATGTTCCACCATCGGGCAATCGTATTGTTTGCCTCGGCTTTTTTTTGCCTCCTCAGCCTTTCCGGCCTTCCGAAACTGCATGTCAACAACTCGATGGATGTCTGGTTTTCGGACAAGACACCCTCCTACCGGCGATACAAGGAATTTGCGGAGACGTTTGGCCACGACGAATATCTGTTCATCGCCCTCGATTTTGGAAATGTGTTCACTGACAGCAACCTCGCGGCGTTAACCCGCCTTTCTGACGCGTTCGGGAATATCCGGGGAGTGGTCGATGTTGTGGGGTTGCCGTCGGCCACGGATGTCCGGAGCAGTTCGGCGTCGGCTGCATCGGGCGGCGGGGAAGAGATATTCGTTGAGGAGATTCGGAATCGAATCGGAGTTGAGCCGGCCGAGTCGATCCGCCGCCGGGTTCTGTCAGACGAGCGATACGTCCGGCAACTCGTTTCGCCGGACGGCCACGTCGCGGTCCTGCTCCTGCGTTTTTCCGATCCGAAAACAGGTTGTGGACTCGTCGAACCGATTGAACGGACGTTGAAGGCCGCGAAGATTCCCTATCATTTGGGCGGATATATTTTCGCACAGCGAGAAATGGATCGGATGACGTTTTGGGACTATTTTGTTTTCGGATCGATCTGTCTGGTGATTTTGACCGCGTTGTTCCAGATTCTATTCAAAAGCGTCCGGATCACGCTGATTTTTCTCGCGGATTGCGGACTGACGGTCGGCGTCGTTCTTGGATGGATGGGACATGCGGGCGTTCCGATCCATCTCATGACGGGAATCCTGCCGCCGCTTCTCATGGCAATGGCGATAGCGGATGACATCCACATGGTCGAACGATTTTTGCGCGGCGTGACAGGCCCGGGGTTGCCCGCGCCGGGTGCTGACAGAAGTCGATGGATCAACAAATGGGCGGCCCGGTCGTGCGCCGGGGTTGCGGTGCCCAGTCTTCTGTCGGCGCTGACAACATTTGTCGGATTTTTCAGTTTGAGCGGCGGCGCCGTTCCCGCCATCTGGCATTTTGGGTTCTGGTCGGGTGTCGGAATTGCGTTTACGTACGTATTTTCGTTTCTCGTCATCCCGGTTCTGCTGACGTTTGTGTCTCCGCCGTCGTCGATTAAAACATCAGCGCCGGCCGGAGCGGAATTCGAAAAATGGCTCATCGCCATCTGCGACCGCCACCGCCGGATGATTTTGTGGGCGTTCGCGGGTCTCTGCGTGGTTTCCGTGTTTGGCGTCAAACGAATCGTAATCGATACCCAGCTGACAAATTTTTTTGTATCGAAAAGCGAATTCATGCGATCGATGGATTTTATCGAACAGAAATTCGGCAACACCGGGCCCGTCGAAATCATACTGACCTCCTCCGAACCGGATGGACTCAAACGGCCCGAAACACTGATGCAGATCGACCGCCTGATCGAACGCCTGAAGACGCTCCCACATGTCAAAACGGTCCTTTCGATCAATCCGGTCCTCAAAACAATGACGCGCGCGCTGACAGACGGCCGGCCGGAGGACTACCGTCTGCCGGATCGCCGCGATCTGCTTGAACAGGAGCTTCTGGCGCTGTCGCTGTCGCCGAGCGGCGACGATACGCTCAATAGATATGTGAATCCTTCGTGGACGAGCCTGAGAATTCAGATACGCCTGCCGAGGATGTCAAACAACGAGGCGATTGCGCTCTTTGATCAGATCGAGAAGGAGACACGCTCGACGTTTGGACCTGCCCAGGCGTTTTACCTGACGGGCGTGGTGGAAGCCTATGCGCGCCTGGATCGATTCATTTTGAAAAGTCAGCTCCAAAGCCTCGGCCTTACGCTCATCGCGGTGACGCTCGTTTTCTGGTTGCAGGTCGGCCGGCCGCTATGGGCGATTTTGGCGCTGATTCCGAACGTGTTTCCGATCGTGCTCATGCTGGCGACGATGGGATGGACCGGCATCACGCTGAACGTGGCGACCGCGACTGTCGCATCGATCACGCTGGGACTGGCTGATGACGACACGGTCTTCTTTTTCTACGCGTATCTGCGCAGGCGCAAGTCCGGACAACCGGCGTCCGTCGCGGTGCCCGAAACCGTTCTGGAATGCGGCCGGCCGCTTTGGCTTGCCACCATCCTCAACGTCGTCGGATTTTCAATTTTTGTGTTTTCGAGTTTTCGGCCCACGGTTTATTTTGGCGTGTTGACGAGCGAGGTCTGGATTCTGGCGATTGTGTGCGAATTTATTCTTCTGCCGGCCCTTTTGTTGACGCTTGATCGACCGGATGATCGGCGATGAGAGATACTGTTCCCTTCAATTTCTCCAGCCCGGGGCGCTTCAGGGGGCTTGATCGAAACATTTTCCGAAACGCCTCGACGGACATCGATGCCATGTCCTCGACGGATGTCGTCCGATAAGCCGGCCGGGTTTCGAATTCCGGCCGCGTGGGCGCCGCGCCGACTGCTTCGCGGTTCCACGGACAGACTTCCTGACAGATGTCACATCCGAAAAAATTTCCTTCGAGCCTCGCGGTTATGTCCGGTGGAATCGGCTCACGCGATTCGATCGTGTGATACGAAATACAGCGCGTTGCGTCGAGGACGTAGGGCGCGACAAAGGCGTTTGTGGGACAGGCGTCCAGACAGCGCGTGCAGGTTCCGCATCGCTCGGTGGCGGGTGGATCTGCCGGCAGGGCCAAATCGGTGATGATTTCGCCCAGAAACAAATAGGAGCCGAGACGTTCATTCAAAACCAGTGTGTTTTTTCCCAACCAGCCGATTCCGGTCTCGGCGGCGTATAGTTTTTCAAGAATCGGGCCGGTGTCGATATAGCGCCGGGTTTTCGCGGGTTGTCCTGTGTTTGGATTAATGGCCGACCGGATAAACGTTTCAAGTTCTTCGAGCGGCCGATCCAGTACGTCATGGTAGTCGTCTCCCTGCGCGTATCTTGCGATGTGCCGCGCAATCCCGACGTCCGGCCGGTCGGACGAATACCGCGCCGCAACCGAGATCAAACTCCGCGCCCAGGGGAATTTCGTTGTGAGGTTTCGCCGCTCAGCCGCCGTCCGCCGCATGTAAGCCATGCCGCCTTCAAATCGGCGTACAAGCCACTCGCCCAGAAATTCGGCGCGGGATGGAGGATCGGCCCGCGCTAGGCCGGCCAGATCAAATCCGACCTCGCGGGATTTTTGCCGGATGTGTTCGGCGAGAGCGTGAAGGTCTATGACCGGTTGGATGGAGGGACCCCGGCGGAGTCCATGGATGGATGTGAGCGGGGTGAAAGGATGTCACGGATGCGGCGGAGCCGTTGATCGAATGCGTCGTCGGAGAGGACGGGTTTCGCGCCCTCCGTTGACACCGGATCTTCTAGATGAACCCACGAGACGCAACCGCCATAATTTGTTTTCAGCAGAATCTCCGCCGGCTGTTTCAGTATATAAACCCGGACGGCCAGCGCGGTCAGGGAGTCACCCGGCCTGAATTCGTGGCGTTTTTTCATTTCGTCGACCGTGTAGACGTATTCGCCGGCAAGGGACGCAAGTTTGTCCTCGTCCGGCACGGCAAACACTCCGGCGGTCTGCGCCATCGACCGGATGCGCACCCGCCCTTCCGGCGGCCGGTCTGCCATCGCCTCTTCCATGAAATGGATGTGTTCCGACCGAAGTTTGTCCGTTGTCTGATGAAATCCGGTGGGATAAAAAAAGAAGGCGGCGGCTTCGGCCGAAAACCCCTCCTCGCGAATTCCGCCCTTTCGCAGGATCAGGACTTGTGTCCCGGATTCGAGAGCTTTGACCACAGCCGCCCATTCCTTGAGGGCGGCGCCGCGATCGATCGTCACGGTCACGTCCGGCTCCCGTTTACCAGAGATAATTGTTGGAGAATTTTTTGCTTAAAAAATAGTCAACGCCGAAAAACCGGCCTGCGGCGGTGGTGAGCAGAACAAGCTGGATCAGAATAAAAAAAGCGTTGTTGTCGAACGAGGCAAAGCTTCCATTGGTCGCGAGAAAAAAACTCGAGTTCATCACTATGCCGGCGGCGCAGGCAATGCGGGTCGCCGTTCCGGTCAGAAGCGCTGCACCAACTCCGAGTTCACCGAGGACAACAAACCACGCAAGAAGTTTGACGTGCGGCAGATAATAACTCTGGATTAACGCGGCGCTGATGGTGCCCGGCGTGGCATCCGTCAGACATTTGTTCAGGAAAGTTCCGAGGGCTTCACCGGTTGTAAATGATGGGTCCGCCGTCCATTTTTGCCATCCGGCCGTCAGAAATAAATATCCGACGTAAAGGCGTAACAGAAGCAGAGCAACGCGCTCGAGTTTCATGACGGCAAAAGGTCAGCCCAGAAGCCGGGCGGCGTTCTCACGGTTGATGTTGCCCTGGGCGAGGGCCGCAACCCCGGCGTTGCTGCGGATTTGCGCCGCGGCAAGACCGATCATTTCCAGTGCCATGTCGGAGTCGCGAATCACCGATTCGGAGGCCAGCGTGTTTTCCTGCGCTACCTGGGCGGTGTCCGCGGCGAGCTGGAGACGGTTCATCGTCGAACCGATGGATGCGCGCTCCGTGGCGACGGAATTCACGGCGCCCTGCGCAACGCTGACCGCGTTCTGCGCGCCGGCCTGCGTTGAAACATCGATGCCGGTAAGCCCAAGAGCGGCGGCGGTCGTGGCCGAAAGATTCAGCGTGAACACGTTGCCGGGATTGGCGCCGATTTGCGTCGAACCGGAAAAGGAACCGTTCAAAAGCGGCGTGCCGTTAAACTCGGTGGACCCCGCCTGCCGGTCAATCTCTTGCGAAATCTGGCTGATCTCGCCCTGGATCAGCTGTCGATCCTCGGATGTCAGCGTGCCGGTTGAAGCCTGTAGAGCAAGTTCGTTGATGCGTTGAGACATGTTCTGGATTCCGGACAGGCCGGCTTCGGCGGTCTGTGTCAATGACATGAAGTCCTGTATGTTTCGGCTGGCAACGTCAAGCCCACGGCTTTGCGATGACAGAGATTCGGCGACTGCCAGTCCCGCCGCGTCATCGGATGTCTGATTGATCCGTAACCCCGACGCGATGGACGACAGTCGCTTGCCGATGTCGGATTGGTTGATCTGGGATTGCCGCAGTGCGGATAAAATATTTGAATCGTCGTTCACTCTGAGAGCCATTCTGGGTTCCCTCCCACTGGTTTCTGTCCCCCAATTCCTTTGGGGGCCTCCCGCCTCCGTCGAACGATGTGGACAGAGTGTATCGAAGCCCCCCGGGACTGTCAAGTTGTCACGGCTGCAGTTGAACTGCGTCTCACACACCATATCGGCCGATTTGCGCCGAAGCTTGAACGCCTGCCAGCCGCGTGCTCTTGCCGTCCGCCATCCGGTTGAATATAGTGCAGTCGTGGAATCTCAAACTTCAGGAATCCTGTATCTGATCCCGACGCCGATTGCCGCCGAAGCCTCGACAGATCCTGACGATGCAATTCGGTCCGTCGTTTCGACGCTGGACGGTGTCATTGGCGAAAGCCGAAAAATGGCGTCGGCGTTTTTGAAAAAGATGAAGGGTCCACATTTATCCGAATCTGCGGCGTTGCGCCTGCTGAACGAACATACCCGGCCGTCCGAGATTGAACATCTGATCGAACCGATTGAGCGCGGCGAATCGTGGGGATTGATTTCGGACGCAGGCTGTCCGGCTGTGGCGGATCCCGGCGCGGCCCTTGTGCGGCTTGCGCACGCGCGCGGCGTTCGCGTGAAACCTCTGGCCGGTCCATCGGCCGTGTTGTTGTCGTTGATGGGATCCGGCCTGAACGGCCAGCGATTTGTTTTTCACGGATATTTGTCACGGGACGCCGCCGAGCGCCGCCGAGAGTTGAAAAATATGGAGTCGGATTCCCGGCGATTCTCGCGCTCGCACATCTGGATCGAAACACCCTATCGAAACAGCGACGTATTCGCCGCCGCCCTCGCCTGTCTCAATGAAAAAACGCTGTTCTGCGTCGCGTCCGATCTGACCGCCCCATCCGAAGAAATTCGGACAAATTCTATGGCTGCCTGGCGCGCCTGTCCGCCGCCGGATCTGCGCGATCGCCCGACGGTATTTTTGCTGGAATCGTCGTGAACAACCCCATCGAGTACTACGCGACGCCGTATGTGCGGGAGCGGATCGCCGAGTACTGCGGCGGCGCGAGCGCCGAACCGTTGTCCTTCACGGCAGAATACCTCGTCGGCTATGGCGCGTATCTCAAAACGATGCATCGGAAAGAATTCACGTCTGCGGATATCTCTGGATTTCACTGGATCCTCGACCACGGCCTCGATGTCTTTCGGTCCCTGTGGGACAAGGAATCGACGGTGGCGGTTCTTGATGTGGAATACTTCAACATCGATTACGCCGGAGAAATCTATTACAACCCGCTGGCTTGTTTTAAAAAACTCGAACCGCTCTATCAAATCATTCAGGACAGACTGTCCCGCTGGAACATCCCGCATCTGACCTTTATGACCGGTCAGGGCTACCATTTCGCATGGAAAATTCCGGCTGACACGCCGGCCGACAATTCACTCGAAAATCTTGGACAGGTGTCGGACACGCTCGCGGCGAAATACAATGCGATAACGGCTCACCGCCACCGCCGCGTGTCGCTGCGGCATGGCCACGCGTTCGACGGGCTTGGGCGCGTGATGGAGTTCATCTGTCATGACATTCTGCGCGCGGTTGGCGCCGAAAGCCCCGTGCCGGTTGTGTTTTCCGACATCGTTACCGGCCGGACCGGGAACGGCGCCCGCGAGGCGATCTCGCTGGACCTGTCCGCGTTCTGCGATCCGATCACCATGCGTGATATCCGCTGTCCGTTCTCGACGCACCAGAAACACAAAATCCAAATCTACAAGGTCGGTCGGGACATTGCCCGAAACATTCCCGTCCAGATCACCCTGCCCCGCCGCGCCTGCCATAGTCTTGAAGATCTGATGGCCGCCCGCAGAAATTTTTTTGCGTCGTCGGAGATGGCGCGGGAAGGCGATTGCCGTCTGCCCGATGCGGCGGAAAGTTTCGAAAAGGTGATCCGGGATTACGAAGCCGATCCGTTAGCCGTGTTTCACCGCGAATTTGATTCCGTCGACCACGATGACCCGGCGACATGGCCTCGAACATACGATGCGCTGGACTTTCGCCGTCTCCCGCCCTGCATCGCTCAACCGCTTTCATGGCCCAACCCCAACGTCCTTCAGCCAACCCATCTGCAAAATATTGCGCGATATCTGAGTCGCAAAGGCTGGCATCCAAAACACATTGCCGGTCTCATCCGATCCAAATACGAACGCGTGAGCCATCGCTGGTCGGAAGACTGGACGCATCTGGATGCCGCTACGCGCGCAAATTTCTGGATCCGGTTGTACGCGGGCGCCTTGGCGGCCGGGATCGACCAGCGCACGGACTTCAACTGCGTGTCGATGAAAGAACGCGAACTGTGCCCCAAACCGTGGTGCGGCCACAATCTGGCCGATACAGGTTCTTAAGAGGGAACCCCGGCAGGTTCCGTCGCACGCCTGACCATGGAGTGAATCCAGGATCCGGCGACACGAAGAGATGTCCTCGCCAAAATCGGCGAACGCAGTAATTCTCCCGCAAGCCTAAGTAGAAACCGATTCGGACGATGCAAAGAGTTTTTGATCCGTCGGACGTATTCCCGCGCAACATTTTTTGAATTTCCGGAATGCAGATGAAGGACTTCATCGAGAATCCTTGCATGAACGAATGCCCGGGCGATTCCGTCGCCAAATGCGGTTTCGCTCATCCCGCCGCAGTCTCCGACCACAAATGCGCCGTTCGGCAGTGCGTCCCCGCGTATTTCATCGGCGCAAACAGGCGCTTGAAATTTCGTGGCAATCAGATCGGGCTGGACAATTTTGGCCCACACCGGAATTTCGGCCAGCAATCTCGCGCCAAATCCCGGCTGGTTCGGAGCCAGTCGGCGATACGCGGCAGGCAGCAGAAGACCTGCGATGTTAACGCAATTGCCTCCGAGATCGCACAATCCCGCATACCCGCCTGAAACGGCAGCCAATGCAACCTTGCGGTCAAACACCGCCTCCATCCGGGCCGAAAATCCGTAGACGACACGGGATACCGGTTTGGCCACTTTGATTTTGTTCGTCATCGCCGCTGATGCGCCCTCGGCTAAAATCAGCCTTTCGGAATGAGCGCTGTTGGTTCCGATCCGGATTTCGAACCTGTTCGGATCGGCGCGGAGAATATCCGCTTCCATATTCTCGGAAATTTGGACGCCGGTGCGCGTTGCGGCTTCGATCAGCGCTTTTGAGAGCGCGCGTCG
Organism: Candidatus Lindowiibacteriota bacterium; assembly: GCA_023249255.1. Classification (GTDB taxonomy): domain Bacteria; phylum Lindowbacteria; class 2-12-FULL-62-27; order 2-12-FULL-62-27; family 2-12-FULL-62-27; genus JAHFCY01. The sequence continues at coordinate 20,786 of JAHFCY010000001.1, read as the reverse complement.
TTCCACTGCCATCGCTGGTGTCGATAAATCAAATTCGCGTGAAATGTCCAGCGCCGAAATTCTCACACGGTCGATAGGCTGTCCGGCCGGCGTCTTTCCCAGCAACGCTTCAAGTTCACGCACTGCTGTCGGATGGAGAAATTCGCCGCAGCATTTTTCCTGCGGAAGGTGGCGCCGTTCGGCAAGGAGAACCTTCATGCCCATTCGGGATAAGCGGATGGCGCAAGCCAGCCCGGCCGGCCCGCCGCCGATGACGATCGAATCGAATTTCATGGTCTCGTCCATAGCTTCGCTGGACATTGTCTTCAACGGCGCGGTCGGCGTCGCGGGATGACTTCCCCTTTCAGTTTTCCGCCGGTCGGTTCGATAAGACAGTTATACTCAACCACGACAACACAAGGAGGGATTTCCCATGGAATGTAAATCATCCAAGTATGTCGCCGAATTGGTCGGCACGTTCGCGCTTATTTTCATCGGCGCGGGATCTGTCGCTGTTCAGGCCTGGTCGGGCGGTGCCGTTTCCCTGGTTGGAATTGCGTTCGCCCATGGATTGACGATCATGGCGATGGTCTACGCCTTCGGACATGTGTCCGGAACGCACATCAATCCGGCTGTGACCGTCAGCATGATGGTAACGAAGAAAATTTCCGCGTGCGAGGGCGTGCGCTACATCATTGCCCAGCTGATCGGCGCGACGCTCGCCGCATACGTCCTGAGATTCATATTTCC
>JAHFCY010000001.1:0-20047 GCA_023249255.1 Candidatus Lindowiibacteriota bacterium | reverse complement strand
GAGCGACGGATCTTGCGGCCGGAATATCGCTTGGCCGGGGAATTTTGGTGGAGGCGATTTTGACGTTTTTCCTCGTGACGTCGATTTTCGGGTCGGCGGTGGATGACCGGGCGGCAAAAGGGTTTGCAGGATTGGCAATCGGAATGACCATTACGCTGGACATCCTGATGGGCGGCCCGTTGACGGGCGCGTCCATGAATCCTGCGCGATCCTTCGGCCCGGCGCTGGCTTCCGGGCACTGGACGAACCACGCCATCTACTGGGTCGGTCCGATCGCCGGAGGTATCGTTGCGGGACTGCTTCATCAAACGGTGCTGAGCAAAAAGAGCTGATCGTTTCGCCCGGGACGGTTCGATCCCGTCTGCGGTAAATTATTCGCCTGATGCGCCATCCTCGGCGCTCATGATAACCTTTGGTCATGGCTGATAACCCGCTTCTGGTCGAGTCCGGCGCGCGTGATGCCGCTGTTCCATTTGGTCAAATCAAAACTGAACATTTTCTTCCCGCGCTGAAACAGGCGATAGAGGAGTCCAAAAGCAGGATCGATCTGATATCCGCAGCGGGTTCGCCGCCCGATTTCGAAAACACCATCGAAGCGCTGGAGACATCGTCTGATCTTGTCGATCATGTCTCGGCCGTTTTTTACAACCTCCTGAATGCGGAATCGAATGACGAATTGCACGAGATCGGGAAAGAATTCGCGCCGCGTCTGGCCGATTTTTCCAGCGACGTTCTTCTGAACGAAGAATTGTTTCGAAGCGTCAAATCAGTCTATGACCACCGTGAGTCGCTTCGCCTGAACGCCGAGGCCGCCCGGCTTCTTGAAAAAACGTTCAAAAATTTCAAACGAAACGGTGCCTTGCTCGATCCCGTAGCCAAGGAGAAACTCCGCGAAATCGACCGCGAACTTTCGGCCCTCCAGGTGCAGTTTGGTGAACGCGTGTTGAAAGCCACCAATGCGTTTCAACACGTGATCACCGATCCGAAACGGCTGGATGGATTACCCGTCTCGGCGATTGAAGCGGCCGCCGCAACTGCCCGCGAAAAAGGAAAAGATGGCGCGTGGATGTTCACCTTGCATGCTCCCAGTTACGTGCCCTACATGACGTACGCTTCTGACGCGGCCGGTCGGGAAACGCTTTGGAAGGCGTACAACAGCCGAAGTTTTGGCGGGGACTTTGACAATCAGGACAGCGTCAAGCGTCTTGCATCGCTTCGATACGAGCGCGCGCGAATTCTGGGCTACGACGCCCACGCGCATTTTGTCCTTGAAGAGCGCATGGCGGAACATCCGTCCCGCGTTCAGACGTTTCTACGCCGCTTGCTGGGGGTCTACAAAAAGGCCGCCGAAAAAGACCTTGATGAATTGCGCCGGTTTCGCCAGAATCTCGAAGGTGTTGACCGGATCGAGCCGTGGGACTTCGCCTATTATCAGGAAAAACTCAAAAAATTGAAATTCGATTTCGATCAGGAAGCGCTCCGGCCATATTTCAAACTCGACCGCGTGATTGCCGGCCTCTTTGAGCATGCCGCGCGGCTGTATGGTCTGCGGTTTGATCCCGTGAGAGACGTTCCGGTCTACCACCCGGACGTGACGGTCTTTGAAGTACGGGATGAGCGAAGAAACGAGTATCTTGGACTATTCTACGCTGATTTTTATCCGCGCGATTCGAAAAAAGGCGGCGCGTGGATGACGACCTTCCGCGATCAGGGGTTGTGGGCAGGCCGGATCCGCCGCCCGCACGTTTCGATCGTCGCCAACCTGACGAAACCGACGCCGACGAAACCATCGCTGTTGACCTTCGACGAAGTTCAGACAATCTTTCACGAATTCGGCCACTCGCTCCATGCGCTTTTGTCCAAATGCCGGTACCGGTCGCTCGGCGGGACGAATGTCTACTGGGATTTCGTTGAACTGCCCTCACAGGTCATGGAGAACTGGACGTACGAAAAGGCGTCGCTGGATATCTACGCCTCCCACGACGATACCGGCGAACCGATACCGGCGAACCTCGCCCAAAAAATAAAGGACAGCGCGAAATTTTTCGCAGGCAGTTTTTCGCTTCGACAGATCAACTTCGCCCTTCTCGACATGGCCTGGCACTCGGGCGATCCGGGCAGTGTGGCGGATATCAATGCGTTTGAAATCGAAGCCACGCGCGAATCGACAATCCTTCCGCGCGTTCCGGGAACCAACTTCTCCTGCTCGTTTTCGCATGTTTTCAATGGCGGGTATTCGTCGGGATATTACAGCTATAAATGGGCGGAGGTCCTCGACGCCGACGCGTTTGAATTGTTCAAGGAAAAAGGCTTATTCAATCGTGAAGTAGCTGACCGGTTTCGCACCTTCATTCTCGAAAAAGGCGGGTCCGAGCCGCCGATGGAATTATACAAGTCGTTTCGCGATCGTGAGCCTGACCCCGACGCGCTGCTTCGGCGGGAGGGATTGATCGACCAAGTCCGATTCAGGACAATCGGCGAATCAGCCGGTGAATGACGTGATAGACGGATTTCTCCCGAATGTCGTTTCTTGTGCCGTTCAGGATTCGCTTGTCGATCTCGACCCGTCCCCATTTTTTAATGAACCCGAAATAAACCGTGCCCACCGGTTTGTCCGGCGTGCCGCCGTCCGGTCCGGCGATTCCGGTGATGGATACGGCAACGTTACTTCGATATCTTTTCAACGCGCCACACGCCATTTCTGCCGCACACTCGCCGCTCACCGCGCCGTGATTTTTTAACGTCTCCCGCCGGACGCCCAGATCGGACACTTTGACGTCGTTGCTGTACGAGACGCAGCCGCCGGCCAGTACCGCGCTTGCGCCGGGCACCCGGGCCAGCATCGCCATGAACAGCCCGGCCGTGCAGGATTCCGCAGCCGACACGTTCAATTTCCGCCGGCGAAGGACGGCAATCAGTCGTTCCTCCGGCGCATCGGCGCCTTCGTAGACGAGACGTTCGGAGAGCGTCGATTTGACGACCCATTGGAATTCGCGCAGGTCGGCGGCTGTTCCCGCCCGCGCGATGACTTCGACGCCGCGAACGGACGGATAGATGCCATAGATCCGTCGGAGTTTGGGAGGCAGATGCGATTGCAGGGCCTCGTCGAGCGCCGATTCAAATATTTCACTGAAATGAAAAACGGCCGGCGCCGGTCTGTCTTTCCGCCGAAGAAACGGCGCAATGTGGCGGTTGACCATGTGTTCAAATTCGCGCGGTACGCCGGGCAGAAAAAAATATCGCGTGCCGTTTCGGTTAAACCGGAATCCGACGGCTCCGCCGATGTCGTTTTCAATGGGGTGGGCCGCCGCCGGATAGGATGCCTGAATTTCGTTGTTGGCTGAAAAATAGGCCCGGCCGAATGCCGCCATTTTTCGCCGAATTTTTTCCAGAGTCGGACGATGAACACTCAATCCGCACTTGAGATACCGGCAGACGAAATTGCGTGTGAGATCGTCGACGGTCGGGCCAATACCACCGGTGACGATCACAACCGCACAGCGATTCAAAAATTTCAGCGCGGCCAGAACGTCCGGCTCCCTGTCGCCCACGGTGAGCATCAGCGTGTCGCCATATCGTCTGGCGACCCAGCAGGCGTTGTTGTTCGGGATGCGGCCTTCGGAGAGTTCGTCTCCGATCGCCAGCACGCCTATGGGTGGAGGATTTTGTTTGCTCATCATCGAGCCTCGTGCAGATACTTGCAGGCCGTATTCAGCTCCGCGTGAGTTTTCGGTATCGAATCCGGCGGGGAGTTTCCGAGTCCGCGCCGAGCCTCTTGTGGCGGTCCTTTTCGTAATCCGAATAATTTCCGTCAAACCACACGTACTGGCTGTTGCTTTCGAACGCGAGAATGTGCGTCGCCACGCGGTCGAGAAACCAGCGGTCGTGGCTGATGATCACGGCACAGCCAGCAAATTCCTCCAACGCCGCCTCCAGCGCCCGGATGGCGTTTACGTCGAGATCGTTCGTCGGCTCGTCAAGGAGCAGCAAATTCACGCCCGATTTCAGCATCTTTGCCAGATGCACGCGGTTTCGCTCGCCGCCCGACAGCACGCCCACGGGCCGCTGCTGCACCGCGCCCTGAAAATTGAAATGGGCCACGTATGCGCGGGAGTTCACGGTCAGCGCGCCCAGTTCGATCGTCTCCTGCCCGCCGGAAATTTCCTCCCAGACCGTTTTCGATCCGTCCAGCGTGTCCCGGTTCTGATCGATACACCCCAGCTTGACCGTCTCGCCGACGGCGATCCGGCCCGCATCCGGCGTTTCCCGGCCGGTGATCATCCGAAACAAGGTTGTCTTGCCCGCGCCGTTGGGTCCGATCACGCCGACGATCCCGCCGCGCGGAAGTTTGAACGATAGATTTTCATAGAGCAGATTATCGCCGTAGGATTTTGACACGCCATCAAAATCGACGACGATCCCGCCTAATTTCGGACCCGGCGGGATGTAAATTTCCAGTTCCTGCAGCCGCTCTTTGTTTCTCTGCTGATAGAGATCTTCATACGCCTGAATGCGCGACTTGCTTTTGGTCCTCCGACCCTGCGGATTGGTTCGGATCCACTCCAGTTCCCGAGCGAGAATTTTCTGCCGCTTGCTCTCCACTTTTTCCTCGACGCGCAGGCGTTCCTGTTTCTGCTCCAGCCACGACGTGTAGTTCCCTTTCCACGGAATACCCTCGCCGCGGTCCAGTTCCAGAATCCATCCGGCCACGTTGTCCAGAAAATACCGGTCGTGGGTGACCGCAATGACGGTTCCGGCGTAATCGTGAAGATGTTTTTCGAGCCACGCGACGGTTTCGGCGTCGAGGTGGTTGGTCGGCTCGTCCAGAAGAAGAATATCCGGCTGTTGAAGAAGCAGGCGGCAGAGAGCCACGCGCCTCCGCTCTCCGCCTGAAATCACGCGCGTCGGTGTATCGGCCGGCGGGCACCGAAGCGCCTCCATCGCCATGTCGAGCTTGCTGTCGATGTCCCATGCCCCTAGATGGTCTATTTTTTCCTGCAGAGCGCTCTGTTTGTTGATCAGTTTTTCCATCTCGTCCGGCGAGATGTCCTCACCCAGTTTCGCGCTGACCGTTTCGAATTCTTGCAGGAGATTGACGATCGGCTGAACGCCCTCTTGGACGATTTCCTTCACGGTCCTGGCGGGATCGAGCTGGGGTTCCTGAGGAAGATATCCAACGGTACAGTTTTTCGAGATATTGAATTCGCCTTCGAATTCCTTCTCGACCCCGGCCATGATCCGCAAGAGAGTGCTTTTGCCGGATCCGTTGAGACCGATCACGCCGATTTTCGCTCCGTAAAAATACGAAAGCGAAATGTCCTTCAGGACTTGTTGACCGGGCGGAACGGTCTTGTTGATCCTCAGCATCGAACAGATGATTTCAGGCATGGGAGAAACATACCATAATTTTTTGGGAGAAGTTATAATCCGGGCCATGCTTTCAATCGGATCGCTTCGGATTTCGCATTCCGTAATTCAGTCGCCGATGTCGGGTTGGACCGATTTGCCGTTCCGTCTCATCGCGCGTGAACAGGGATTGCAGATGGCGTTTTTGGAAATGGTGCTGGCCGATGCCGTCATGATCGGATCGGACAACACGTCCGCCCGGATGGAGACCGTTCTGGAGGACCGGCCGCTCGGCGCGCAGTTGGTCGGCTATACGCCGGAATCGATCGGCGCTGCCGCGGCGAACCTTGAAGCCGCCGGATTCGACCTCATCGATCTTAATCTCGGCTGTCCGGTCAGAAAGGTCACGTGCAAAAACGGCGGTTCGGCGATTCTAAAAGATCCTGATCTGGCCGAAAAGATTTTTCGGAGCGTAGTCGGATCTGTTCGCACGGCGCCGGTCACGGTGAAGATGCGACTGGGGTATGACGATCCAAGCGGTGCCGAGGCGATTCGGATTGCGCGTCTCGCCGAGGATTGCGGTATGTCGGCCGTGACCGTCCATGGCCGGACGAAAAGCCAGGGCTACAGCGGCCAGGCCGACTACGAAGCCATCGGTCGCGTGAAAAAATCGGTGGGTATTCCGGTGATTGGAAACGGCGATGTGATTGACCGCGACAGCGCCCGTCGTCTTCTGGAGATCAGCGGCTGTGACGGGATCATGATCGGCCGCGGTGGCTTGGGTAATCCGTGGATTTACCGTGAGGTTGCGGCTGTGTTTGACGATCAGTCGCCGCCGCCGCTGCCATCCTTCGACGAAATTAAGCGCACCCTTCTTCGCCACCTCGACCTGCAAATCCGTCATTGCCCCGGCACTGCTCTTCTCGTCATGCGTCGCGTGGCCTGCAGATATTTCCGGCAGTGCCCCGGCGTTGGAAATTTTCGAAATCGCATCAACCGCGCGTCCTCGCTGGACGAAATTCGCATGCTCATCGAAGACTTTGAGTCGACAGGAATGTCGGCCGAAGACCTCGAGCAACCGCCGGCTGCCGCCTGACCGGCTCTGTGATTTATCTCGCTTCACAATCTCCCCGCCGAAAATTTCTCCTGCGCCGGTTGCACATTCGATTCCGGGTTGTGCCCACGCGGTATCGTGAATCGCCTGCGCCGCGGTCCGCAAGCCCTTCGCGTCTCGCTGTTCGTCATGCGCTCGGAAAAGCGCGCGGGGCGGTGGTGTCGTCCCGGATCGGATGGGTTCTGGGCGCGGACACACTCATCTGGTTTTGCGGGAAAATTTTCGGAAAACCAAAGACCCGCACGGAGGCGGCTGAAATGTTGCGGCATTTTTCAGGACAAACGCACAGCGTCTATTCGGGGGTGGCAATCAGGAATCTCACAAGCGGCAGGGAACGCGTTTGGTGGGTCCGAACACGCGTGACATTTCGGCCTCTGAGTCCGCAGACAATCCGCTGCTACTTTTCCCGCGTCAACCCGCTTGACAAAGCCGGCGGCTATGCGATTCAGGACGGCCGGGAGCTTGTACACTCCATCCGCGGTCCGTACACGAACGTCATGGGTCTGCCGCTCGAGCGACTCCGTGAAGAATTAAATAAATTGGGTCTGGTCTGAAGAATTCGTCTAAGCCGATTCCGTCTCGCGTTCCCGGTTCCGGAGTTTTCGGATCATGTCCTCGCCTTTATCTTTCCATTCTCCTGCGGTTTCCCGGATCCTCTTCCGCGTTTCCTGCCCTGACAGCGGCGCAAACAGCAGAGCCACGCCGGCGCCGATCACACAACCGGCAAAAAACCCCACCAAAATGTCCGTCGCATTTCCTCGCTCACTCATGACAACCTCCCCTGAATTGGATTTAACGCGCTGGAGGAGCAGCCTGTTTCGAATCGGCCGTCCCCTCGTGTTGTTTCGAATCTGTGGAATCTCCACCAAACATCCGGCTGAATGCGCCGGCTACATAGGACAAAAACGTCCCGGCGATTTTTCCGACGCCCTCCGCCATCCCGCTGACCGCGTCTGACATCCGATCAGCTTTCGACACTTCCGCATCCAGATGCCGCGCCAGAATTTCAACGGCCCGGGCAGTATGTTTGATCTGGATCAGAGTCTGAATGAAATACACAGTGAGGATGATAAAAGCGGCGAGAAACAGCGTCGCACTCACGACGATAAAAATTTCCATGGACACGTCCTCCTTTTCACGACCTTCGCACGAAGTCGGAACATCAGATTCTATTCGACTGAATCATAGCCGCCTGCAGCCCGCAAGTTCTTTTTCACGGCCGTTCAGGGCCGCCCCAAGACTTGACCGCCCGGCGCCGTTCATTGACGGTGTCCTTTTGGCCGTAATACTCTCTCATTATGAAATACATCCGGTTTCAGCAGAAGTCGCCGCCGTATGCTTGGCCTCGCCCTCCGTTTCAGGTCGCGCTGGTTGAACCTGAAATACCGCCCAATACAGGAAACATCGCCCGGCTCTGCGCCGCCACGGGAACACCCCTGCATCTCATCGGTAAACTCGGATTTCGAATCAGCGACGCGGACGTTCGCCGGGCAGGCCTTGATTACTGGGATTCGGTGGACCTTCATCTCCACGAAAACTTCGATCTGTTTCAATCCTCGCTTCAGCCATCGCGATTTTTTTTATTCAGCGTTCACGGACAAAAATGGTATACGTCAGCGCAATATCGTCCGGGCGACGTGCTCGTCTTCGGCTGTGAGACGCGCGGATTGCCACAAGAACTTTTGAATGCGCATCCCGGGAATGTTCTGGCAATCCCGATACAGACGGACCACGTCCGGTCGCTGAATCTCGCGACGTCCGTCGGCATTGTTCTCTATGAAGCGATTCGACAGGTGTCAGGTTTGGATGACCCACAAGCCGGGGTGGCGGAATCGGCAGACGCTCAGGACTTAAAATCCTGACTCGGCCATTTTATAACTTCTTGGAAAAAATCAGTTTATCTTGCAACGTCCAAGAAGGCATGAAGTTGTGAAGTGAAACGAGATGCACGAAGGTGCAGGCAGATGCACCGAAATGCAGATTTCTTGTACCATTTGTGTACCATTTCGCCGGCCATGTTTTTTGGATATTTTAAGAATAACTTGCTCGGCAAGAAAGTGGTTGGCACTATTGTACGAGATGTGATGAGCCGGGGTGGCGGAATCGGCAGACGCTCAGGACTTGATTGAAAATTGAGTGCCCGCCGGGAAACCGGCGGAGCAGAACCGCTCAAAGTCGGGGAAACCTTGGCGCACGATGGCCGTGGCAATCCCGAGCCAAGCCCTCTTATATGATTATGGAGGGAAGGTGTAGAGACTGGACGGGCGGCTCCTAAAGGCAAATGCCTACGGAGAAGGGACAGTCCAGACTGCGAACCCCGCGTTGATGGCGGGGGCGGCGAAAGTCGTCGCAGTACGAAAATCCTGTGGCCTGTAAAGGCCGTGAGGGTTCAATTCCCTCCCCCGGCACGATTTCACACCGCACCGACAAGAAGGGTGACACAAGGGACAATAACGATGCCGTCAATATCCGAGACAGCAAAACGTGACGATGCGCGTAACTGCATCTACTGCAATTCCTCCGGTCCCTTCAACGAAGAGCATCCCCTTCCCAGATGCCTGGGAGAATTCAGGAATGCACCCAAACTTTATAGCGTCTGTAAAGAGTGCAACGGGAAAATAGGCAGAGAGTCCGAAGACCAATTTTGCCGTGCCGGTCCGGAAGCCTTTTTCAGAAATTATTTCGGGGGCAAGGGGCGGAAATCTCATGAAAAGGTAAATCCCTTTGAACGCGGCAGTGCCGGCGGTCAGGCCATAGATATCATGGGCGTACATCCTGAGTCGGGAATCCAAGTCTTGTACGAAAAGGACCCCGGTACGAATACATGCCGCGAACTCAGACAAATCGTCGTCATCGACGGAGATGGAAATTCATATCCTATCCGCATTGCCAATTGGATGAAGACCCAAAAGGACATCGAACAGGAAATTAGGAAATTGAAACTAAAAGAAATCAAAAGTATCCGTGTATTCGCCAACACGGACGAGATGGCTTGGGTAAGGTCCCTGACAGACGGACTCGCCGAAAAGGTGACATGGTCTCAACAGCCGGAAGGTTCAACGGTTTCTCAACCCGTGGTGAGTTTTTCTGTGACCGTCGCGTATTTTCGAGCGGTGGCCAAGGCATCCTTTCACTATTTCCTGGCCACGGATAATTCAGTCAGTGGGTCGGAGCCGATATTCGCCGGGATTCGCAATTTTATTCTCTCAGGAACGGATGAGAAGAGATTTGTCAGCCAGGAGCGCACACCATAATGGAGTATCCGAAGCCGAAAATCATCAATTCTGGGGCTACCGTCTCAAGTCGCCTGGACACGTCCTCGTGGTCGATTGCAATAACGGTGAGCTATTCGGCCGCATACAGTATTTCATTTCTTCAGACATAGAGGAGTCCGTTTACCGCGTTAATATCGCCAAGAACGTTGGTGATTTGGTGCGACCTTTTGCAAGAGGGCATTTATATTCATATTACACGGATGGTCCGAAAGGTGGATATCATGGAGAAGTGTCGGAACTCACTCCCAAGGTCATGAACTAAGATATGGCATCCGTAACCGGACAAAATAGAGACCTAAAATGGACGGGATGAATAGAGGCTTCAGTATTTCCACAGTCTCTGATAAATAACGCGTATGGATATGCCACAGACACCACCCGCACCCTCAAAGGTCTACGCCTTTATTGACAGCCAGAATCTGAATCTTGCCATCCAAGAGTGCGGCTGGGAGCTCGATTTCGCGCGGTTCTTTGTCTACTACCAAGGGAAACATCGACGCCGAGCTGGTTCTGCACGCCATGATTGAGTATCCGAATTACGACAGGGCGATTATTGTTTCCGGAGACGGCGATTTTCATTGTCTGATTGAATATCTTGAGAAGAACAAAAAACTCCTGAATGTTCTGATACCAAACCCTAACAAATACTCAGCGTTGCTGCGAAAATTTCGGGTGTACTTCGCGTTTATCAACCGGCTGGAACAGAAGCTGGGCAAAAAGAAAGAGCGGGAGTAACCTTCGGACGAAACCTTAGGTGTGCCCGCTCATCGTGATTGCCTAGAGTATAGGCTATAATCTATGTTTCGTCAAATGATTTCGGAATCTGCAGAGAAATATTTCCATGATTGCGTGAACATTCCTCCGGAGTTATCCTTCCTCGAATGAAACCCGAAGACGAGGCGAGAGTTCACATCGACAAAATGCTCAACGCCGCCGGCTGGGACGTGCAGGATTACAAAGGACGCAATCTCGGCGCATCCCTTGGTGTTGCTGTCCGGTACTTCCCACTGGGCAAGGACGAAGCCGACTACCTCTTGTTCGTCAATCGCAAGGCGGTCGGCGTCGTGGAAGCCAAGCCCGAAGGGACGACCCTCACCGGCGTCGATACCCAGTCGGACAAGTATCTCAACGGTATTCCGGACAACCTGAAGCATCCTCCTAAACGTATCAAGAGATGCAGTGCCAAACGCGTGCGCGGGTTCAAATTCCGTCCCCGGCAGATTTTTTTTGGAGGCGGCGACCGGATTTGAACCGGTGAGTCGCGGTTTTGCAGACCGCTCCCTTGGGCCGCTTGGGTACGCCGCCGAACAAAACAAAGCCGAGGATCGGATTCGAACCGACGACCTGCTCCTTACCATGGAGCTGCTCTGCCGACTGAGCTACCTCGGCAATCGATTTAGATTGTAAGAATAACAGAATCGGGCTTCATACGGCAACTGCCGCAGTGACCTTTTCGTGACCTTTTGTTTTCAACTCGCACTCCTTGTAGGCTTTCGTAAGTCGGTCCATCGATTCTGACAGTTTTTTTGTGTAATAATGGGTGTAGATGCGGGCTGCCGTGATGGTTTTGTGGCCCATCAAGGCCATGCGCTCCTCCAGGTCCACACCGTTCATGGCCAAGTAGGAACCGAAGGTGTGGCGCAGATCGTGGAAACGGATCTTGCGGGTGATGCCGGCGCGTTTTAAGGCGTTGAAGAATGCGGTGCGGCAATCGGTGGACTGCTTGCCTTTCCACGGGAAAACGAAACCGGTGTCGTTCATCGGCTGCCTCTCGATGATTTCGGATAAAGTTTGAGTCAGGGGAATGATCCGCGACTCGTCGTTTTTCGATAAGGGGATACGAACAACCCCTGCCTGCCTGTCGATGTCTTCGAACTTCAATCGAAAAATTTCGCCTCTCCTCATACCTGAATGCATCGCAAAAAGCAAAAGGTCGGTTCCGCGCGTGCCGTCGGATTTGATCCGCGCGATCTCTTCGGGATACAAAATCGTGGGCGGCTTGGTTGGCGGTTTCACTTTTGGATTTTTGACGTGAATCATCGGATTTTCGCCGATGAAGCCGCCACCGATCGTCTGCCCCAGGTCATCCTTCATTCCGAGGTGGGCGAATTTGAATACCGCCCGCAGGTAGGAAAAATACCGGATGATCGTCGCCGGCGTGATTTTGTCTTTGAACTCCAGCCTCCACTTTTCTATTTCCAACGGAAATATCGTACAGAGCTGTCTCGACCCCCAGCGTTTCTCGACAATCTTTAAAAATCTGTGCTCTCCCGGCCAGGATCGCTTGGCCTTTGACGCCCACGGGTAATAATGCTCCGCGAGAAATTGGCTGACGGTGATCACCGATCGTTCCTTGGATCCAACTCGAACTTTCATTTCATATTCTTTGAGACGGTCGGCATAGAATATCTCCGCTTGGCGGATGGTACGAAGATTTTTTCGGCCGCGTTGTTTCATGCCGTGCTGATCCCAATAGTAATAATTGGTCTGGTATTTGCCGTTCGGCAATCGATTGATGGCTCGCACGCCCATGGGAATCCTCCTTGTTCAGGCAACCTTTCTGGCCCGGCGCTCTTCAGCCGGCTTGATGTACTTCTTTGGACGCTTGTTTTCGGAACGGAAAAACGCGATCTGCGCATTCAGGGCGCCGATTTGTTCCGGAGTGAGGTCTTTGAAATCACCGCCCGGGTTGATGCGCGCGCCCATGAGCAGCCGCTCGCCTTCGCGTTTGGGCGGAATTTTATCCTTGAATTGCAACGTGTAGACATTGCCGTCCGCCTCCAAAAGAAGCCGGAGGCCGACGGTTTCCAGGTAGGCGGAAAGTTTATGAATCGGCGGCATGCTCTTGCCGATCCAGAATTGGTAGAGGCCGTATGCCGTCGTGTCTTTACGGCCAAGCTTCTTGACGATCTGTTGAACCGTGATATCCCGCGCTCTGGCTCTTCGCCGGAATATTTCGCATATCTCCTCACCCTGATTCATCTCTCGCCCCCTTTAAGTGTTGGTGCGCGGATTATCCCAGACGCCGCGGAGTCAGTCAAGTATTATTCACAAGTGCTTCGTATCACTGACAAATCGTGCCTGTATGCTTGACATTAGTGTAAAATACTAATATCTTGCGGCCTCGTAATTTTGACGCGGAGGGGATGATGCCGGAACAAGGCGTTCCTATTGAAATCACCGCCTGAAAGGGAAGCCGCCGTATGCAGGACCGGAAACCCAACGGACATTCGGGATACTGGTTGAAAATCGACCACGCAGTCCTGGACTACTACGGCCGGATCATCGGCCCCTACGGCGTGGCCGCCTATGCGGCATTGGCCCGGTTCGCCGATTTCAACACCCGCACCTGCTACCCTTCCTACGAAACACTTTCCGAAATGCTCCAGATGTCCCGCCGCCACGTGATCCGGGTTATCCATCGTCTGGCCGAGGTCGGTTTGATTTCCATCAAGAAACCTCCGCGCGGCCGCGGCCTTCGCCGTGGATCCAACATCTACCTCCTGAATCCCGTCCCGGACCAACCCCCACTATCCACAATTTCCGTGGACATGTTTCCCCGTTTGGTGACTGACAGTCACCAGCCCAGTGACTCCCAGTCACCCTGATTGGTGACCACCAGTCACCCTAAAGAGAGACAGGAAAGAGAGACAGTGGAAGAGAAGGCGCGGGTTGTCCACATTTCGGCGAGGCATTCGGCCGGCAATTCAAAAAAATCAGCCAGCAACCTCCAGCCGAAGAGCCAGAGATTAGGCGATGGTCTCCGGGAGAGAACCCAGAAGTCGTTCTTGATTGAATCTCTCCCAAATGGTTTCAAGGGATGCCGCAGTTATCGCGTGCGGAAAAATACTCAATACTCCTTAAAGAGACATTTACGTCTCTCAACACTTCGAAATTATTTTAACCGTTGACGCTTGACAACGGTGTATACATTTGTAATAAATGAATCTTAGTAACTGACGTTTGACATGTTATTTGTAATATGTACACTGTACGTCAGACAAAGTGGGGGGAAGGGAGGCTGGATTGCCGAGTAAGCGACTAGGTGGAGTTATTCGGGATCTTCGGACAAGTAAAAATATTGGTCTGAGGACCTTGGCAAAGACGGTTGGTATCAGTGCCACGTACCTGTCGCAGATTGAGCGGGGTGAGGTTCCCCGACCGGCATACGATAAAATTGAGGCGTTGGCCAAGGCACTGGGTGAAGATCCGATGGCCTTTTTAGAAATGGGCTCAGACACCAAGGGATTCAAAAATCTTGTTGACCAAATCCCTCCAGACCTGAAGCCGGTTTTTTTGAGAACTCTCAGAAAATTTTCATCTAAGGATATTAAGGATATTCAGCGGTTGTTCACGGAGATGGCAGGCAAAAATGAATTGTCGAGAGGCGGGGAGGGAGCAGTAAACAATGAAAGTGAAATATCTGGAGAAGAGCAAAATCGAAAATGACGCATTGAACGTCATACACGACTTCAATCAGAAGTTTACGCCCATCACCCAGCCGCCGGTGCCAGTCGACGAGATTCTGGAAAATCAGCTCAAACTTGTCCTCAATATCACAAACCTCAAGCAGAAGTTCGGATATACTGACGTTTTAGGAGCCACGTTTGTCGCGGACCATGAGGTTCACATCGATGAGTCCTTGGATCCTGACAAATCCGCGACCAGCGAGGGCCGGTTCCATTTCACCATCGGCCATGAAATAGGCCACTGGATTTTACACAAACACTACTACCCCGAAGTGAACGGGCAGGAGTCATTTTTTGAGAAAAAACCGACCGTGTTATGCCGCGAAAGTCAACGCAAGGACCCACAGGAATGGCAGGCGGATTATTTTGCCTCCTGTCTACTGCTGCCGCGGGAAATGGTTTTACGGGAGTGGGACAAGAAATACGGAAATAGAAATCCGATCTATGCGGACGACGCATATAAACGTGTACATGATTCGAATGCGAGTGAGTATGACCTCGAAGAAATAATGAACGGTGTTGCCGCAGAATTCAATCGGATTTTTAGGGTATCGAAACAGGCCATGCGAATCAGATTGGAAACCATGGGCCTGATGAAGAAGGAAAATCCGGGCGAGTTAATTTTTCAATGAAGGGAAGTGATAAATGGGAACGACGGGCAATTTTCTAATAAGGACGACAATTATTATTCCTGCAGTGCGGGAATAAAAAAAGGACGGGTGGCAACCGTCCGCTTGCACGGAGAGTGCTGAAACCCGCCCTTCCTAACAGTCAAAGGTAAGGTGCCACGGTTTCCCTCCAAAAGCAAGTGAACAGCCAGAAAGGTACTGTCGTGAATGATTTTACAGTTACGACGGTGACCGACGGGGACACTTTTAAAGTGTATCCTCGTTGGGAGTCGCACGGTCATATCGATGATCGTGTCAGGATTTACGGGATCGACACACCCGAGATGGGTGAACGCGGATACGAGGAAGCAAAACGACGGCTTACGGATTTGATTGAGGGCCGCACAGTTCAGCTTTCCGGGAAGGCCATTGATAAATTCGGGCGGCTTGTCGCCGACGTTTTTCTCAATGGAGAGAATGTCGTCAACTTGTTGACGACTCGAGCACGATAACAACGAGCCCCTCGGTGGTTCCATCCACTGAGGGGCCTAATTTAATGGAGGATACTCACATGGGGAAAATTTCTGACGCAACATTCACGGGAAAAAGCGGGACGCAGTACAACTTCGAGGTGTATACCACCGACACGACATTCAACGCTGTAGGCGCGGTTTACATATTCAGTAAACGTGCGGTCGGGCTAAACGGAATTGGAACACACACACCTCTTTACATCGGACAAACGGAATCTCTCGCGGTTCGGATTCCCAATCACGAGAAGTGGCCGTGTGTTAATCGCAATGGGTGCAACTGTATTTGTGTCCATGTTGATGGCAACGAGGATTCGCGGTTGAATAAGGAAACAGACCTTCGGGCGGCTTATGGCACGCCCTGCAACGACCAATAAACGGAGGAAGAAATGTACGACAAAGAGCGATTGAAAATAATTTTTTCCAAAACGGATGGCCGCTGCCATCTGTGCAATAAGAGATTGGCTTTTCGAAACCACGGACAACTTGGACGCCGTGGCGCGTGGGAGGTCGAACATTCAAATCCTCGCGCTAACGGCGGCCATGACCACCTGAATAATCTATTCCCTGCGCACATTTTGTGCAATCGAGAAAAGGGCACTGTGACAACGAGAACCGCACGTGCGTGGCATGGTAGAACACACGCTCCATTATCCACCGAGAAGGTTGTAGATCAGAGATTATGGTCGGCGGTCGGCGGCGGCGTGCTCGGGTTTGTAGCAGGATGTATTTTCATGCCGGAAATTGCGTTGGTGCGGGTAGGGGCACTGCTTATTGGCGCGTGCGCCGGTTATAATCAGGATCCAAATTCTTAAACTGCTCTCACACCACCTCGGCCCAGCAAACCATTGTCGCCGAAAAGCCGGCGTAGTCGCGCAGGATGCCGGAGTGTTCCAGTTCGCGCCGAAGAGACGGTTCGATGAACTCGCGCAGAAGCCGCCTCCTCTCGTCTACGCCCAGTGATGGATCACATGGGGTAAGATCGAAGACTTTGGCGCCCTGCCTTTCCAGAGTCGGGCAACGCGTGCCATCGGGCCGGACGGCCAAGGCTTGCAGGCGCACATCCCGGCCGCCGCGTTGGCTGTGGAGATTCAGCAGCCACCAAGTCATGACGCCGGGTTCGAGATTGGAATCGCCTGCTTTTACCGACACGCCGGCTTCGTTGGGTGAAAGGGCGCGCCATTGGGCAAGCGCCGACTCGACCAGCGGATGGTCCAGACCGAGAAGATCGGCGTCATCTTTATCGCGCGCGCTTTCCCGGTTCACCATGAAGCGCCGTGCCGGGCCGGTCTTCGGGCGCAGTTCGATCGTGCCGTCTGGATGGCGGATCAGTTTGTCGCCGCGTTCTTCGGATGCGGCCTTCAGGAAGCTGACGACGCGCTCGACGCCCGCCTCGATATCGGCGAATGGGCGATAGTCGTCGAGACGGAATCCGTCGAGGTCCTGGAAAAGCTCGAAGACGACTTTACGCGCTTCGGTCGCATTGGAGAGCGCGGCTTCGATTTCCAACTTGGTGCGGCGCAGTTCCGGGTCGGAGAGCGCTTCCTGGTAGAGCTTTTCGTAGCTGAGACGTTCAGCCAGTTGCCCGAGAATCTGGCCGCGCAAGTCTTCGGCCACGTTGCCCTGCTCATCGACTTTTCCGAGGGTCCGAGCAATATTTCGGAGTTTCTCATCGAGAAGCAGGTATATCCGGCCTTCGATCGTGTCGGAGAGGACAAGGTTGTAGACCTGCGCGGTGTGGAGCTGGCCGTATCGGTGAATGCGACCGATACGCTGTTCGACATCCATCGGGTTCCACGGCAGGTCAAAATTGAAGAGGACACGGGAAATCTGAAGATTGATTCCCTCTCGGCCAGCGGCGGTGCAGACCAACACCTTCGGGCCGTCCTTCATACGAAAACGGCGTTCGGCCGCAACTTTGGCCCCGTGATCGCCGCCTTTGAGAACGACGACGCCCTTGCCGGGGAATGCGGCCTCGATCTCACGGCCGATCAACCCAACGGTGCCGAGGTAGGTGGCGAAGACCACGACACGCTCGTCCGAGTTCTGCGCCCAGAGCGCACCGAGCGCGGAGACGAGCTTGTCCACCTTGGTCTCACGCGTGGCAGGCGCAACCGCGAGCACTTCGCGGATTCGCGTCCGCTCCTCGGGGAGACCCACTGCGACAACGGAAGCCGCAAGTTCTTCTGCATGTGCCGAGGCGAATTCCGAGGCATGCTCACCGGCCGCGAGTTCAAGTTCGTCGTCGCTCATGCGCCGGACAATCCGGACTTTGAGATCCGCAAGCATCCGGTCGGCTTCGCTGCGGCCGACCGGGTCGTCGCCAAATCCGTATTCTTTTTGAATCCACGATCGGGCGTCGTCCAATAGGCCCTGCCGTCCGTCGATATCAAGATCCCGATCCCGGAGAATGGCTTCGTGGATCGTCAACATGATGAGGCGTCGGCGGAGGGTCCTCGTTACTGCGGCAAAGCTGGAGGCGGCAATCTTCTGAAAAATCGCCATGACGAATCCGAGGCCGCGGCCTTTCGCGCCCTGATTTTTAGCGAGCGCGAAGCCATCTTCGAGGTAGTTGCGAAGCTCCGCGTAAAAGCGGCGCTCGCTCTCGCTCATGACAAAGGACTCGGTATTCACCCAGCGTCTTGCGAAGAGGGGCGAACCGTCAGGGCGGCATGCGTCAGCTTTGGTGCGACGCATCACGATCTCATTTAAACGGTGGCGATTCTCTACCATGTCGACCGCATTCTTGAAGAGCGTCGGCTTGAGGAGTTGAACGAGCATCCAGAAACGAAAATGATCGCCCTGGTGGGGAGTGGCGGAGAGAAGCATGAGATCTCGAGTGTGATTGCGGAGCGCCTCGGCGAGTTTGTAATTTTCGGTCTTGCGGACTTTGTGGCCGCTGAATGCGGCGGTGAGGTGGTGGGCCTCGTCGAAAACCACGAGGTCCCAGATTGGAGCTTCGAGAATGCGCTTAACGCGGGCCGGGCGTTTCAGGGTATCGATGCTCGCAATCAGCCGGTTGTGTTTCACAAAGGCATTAGTTTTTCTATCGGTGACGTCGCCCTCACTTCCGAAGACCTCGAAATCAAGATGGAAGACCTCGTTCAGTTCGCGGTGCCAGTTGTTCACGAGTCCGGCGGGCACGACCATGAGCGCGCGGGTCATCTCACCACGGCTCATAAGCTCGCGCAAAAGCAGGGCGGTCTCGATCGTCTTGCCAAGCCCAACCTCGTCGGCAATGAGAAACCGGCGCGGGGACGCGGTCGCCACGCGATGTGTGAGAACGACCTGATGCGGGAGGAGATCGATTTTCGCCGCGGTGAGAGCGGAGGCGCTCTCCATGAGCGGAAGCGCGTGCGCTTCGTAACAGAGACGAACGCGGCGGAGACGATCCGCCGTGCCGGAGACGCCGTCGACGATCCTCTCCGCAGAAGAGAGCGCCGGCTCGACAGAGTCCGCGGGAATCTGTCGCTCGCCGCTGCTGAAGAAGACCCGGACGAATCCACCGGCGGGCGCGGATACAACGACTCCTTCGCCGAATTCCCGGTGTGCAACCTTGACGCCGGGCGCAAGGTCAGTCGCGGCTATGCTGGTCATGCCAATCAGGAAATTCTCGGATGATGAAGACCGATCCAAGCCGGACCGTTGATGTCCGCGGCGTCGCCATCCGAGGCGTCGGGTGAGATGATTCTGCCCACGTCGCGTTCAGCGCCCGAAAAGAGGATGCGGCCCAAAGGAAGGGTATCCTGGCTGTGCGGAGCCGCGCACCGCCAGAGGTAAGATTCGCCGAGCGTATCCGGCTTGATTCGGCGGTCGCCGCCCGCTATCCACAGGACAAGGCCGGCCTGACCCTCGTGATGATCCTGAAAATCGAGAATGACTTTTTTGAGAGTCGAATCGATCCATGATTTCGCGTCGGAAGGATCCAACACGTCGATGCATGCTTCCAACCCGGCGACGACGAGCGTGTTTCCTTTGCCGCTCGGTAGTCGATCCGGCCAGTTGCCGGTGAGGCGGATCATTTCGCGCAACGTGACGATCTCGTTCAGATTGGCGATTTTCGATAGAACGCCGGCTCCCCAAAGAAGCGACAGCCCGCGACGGGGCCATGATAGATCACGGACGGTCCTCATGACTCGCCGACCTCGAAGAGGCTCATTTGTTGACGGACGATATCCTGATGCGATTCCTCCCATCGGCGCAGGAGCGTGAGAGCCCGAGCGGCCGCAGTACGCACATCGGATTTAGCGGCATGCTTGGAGTGCCAATCGAGAAGCGCGCCGAGAGCGGGGTGCGGCCGGAAGTTTTCGTTGCGAAGATTCTCCGAGACGTTGATACCGCTGCCGTCAAAACAGGCGCCGATGAGGAAAAGGGTTTGATCCAGATCATTCATGTTCCGGCGATGCCGTCCGTGCCATACGCGGGCGAATTCAAGGGGCGCGACGGCGCGATAGGTTTTCTTCTCCTCGATGCACCAACCGCGTTCCTCGAACTCAGCTGGAGCGATCCCGGTACCGCGAAGGAACTTCTGCATCTGATCGCGCGGCACGTCCTTGCCGGAACCGAAGATCCGGATGAACTGGCGCGAGAACGGCTCGGCGGTTCCCGGTGGAGTCTCGATTTTCTTGCCGGAATCCTCATCAAGAATTTGATTGATACCGAGAAGAGCATCCCGGACAGTTACGGTGCGAGTTTCATCCACGAA
>JAHFCY010000025.1:19106-21380 GCA_023249255.1 Candidatus Lindowiibacteriota bacterium | reverse complement strand
CATCAAAGCCGTGATGGACCGCGCGGCGGGCATGAAGCAGTCGCTCGACGTCCGGCACGCGATCGAATTCATGATGAACGAGCGTCCGCGGCTGGAGGCAAGCGGCAGTCCAAGTCTCTACGAGTTTTATTTTCGTCTCGGCGAATACTGGGAGGAGGCCGGCGATCTGGAAACCGCCTTGGCCTATTACCGGCTGGCGACCAAGGCGATCAACTAAATACGGCCAGATGTACCGTGTCGAAATCGTTCCCATCGAAAGTCTTCGTCAGCATGAGCAGATCATTCCGGACCGGCTGGCCCGCGTCATCGAGATCATCACGCGGGAGCAGAGCGTGGACATCCCGGTGGTCGTGGACGACAACACCCGCGTGATCCTCGACGGCCATCACAGATACAACGCGTTGAAAACAATCGGCGCCCAAAAAGTCCCGGCGCTTCTCATCGACTATTTCGACGACTCGCTCATCACCGTCGAGGCCCGGCCCGAATCGGGGTTCACGTCGCTGTCCAAACAGCAGATCATTGACATGGGCCTGTCCGACAAAGTATTCAAGCCCAAAACCACGCGGCACAAAGTAAAGTTCAAAGTGGAGAGGATCAACGTGCCGCTCAAGGAATTAATGTGAAGAAGTGGGGAGAAGTCTGAAGAAGGTCGGAAGAATAATTCTTATCGAGGGTTACTCATACTTCTCCAATCCTTCTCCAGGCTTCTCCAGGCTTCTTCAGACTTCTCTCAAGGAGTACTGACATGTACGTCCCAACGAAGATTTTCCTGACGTTCGGCAAGGGCGTTCACCGCGAGAGGCTCGCGAGTTTCGAGGAGGCGCTCCGGAACGCCGGCATCGGGCCGTTCAACATCATTTGCGTCTCCAGCATTTTTCCGCCTCACTGCCAGCTCATCGACCGCGAAGAGGGCAGGCCTTTGCTTCGGGAAGGCCAGATCCTTCACGTGGTGTTGAGCAAAAACGACACGGACGAGCCGGGCCGGTTGATCGCCGCGTCCGTGGGACTGGCGATCCCGAAAAATCCGGCGCAGTACGGATATCTGTCCGAACATCATTCCTACGGCCAGACCAAGCCTGAAGCCGGACACTACGCCGAGGTCCTTGCGGCCAACATGCTGGCAACCGTCATGGGCGAAAAAGAAATCCGGTATTCGCGTCCGCGCGGAAAGAAAAACGGCATGTGGCGGATCAATCCCAAACTTCGAAGTCCGAACATCGTCAAGACGCTTAACGTGTCGGCAGCCGCCGAAGGCGACCATCTGGCCCGCTGGACAACCGTCCTGTCCGCCGCCATCCTGATTCCGTAAGAAGCCGCTCACATCGCCCTTGCGGAAAAGTTTCGTCTCCGTTAAAATCGGTCGAAGAATTGGGGAAGTCTGAAGAAGTATTGAAGAAGTTCGGCAGAAGATATGCTGTTGTAAATAGTCTTCGTCATCCTTCTCCAGACTTCTCCAAACTTCTGACGCACGAGCTCGTAGCTCAGTCGGTAGAGCAGCGGCCTTTTAAGCCGTGGGTCGGGGGTTCGATTCCCCCCGAGCTCACAGTTGACAATTTCATTTCACCGATGAAAGATGGATTCAGCCTTCAAAGATTTCGCCCAGTACAAGGGAGATTGCCCAATTCCACCTATGGATGAACAGACGGACTTGACTGTCGGACAGACCCTGCAACTGTTTTACAAATATGGCGTCACGTCTCTTCCGGTGATCAACGAGCGTTCCGAACTGATCGGCACGTTCGAAAAATCGGATGCCGTCGGCCTCGGCACGCTTCGCTCGAATCTCGACGACCGTCTGGCCGACCATCTGCCGCGTCTCATGCATCCGGCGGGACCGGCCATCGAGTCGCGGCTCAAGCGTCTCCTGTTCGAAAAAAGCCGGACTGTGCCGGTTCTGACGCGCGCCGGCCGGTTGTCCCACTGGTGGCATGTGGGAGACGAGCCTCTCGACGCCGAGTTCCCCATGCCCTACCGCCAGCTTTTACTTGCGTCGATCGAGGGGTTTCAGCGTCCGGCGGCGGTGATGTTTCAGGAGTCGACCGCGGGCGAAGTCTGCAACTCGGCGTTCTTGCGGCGGTTTGGAGTCGGCCGGGAAAAGTTTCGCGAGTGGATGGACGGCATTTCATGGCAGGGCGGGCCGGCCGAACCGGGCCTTGCGTTTCTGCGGGATTCGGACGACCTGTCGGTCCTGCTGATTCGAACGCCGCTCCGCCTGCGGGATCAGCACTACGGCTGGTTGATCGAGATCAAGGAGGAATACGAGCTGTCGGC
>JAHFCY010000025.1:0-19096 GCA_023249255.1 Candidatus Lindowiibacteriota bacterium | reverse complement strand
TGTCGGCGGACGTGCTGAGCACGGCAAGCGCGGCATCCGGCGGCGGCGTTCGAAAAAAAATCGGCGCGCAGTCCATCCGGCGGGTGGTGAATTCATTCGAGCAGTTTCTGCTTAAACGCGGCATGGCCCGATCGTCCGGCGACGTCCGGCGTCTGATTGGGCTTCTTGGCGTTTCCCGGCAGAGCCTGCGATATAAAATGAAAAAACACAGGCTTCTGTCCAAACAGAAATAGCCAGGGCAATTTCGGGAAAACAGATACTCCGATGAAAGAATTCATGTCGCTCTTTAAAAGTTCGATCGAAAGCCCCTTTGAGGATTTCCTCCAGGTATTCCACCGCGAGCTTCGGCTTTTGCTCGGCGCCGTCAGCAGGCTGGAGGAGCTGGAAGAGCGCCAGCTTGAGGGCGTGGTGCGGGAGCTGGCCAATCCCGAATCGATCAGCATTCTGGAACGGACGGAAGGCGACCGGGCCATGGACGTCCTGCTCATGCCGATCGTGGCCTGGCCAGGCCGTCTGCGGTACATCATGGCCGAAGGGTCGCTCCGGCATGTCGACCTCGATCAGCTTCATCTGTTCAAATGGATGTACGAAACGCGTTCCGAAACAGAGGGCCGCATGGAGCGATTCCGCGCGACGGCCGTGTACGATTGCGATTCGGGAATTTTGTCGCGCAACGTCATCCCCCAGCTCTTTGACATCGAAAAAACCAGGGCGGAGGATTTCGGCGCCAGCCTCGGATTTCTGATCGTCCGTCTGCGCCTTGATACGCGGTCCGCGACAATCGATGAAGTCCGCCGGATCATGCGCCGGACAGACTACCTCTTCAAACTGAACGCCACGGACCTTCTGCTCATGCTGGTCGAGTGCTCGGCCCACGGCAGTGAAGCGATCCTGATGCGATTGAAGAAGAGTCTCGGGAATCGTCTCGTCGCCGCCGGATACTCCCTCTATCCCCAGCAGGGCGAAACAGTCGATGATCTGCTGTCCGAGGCCGAAGGAGCGCTGGTATAGCCGTGTCCGATCCAAAATCGCCCGTGCTGAAACTCATCGGCGAGCCGCGGGCGCTGTCTGCCACGGAAAATGACCTCCACGCATTTTTGGCCGAATTTCGGATGCACGCCACGGTGGGGTTGAACGTCCCGCCGGAAATCTACACGCCGGTCCAGACTTCCTTTCTGGAAAGCGATCTCTTTCACCGCAAGTCATACCCGATTGCGTCGGGAGATGTGACATTCGGAAGCGTGACAGTCTGGTCATTCAGGCCGCTGGAAGGACAGCAGACACAGGAAATCGATTCTTATCTCTATCCATGGATTCTCGCTTTCCGTCGCCGGCTTGTGGCCGTGGTTGGGCATGCCCACATTTTCTCGAAAAAACATTTTACGTCGGCGGATGTCGATTTTTACAGGCGGCGCATCTGGTATGAGATCGAGCGCGGAAAACGCTACAACGTGTTCTTGACATATTACAGGAATTATCTCAATCTATCGGAGGATGTTCATGAGGAACGGATCGGCGACGGGGTTCGCCGGGTTCTCCGCCCGTTTGAGCCATCCATCTGTTTCCTCGATCAATCGCGGGTGGATTTCATCAAAATTGGCCAGGCGGCCGCCGCTTCCGATCGCTTCGTCCCCGATGTTGAGAACGCGTTGAAGCAGATTTCATGCCCGATTCGGGAAATCCGGAAATTTACGTTTCCCAAGGATTTTTTTGAATATGAGGAGTTGTTGGAAAAAGCATCGCTCTAAAATTCCAACCAAAATTCAGGAGGTGCGAGTTCAGTGGAATTGGCGGAACTTCAGCAGAAAACCATCACGGAGCTTGTTTCGATAGCAAAAGTAGCCAAGATCGACGGCTACAGCGGTCTTCGCAAACAGGAACTCATCGTCAAAATCATCGAGGCCGACGAAACGGTCAAACAGAAAGACGAGGTCCGGGGCGAGGGAGTCCTCGAAATTTTGCCGGATGGATACGGCTTCTTGCGGTCGCCCAAGTACAATTACCTGACAAGCCCGGACGACATTTACGTCTCGCCGTCCCAGATCAAGCGGTTCAGCCTTCGCAAGGGTGACACCATCACCGGTCAGGTGCGCCCGCCCAAGGACACTGAGCGGTTTTTCGCCCTGCTGAAAGTCGAAAAGGTCAATTTCGAAAATCCCGAAAAAGCATCCGAGCGTCCGATGTTCGACAACCTCACGCCCTACTACCCGACCAAACGACTTGAACTCGAATTCAAGTCGACCAATTACCTCACGCGCATCCTGAACCTGTTCACGCCGATCGGCATGGGCCAGCGCGCTTTGATCGTCGCGCCGCCCCGCACGGGAAAAACCATCATGCTGAAAGACATTGCCAACGCCATCACGGCGAACCACAAGGACGTCTACCTCATTGTCCTTCTGATCGACGAGCGTCCGGAGGAAGTGACGGACATGGAGCGGAGCGTCAAGGGCGAGGTCGTGTCGTCGACGTTTGACGAGGCGGCCAAGCGGCACACGATGGTGACGGAAATGGTGTTGGAGAAAGCCAAGCGCATTGTGGAGATGGGCCGAGACGTCGTGATTCTGCTTGATTCGATCACGCGCCTGGCCCGCGCGTACAATCAGGTCGTGCCGTCGAGCGGCAAAGTCCTGTCGGGCGGCGTTGACTCGAACTGTCTGCAGTTTCCGAAACGATTCTTCGGCGCGGCCCGGGCCCTGGACGAAGGCGGCAGTCTCACGATTGTCGGCACGGCATTGATCGAAACCGGCAGCCGCATGGACGACGTGATTTTTGAGGAATTCAAAGGCACCGGCAACTGCGAAATCGTACTCGAACGTAAACTGTCCGACCGCCGGATTTTTCCGGCCATGGACATCAAACGCAGCGGCACCCGCAAGGAGGAACTCCTCCTGTCCGAGGAGGAACTCAACAAACTCTGGATTCTCCGCAAAGTCCTCTTCGACCAGCTCGGCCCGCAGGAGGCGATGGAACTCATCCTCGACAAAATCAAAACGACCAAGACCAACAAGGAATTCCTGGCGTTGCTGAACAAAGGGTAATGATCTCCCTCACCGTTCTCATTCCCGCCTACAATGAGGAATCGGCCATCGGGGATGTGGTTCGCCGGTGTCGCGAGGCTCTGACGGATAAAGTTTCGGCGCTGGAGATACTTGTCGTCGATGACGGTTCAAGCGACGGAACCGTCGCCGCCGCCCGCGAGGCCGGCGCGCGCGTCATGGAGCATCCCATGAACCGCGGCTATGGCCGGTCGATCCTGACCGGCGTCCAGAACGCGTCGCACGAATGGATCGGTTTGACCGACGCCGACGGTTCCTACGCTCCAGCCTCCTTCCTCGACCTTCTGCCTTACGTCGAAAAATATGACATGGTCGTCGGCGCCCGCACCGGCATGATTTTCTGGGGCTCTGCCGTGAAACCTCCGGCTCGCCTGCTCTTTCATCAGCTCGCCGAGTACGTCACGGGCCAGAAAATTCCCGACCTCAATTCCGGCATGCGCGTCTTTCGCCGCGGCGACATTCCGGGCGTGGAGTTGAAATTCAGCCAGGGGTTCTCGTTCACCACCACGTTGACCGTCGCCTATCTGTCCGAAAACCGGACTGTGCGGTTCGTGCCGATCCCATACCACACCCGCGTCGGCCGATCCAAAGTCCGCTATTTCCGGGACACGCTTCGAGCGGCGCAGATTCTGATCCAGGCCATAGCGTTTTATAATCCTCTCAAAGCCGTCCTGCCGCTGGTTCTCATCCAGGCCGTCCCGTCGGCCCTTTTGTTTATGGTCTGGTTCATCGGCAATTTTCCAAGCTGGGCGCTCATTTCCGGTTCCGTCCTCATGACAGGCGCCTGCCTCACAGCCTCCGCCGGCATGGTCATGGATGTTCTTCGAACCGCCACCCGCAAGAAATAATGTTCTGGTTCGCTCTCGGCCTGATCCTCACCGGTAACGTGTTTTTACTGATCGAAGTCTGTCTCTATCCCGGCAAAGTCATCAACGCGATTTTCGGGGTCGGATTTTTGGGTTGGGGCATGTATCTTTTTCTCGAACATTTCCCGCCGTGGCAGGGGCAAGTGGCGCTTTTGAGTACGCTCGTCTTTGTCAGCATTGTCCTCATCGCCGGCCTTCGGCTCAAGCATGCGATCCAGGCCATGCGCGAGCAGATGGGTGAATAGGTTACTTTTTGTTTGACACACACCTTGTAACACTATAAAATAGTTCGCATTATGGGTATGTATCGGTTAGATGGCAAAAGAGGCTGTCCCCGCGGGTTGTGTCGCCGGGCGGGTTTCATCTTGGTCTGCGGATTCTGCGTTCTGTGGACATCGGCGGTTCGGGCGGAAACCGAAGACGAGAGGCGTCTTCGTGTCGAGCGGATTGAGGACTTTCGCCGCACAGAGCAGGTGACCGGCGTCTCGTCCGGCCTCATCGCCAATATCGCCAAACACCTCGGCTGGTACGCCGATTACGGCGGAAATATCCGGCTGGCCTACACAGGCGGACATGATAACGACCGAAGCTACGGCATTCAGGATTCTCTGGCGTTTGCCAAGGACTACGAACTGAACGCCTTTCTCAACATGACGGACCTTGCCCGCAAAACCAAATTTTATACCCGGATCAGGACCACCTATACCGCCCGCAAAAAAAATTCCTCGGCCACGCGCGGCCACGAGTGGACCCAGTTCGCGCTCGACGCCATGTATTTTGAGCGCAAGTATCAGGCGGGGCCGACTCGTACGACTCTGACGATTGGCCGGCAGTTTGCGTCTGTCGGCCGCGGCATTGCCTACGCCGCCACGGCTGACGGCGTTCAGATTCGCACAAATTATAATCAATACGAGTTATATATATTCGGCGTCCAGGCCAATCGATCCGACGACGATATAGACCCCGGCAATCTAAGCCCCCCAAGCCCGAACCGCGGCCACACCCACAGGAATTTTCTGGGCGGACAATTTACATGGAGTTTCCATCCGATGTTGAGTCCTTACTATTTTTGGGTCCGGAATTTTGACAGAAATCCCAGAGTCGTCGATCCGCAGAGCAGTGCGACCCAGGAGGCGGATCTCATTCACATTTATCAGTCGAGATTCGAGGGATTCGGCGTCAATGGAGCGATTACGCGAAGCCTCAGTTATTTTGCGGAATGGATCCATGTGACCGGAACCACCACAAGCGTCGGCAACATGTCGGACTCTACGCCTGTTCGCGCTCACGCATATGACGGGGGGGTTCGATATCGGCTTCCCGGCCTCTATCAGCCTGTCCTCTCGTCCGAATGGGCCTTCGGCAGCGGCGATCCGGACCGGCAGAGCACGGTCAACAGTACGCTCTTCGGCAACGTCGCCGGCGAGGACCGGGCCTTTCGGCCGTTTGGCGGACTGAGTCTCGGCTATGCTTTCGCATCGTCTCTCGCGAATGTCCGTGCAAGGAAATTCAGCGGGACAGCCCTGCCGTTTGCCAGATCGTCGATTGAGCGGCTCCGGAACATCCGGATGACGGCTGATTTTTACACGTATGCCAAACACTACGACGCCGGTCCCGTCTCGGATTTTGACGTCCCCTCCGACGCCAATTCGAAAAAAGATCTCGGCAAGGAACTGAACCTCGAAACGACCTGGCGGATATGGACCGATCTTGCTCTCAACATCCGATGGGGAAAATTCATGCCGGGTAATGCCTATGACACAGTCGATGAGATCGGCCGGACGACACGGTCCCACGCCGCCTCCGAAGTTTACTGGAGAGTCCAGTGGACGCTCGATATATGATGAGTTCAGCAGAAATAAAGGGGACGGTTCTAATTTATCTCTTTAGAGCTGAGGAAGATAAATGAGAACCGTCCCCATTTTTCTGGCGGGTGTGGCTGTGTTGATCGGGGTGTCGGGCTGGTCGGCGGCGACGGAGGAGCCGCAACAGAAAGCGTCGGCCCCCATGTCGAGTAAAACCATGTTCTACCGGCTTCTGGCTCGAAAGCCGGCGGCGACCATCGAAGACGCCATCCGGGCCATCGCCCGGGATAAAGGCGGGTCGCAGGAATTAATGCCGCTTGCGGATGAAATGGCTTCACTCGACAAGGTGGGAGTCCATTTTCCAAAAGCCATAGTCAAACGAAAAGACGAGACGCTGACCATGGGCAGCGCCGCGCACATGCTGATGAAGGCCATGGGGATCAAAGGCAAATCGTTCATGTATAATTTTTTTCCCGATAAACAGCGGTATGCCCTGAAAGAGGCGGTGGATATGGGGATCATCCCGCCGAATTCGTTTCTCGGCCAGACCCTGAGCGGCAACGATCTGCTCGGTCTTCTCGTCCGAATCAAGGAGATCAATGAACAGCAGAAAGCCGCGGCCGCTGATAAAAAGTAGCAGTGTGACCAAGATCACACACTTTTTTCTTGATTCCCGTCGATATACACACTAATATTAAACTACATAGTATCAGGTATCAGCCGAAAGCCGATCATAGAGCCAGCGCGATAAAAAAAAGGACGAGGTGTATATCGATGAAAAAGATCCGGTTCCTGGTGACGATATTTTTCCTGCTTGCGGCATTTTTGATCCCGGCGGGCATTTCGTCGGCCGCGGATGATAAACCGGATGTCAAACCCATGGTGGGAAAATTCAGTAAAATTGAAGGTACGGTCGAAGTCCAGAAATTCGGAACGCAGGAGTGGGTCCAGGCTAAAGAGGGCATGGAGATCGGATCCGGCGACCAGGTTGCATCGGGAGTCGACGGCAAGGCTCAGATCGCGTTTGCGAACAGCAAGACGGACGTCGAACCTCTCGCCCAGTTTTCCGTCGGCCGGAATTACGAAACCAAGGACCAGTTTTTTTCAGAAGTCTTTCTCCAGGTTGGCAAGATCAAATCAGACGTCGATAAAAAAAGTGGAAAAGCCAATAAATTTACTGTGACTACACCTTCTTCTGTTGCCGGCATTCGCGGGACTGTTCTTGAGTGCGCCTACACGCCGGGCGTTGGCGCGGTCAACACGATCTCGGAGGGCGCCGGGTACGTTGCGCCGGTTCAGGCGGACAAACTGCCGCCGGCGATTCAACAGATTCTGAATATTCCGCCGTCCGCGGAAGTCCGGGAGGCGGCGGCCAAGGCGGCTGAAAAAGCCGGCGCGTCGGCATCGGTGGTGGCGCAGATCGCCGCCGGCGCCGCGCCGACAGAAGAAGCGCGCGCTGTGATGTCTGATATCGCGATAGCCGGCGGAGCGTCGCCGGAAGCGGCCGCGGCGATTGAACAGGGGTTCGGATCGTTTGCGGCGATTGCGTCGTCTCTCACGATCCCTGAAGTTCCAGTCGTCGGTGCCGATGTTGCGCCTATTGCACCTGCGCCGGGCGCCCCCGCACCTGCTGTGGGCGCGCCGGTTGGCGACGCTGCCGGTCCGGGCGCGGCGCCGGAGGCCGCGAAACCTGCGGTGAAGGGGATGGAAGCCATGGTCGCGGCGTCTGCCGCTGGAGCCGTACCCGGAGTTGGCGGTGTTCCTGCGGCCGCAGGTGTCGGTCCAGCCGGCGGTCCGGCGGGCAATCCGATGCAAGGAATGGCTGCGCTCCTCGCGACCGTTCCGGGTCTTGTTGCTGCAGCTGGTCCGGGCGCGCCGTTTGGCGGCGCACCGGCGGGTGTTCCCCAACAGCCGGTTGTCGGGGCTCCGATTCCCGGAGTCACTGCAGGTCCGGCAGGATCACCCATCGGCGCTCCGGGTGTTCCGGGCGCTCCGATTCCGGGCGGGCCTGTCGGAGGAGGTCCGGGTGTACCTGCGATTGCCGGCCCGGCAGGCGGTCCGATTGGCGGGCCATTTGATTTTGCCCGCGCGTTTGGTCCTGTGAGCAGTCTTGGAAATGGTCAGTCTGGATTTTCTGCGGAAAATAATGGGCGACAAGGCCCGAATGTTGTTCCGATTATTCCGCTTGTCCTCGGTCCCATTGGTCTTGGTCCCGGCGGTCCTGGTCCTCTGGGTCAAATTGGGCCGTTGTCTCCCATTGGCCCGGCTCCCGGCGGCGGTCTCATCGGCCCGGGGCCGCTGGTGGACCCGAATGTATTGAGCGGGAATATGCTTGACCGCGATCATGACGGCATGCCCAACGACTGGGAATTGGCCAATGGGCTGAATCCGGACGATCCGTCCGACGCCTCGCGGGATGCAGACAAGGACGGATATCCGAACATTCTTGAATTCGGCGCGGGAACGAATCCAAAAAGCGCGACATCCTTCCCGACCCTTCAAACTGTCGGCGGTGTGGCATCGGTGAATATTGCGGGCCAAGGATTTATACCTGTCACCAATATCGTCAGCTCCTTTTTAACTCAGAATTTAAACCTTGACCCGAACGGAAACGGTCTTCTTTTCAATCCCTCCACGCTGGATCCGGACATCGACAAAGACGGCATGTACGACGACTGGGAAAGGGCGAACGGCCTCAATCCGGCCAGTGCGCTGGACGCTTCCGGCGATCTCGACGGCGATGGATATACCAATCTTCAGGAATTCACGGGCCATTCCAGCCCGACTTCGTCTTACAGCGTTCCGTATGCGTCGAGCGTGACGTTTGTGGACAACGACGGCGACGGGATGCCCAACGACTGGGAAATTGCGCACGGTCTCAATTCAAATTTCCCGGATGCCAACCAGGACTTCGACCACGACGGCGTGATCAACATCAACGAGTTTTTTGGCGGCTCCGATCCGCAGTCGGCCTCGTCCACGCCCGGCGCGGCCAGTTCCGACGCCGACGGCGACGGGATGCCGACGAGCTGGGAAATTGCGTTCGGGTTTAATCCGAACTCAAACGACGCCTCAAGCGACTACGACAACGACGGGTATACGAATCTTCAGGAATTTCAAATCGGGACAGATCCGAAAAATTCGAGTTCCAATCCCGCGACCAGCGGCGCTTCGACAAGCGGCGACGCCGACCATGACGGACTGCCCGACAACTGGGAGATCTCCAACGGATTCAGCCCAAGCAACGCCGCCGATGCCTCCACGGACTTCGATGTCGATGGATATTCCAATCTCCAGGAATTTCAGAGCGGGTCCAATCCGCTCCTTGCGACCTCGACTCCCGGCACGGTCACGATCGTCGACGTCGATATGGACGGGCTTCCCGACAACTGGGAGATCGCGAATGGATTCAATCCGAACAGCTCCGTGGATGGATCGATGACCGTGAACCCGACGACCGATCCCGACGGCGACGGATACACGAACAAGCAGGAATTCCAGAACGGAACCGACCCGCATTCGGCCGCGTCAAATCCGGGAAGCGTCACCGTCGCGGACGCCGACCACGACGAGATGCCCGACAATTGGGAAGTCGCCAACGGGTTTAATCCGAACAATGCGGCGGATGCGGCGGGAGATTTCGACAACGACGGATACAAAAACGTGTCGGAGTTCATCGACGGGTCCGACCCCAAGAGCGCAAATTCCAAACCGAACAAGCCCGAGTCGGACCTGGACGGTGACGGAATGAACGACGCGTGGGAACGCAAATACGGCCTGAATCCCAACAACGACGCGGATGGATTGATGACCGCAAACGGGCTGACGGACCCCGACGGCGATGGATTTACAAATAAAGACGAGTATAACGCGGGATCCAATCCGCGCAGAAGCGGGCCTGAACCCAGTAAGACGCTTACGCAGCGTCCCACCAATGCGAGTACCGACGCCGATATGGACATGCTCCCGGATATCTGGGAGGACGCAAATGGTTTGTCTTCCAGTTCCGCGTCGGATGCTTCATCCGATGCCGACGCCGACGGGTTTTCAGCAATCGAAGAATATTTCAACCACACCGACCCTCGCAACAAGTGGTCACAGCCGGCGCGGTCGCACGGGCTGATCGTGACGGGCATGGGCAATCAATACGATGCCACGCTGGGCGTTCGATATGACCAGCATACGGACGGATTCCGCACATATTTCAACCCGGATCGGGCAGGATCGGTCACCGGAGGAAATGGCGGCCCCCCCTGGACGCTGACGACAGCTTTCCAAATGACCGCCTACGCCGGACCCGGTTACGTCAACGTGGGCGGGACGGTGCCGATGACGGGCGGCAGCTGGCCGGGCGGCGGCCAGACCATCCAGGACGGTGACGGTGACGGCCATTCGCCGCAGGCGGCATTTCAGGGAACGGTGTTTTACGATCCGAATGACGGCAACTTCAATACTCCGTTGCCGCAGAGCATGGTTTCAGAATCCACATCAACCGATCCGGATCACCACACGTGGTCGAACAACCCCAACCCCTTCCATCACTAAAAAGTCAGTAGAAGTAGAAGGGGTCATTCTGACACTTTGACACTTTCGGGTCGGATAGTGGGTCAGCCAGATTAGTTTATTCTTTTGACCGTTCATCAAACCTTGGATACGATCCCGACGATGGGCAAAAAACACATTCGCGTCTGTCATGTCATCACGCAATTGGAATTGGGCGGCGCGCAGGAAAACACCCTTGCGCTGGTGGAACGTCTTCCGGCTGACCGTTACGAAACACATCTCATCTGCGGGCCGGGCGGAATCCTGGATGAGGAAGTTCGCGCTTGCTTGGGCGATCGGTGCATTTTTGTTCCGTCCCTGATTCGCCGGGTCTGCCCGATTCACGATTCTCTTGCCTATTTTTCACTGAAACGCATTTTTCAACGCGAACGGTTCGACATCGTCCACACGCACAGTTCCAAAGCGGGCGTCATCGGCAGGCTTGCGGCCCGCGCGGCCGCCACGCCGAACATTTTTCACACGGCGCACGGATGGGGGTTTCACGACCGGCAATCGGCCATCACCCACAGCCTTTTCGTCCTCGTCGAGCGCCGCGCCGCGCGGTGTTCGGACGTCATCGTGGCGGTGTCCGAGGCGACGCGGCAAAAGGGTCTGGCGGCCGGGATCGGCAAACCTGAACAGTATCGCGTCATCCGCGAGGGAATCGACTCGGGACTCTTTCGCGCGTGTGCGGACAAAATCGGCCTGCGGCGGAAACTCGGCGTCGAGCAGGATCGATCTATCGTCAGCATGATCGCCTGTCTCAAACCCCAAAAATCGCCGCTGGATTTTGTCGATGTTGCCGACCGGGTTCGACAAAAAGTGGAGAAAGTTCTTTTTTTACTGGTGGGAGATGGATCCTTGCGCGGGGAGATCGAAAACGAAATATCGCGTTGCGGTCTTCAGAACACCGTCAGGCTCCTCGGATGGCGCCGGGACGTGCCGGACATTGTCCGCGCTTCGGATTTGACGCTTCTGACGTCCCGGTGGGAAGGATTGCCGCGCGCGGTATTGGAGTCGATTGCGGCCGGCGTGCCGGTGATCGCAACAGCCGTGGATGGAACGCCCGAGGCCGTTCAGGACGGAGTCAACGGATTTTTGTTCGCTCCCGGCGACACGGCCGGATGCGCCAATTATATCAGCGACCTTCTCCTCGATCCGCAGAAGTTGTCCCGGCTTGGCGAAACCGCCGCCTCATCCTGGCGCGACGAATTTGATCTCCAATCAATGGTGGATCGGACAGATCAACTCTACCGGAACCGTTTTTGAATCGGAGGCGGGAGGATTCGAACCTCCGGTGCCCGTGAGGGCACTCCGGTTTTCAAGACCGGTGCATTCGTCCACTCTGCAACGCCTCCAAAAATCAGGGAATCTAAAACCGAAACTCCGGGTCGGTATAGCACGAGCATCCGAATTTTTTAAGTGGAATTTCAAACCGGGCGAGAGAAGGAGAAGTCCCGCGGGTCGGGATCAGTTCGAACTGTTCCGGGGGGTTCGCGCGGTGATGACGGAGAAATCGGCGCCGTTGTTGTTCGAGTCGCCGCCGTCTGTCAATCGCTTGACCGATTTGCCGTTCGCGGTCGTGCCCTGGCTGGGGGCGGGGGATGCGCCTTCCGGGCTGTCGGCCGTTGTGCCGTAGCCGACGAGATCGACCACACTGCCGGTGTCGCTGATGACCCTGAAATGGCCGTCATCCGCGGAGCCGCTCGTGACGCTCCACCAGTTGTCGGGGGTCACACCGGAGGCCGGAGCCGTGTAACCGGCGCTGTTGGCGGTCAGGCGGAATTTGCCCGCGTTGATGACCGTGCCGGCCGGGAACGTTACGCGGTCGCTCCAGGTTGCGCCGGTTGAGGATTTGTACTGGAGTTTCCAGTTGGCGATCGAAATGTTGGCGGCGCTCGGATTGTAGAGTTCGACGAATTCGTCCGAAGCGGAAGAGGCGCCGCGGCTGGCGAATTGATTGATGACGATGTGGCCCGCCGGGCTTGCCGGGGCCTGCGTGTGTTTGTCCCAGTCGTTTTTCCAGGCGACGTAATAGCGGTTCGCCAGATCGTAGGAAATGACGAACAGAAGATTTTCATCGTTCCCGCCGCCGGCCACCGGAAGCGCCTTGTTCGTCCAGTTGGCCGAACCGATCACGACCGTCGGATCGGATGTCGGGTCGGCATAGTCGGCCACGAACCCTTTCCAATGGAAAAATCCGGGGTTGGTGTTGTAATCATCCTTGCGGATGTTCACACCGGAATCCTTGAGCGGCTGGTATTGGGCGTAGACGCTGGCGGCCTGGGCGGCGTCGCAGATTCCCTGTACATTCACGCCCTGAACCCGGGCCTGATCAATCTTGGCGGCCACGGACGGGAGGGTGAACGTGAATATTCCAAAATTCAGGGTGTGAAGGGCGCTGTCGATCTCGGTGTTGACCTTCTGTTCGAGATTGTCCTTGGGCCCGAACCACGCTTTGACCGGTTGATTGGCCACGGTGAAGATATGGTTGGCGTCGACCGTCTTGGCATTGTGGAAAGAGCCGTTGAACATCTGGTTGAATTCGTCCGTGAAAGTATTGGCCAGCGAATTGTCGCGAATCCAGATCGCGTTGTTGGCGTTGTTGCTCCTGTCGTTGACGGTCGGATTGAATGATCCGGTCCAGACCTTGTCATCGATCACGAAAAATTTGTTGTGCATGTCATAGGAAGTCGAGTTGTCCTTGATGACGACGATGCCGTTGTTCTCAAGATAGGTGAAATTGGGATTGTAATTGTCGAATTCGCATACGACTTTGACGTCCACTCCGCGGGCTTTCGCTTTGACGAGTCCCGTGCAGACATTCTGGAGAGTCAAATCGTAGATCGCGGCGTAGATCCGGGTCGTGGCCGAGTCGATGAGGTTCACGAGGGGGATGTCGATGTTCTTCGAGTTGGACGGCTCATTCGTATAGAAATGAAACCAGTAATCGTCGTTGACCTTGGCAGGTGTGCCTTTGGCGACTTGGGACTGCTTCCAGTTGGCCGAAGTATAATCGGCCCAGTCGCCGTTGACCCGCTCCAGCGTACCGGCGGTCGTCGCCGGATAGGTGAAGATTTCGATCGCGGTGAGCGCCGACGTTTTCAATCCGATTTCCTCGCCGGTCGTCGAAAGGCTCGACCAGGAGGCGTCGATCAAGGTCCCGCTGAATCCCGGATTGGCGGCGAGGAAGGAGGTTTCGTTGTTGCAAATGACGGCGTATCCGCCGGCGGGGATCGTCGTCGACCCTTGAATCAGCGACAGGCCGTGGTTCGTGGCGGACTCCCAGAATTTCCAACCGCTGACGTTCACATCGGCACTGCCGCGATTGTAGATCTCGACCCATTCCTCGGCGGAAATCGGCGCGGCGGCAATTTCTGTGATCCGCATGTCGGAATCGGCTGAAAATGCCGGCTGAATGAATGCGATAAATGCAAGGAAACAACCAAAAATGACGTCTTTTTTCATATTTGTCTTTGTCACCCCATTGTTTTTCATATCGTTCATGTATAGACATATTGCAACTAGTGTTCCAATTGCACATATTTCGGAGTTATATCCTTAATTTTTCATAACTAATTGATATTATTAGATATTAGACATACAAAGAACTCTGCAGATGTCTATTGAAAATAATTTGATATGCAGATATATTGTCGCTGAAGTTCGATTTGCATATTGACTATATACGTAATGCACATTAAATATGCATTTTGCACGTTTCTTAAGGAGAATGGAATGGAATCAGAAAAAAAAGAGCGAATTGGACATATCCTTGTCGAGGCCAATGTTATTTCCAAGGAACAGCTGGACAGGGCATTGAGGATTCAGGAGGATTCGCCTTATAAATTGCTCGGAGAAATTCTGATTGAGGAAGGATCGGCCACGCAGGACGAAGTCCTCATGGCGTATGGTCTTCAGAACGGACTTCGGTGCGTGAATCTCGACGATTATGACATTCCGCTCAATGTCATTGAACGCATCCCCGTAAGATTTGCCTGTAAATTTGTGATCATGCCGTTGAAAGAGGATCACACCACGCTGACGCTCTGCACGTGCTATCCCATTCACGCTACCCGGACGATCCTGACGGATTTTCAACTTTTTCTGGACAAGACCGTCGACCTGGTCGTCGCGGGGAAGACCCAGATGATCGACAACATCTGCAGATACTACAACATTTCGGAGGAGCAGTTCGAGTCATTCAAATCGGAGCCTGTTCACACAACAAAACTCTCGAGTCTGGACGATCTTCGCCGGCAGGACACGGCGATCATCCGAAACAGCAAGGCCATGTCGGATCTTTACTCATCCGTTCTCAAATTCTCAAAGAGCAGTGCGACGGTTTTGCTTCTGGGCGAGACGGGCACCGGCAAGGAACTATTCGCCAACGCGGTTCACCAGAACAGCCTACGAAGGGACAAGCCGTTCATCAAAGTCAACTGCGCCGCCATTCCGGAGACTCTGCTCGAAAGCGAACTTTTCGGCCACGAGAAGGGGGCTTTCACCGGGGCGATCAGCCGGCGGCAGGGCCGGTTCGAACGGGCGAATGGCGGAACTCTGTTTCTCGACGAAATCGGCGAAATCCCGGTTTCCATCCAGACCAAACTGCTTCGAGTCCTGCAGGACGGAAGTTACGAGCGGCTGGGCGGGACGGAAACGTTTCACGGCGATGTGCGCATCATCGCGGCGACGAACCGGAATCTCGAAGCCGAAGTCAAAGCGTGCCGGTTCCGGGAGGATCTGTTTTACCGCTTGAATGTGATCCCGATCAAAATTCCGCCGCTTCGGGACCACAAGGAGGACATTCCGTATCTCATCGAAAATTTCATCAAGAAGTACAACAAGAAAAACAACAAGCAGGTCAAATACGTCTCGCCGAAAGTCCTCGACATTCTCCACCAGTACGACTGGCCCGGGAACATCCGTGAACTTGAAAATTGCGTCGAACGCATGGTGCTCGAGGCCCCGTCGGACGATATCCTTGCGGAGCATGTTCCGTATCATCTGAAATCGCTCACCCTGCAACATGCCTATCACGGCATCGGATCCGTCCCACCCTCGGACGGGGGAAGTGCGGATCAAAAGCCCGCCGAGGGAGGCACGGCGCCGGATGCGGCGGCCCGCGAAACCAATATTCAGAATGTTCATATTTCAACTTCCGTCCCAAAAATGGACAAAATGGAGCGGGATGTAATCCTCGCCGCGCTGAATCAAACGCGGTGGAACAAAGTCAAAGCCGCAGAAGTTCTGGGGATACACCGCAATACCCTGTCAAAAAAAATCAAGGAGTTCGGAATTTAGGTTGGCGGAGA
The DNA here is from genome assembly GCA_023249255.1 of Candidatus Lindowiibacteriota bacterium. Taxonomy (GTDB): domain Bacteria; phylum Lindowbacteria; class 2-12-FULL-62-27; order 2-12-FULL-62-27; family 2-12-FULL-62-27; genus JAHFCY01. The sequence continues at coordinate 3,509 of JAHFCY010000025.1, read as the reverse complement.
GGCCGGGATTTGAACCCGGGGAACACCTATTAAGCGTTCAACCGCTTAGCAGGCGGTTGCCTTCGGCCACTCGGCCACCTCTCCATGACGCACCTTTTATAACACGCGCGGAACCGCTCTTCAAACGGGGGTCGGTTTGTCGCACTTGCTGCAAATCAGATGATCGACGCTGGCTCGGCCAGCGCCGGCGGTGATGAACCAGAGAAAAATCAACAGGTAGGCCAACTCTGACAGGCCTGCAAAGTCGGCAAGGTCGGCCACGTCGCCCCATTTGGCGGTGGCGATGGCGACGGCCATGATGGCCGCAAGCGGAATGGAAATGAGTCGCGTGAGAAATCCGGCCATGAAAAGAATTCCGCCCGCGCATTCGAGCGTGGAGACGAGGATGGCATTGGCGTGAGCCATGGGGATGCCGAGGCTTTGAAAAAATTCCGTCGTCCGGTCGAGGTTAGACAGTTTGCCTTTGCCGGTCATTAAGAACACGTATCCGACGGCGAGGCGGACGAGGAGGGGCGGCAACCAGTCGATTTTGGACAGAAAACTCATCACCTTCTGCGAAACCTGACACGGTTCGTTCATGGGTGTGTGTTCCTCCCGGGGCGCGCAGCCAGCGGTTTGAGACACAGAGTTGAAACCAGCTTTGCGCGTTTTTTTCCAGCCGGGACAATTCCCGGCGATTGAGGCGCTTGACGGCCAAATCACTTGTGCGGGCCAAAGTTGCGCCCTTCTGAAGTTCCATCAGCATGAGAAAAAAAGGCCGTTCAATCTCGCGGTGATGGACAACGCCATCCCGGCGATAGACGACCGTGTGGCATCTTTTTTTCCGCGGCATGAATATTTTGGTGGCGCGAGCATTCTTTGCGCGGAGCCGGTCGGATAGATCGAAGACGGGATAATCGAGTTCAAGAAGCGATACATGCGGCTGGAAAGAGAGGCGCATGCGGCTGATATCAGATTTCTGAATTGAATCGAGCCGGGCCGGATCAAACTGCGAGTCAGCTCCCTGATCAAACGATTCGATCTTGGCCCACTCAAATCGGATCATGTCCAGGACGAGCGCCTTATTTTTTCCCCGGTAGTGGTCGCGCATGAAGTTTTTGAGGCGGGCGCCAAGATTCCGAAGCGTATAAGACCGGGAGGGGCAGGCCGTCACGTATTGTTCCATCCATGAGTTGAATTTTTTCCTTCCCAGAATATGAGCAAGTCCCGGGAAATCCTCGTGGAGGGAGTCGATACAGCGCGCCCAGTAATCCCGGACGTAGACCTTCATGCGTTCCCGCGCCCGGTCCAGGTTTCCTCCGGCAATGTGGGACGCGAAGTCTGTTGCGCCGGTTTCAAATTTTGATTCGGGCGTGGTGATCACGCGGCAGAACCAGGTTTGAAGCCGGGCCAGTCCCGGTGAATCAGTGCGGATCGCGCGCCGGTTCAAGGATGTGGGCATGAAATTTTTTGGCCTGGAGGACTTCATCGAACACCTGTGGAAACGGGGGGATGTGGTCATCACGTTCAAGCATGAACGAAACGTCGCCCATTCTCCGGCAGGCCGCGCGGTAGAGCTCCCAGACTTCGCGCCGGACCGGGTGATCGTGGGTATCGAGGACATAGGCGCCAAAATCGGTGTGGCCGGCGATATGCATTTGAACGACGCGTTCGGGCGGGATGCCGAGGATGTAGTCCATGGGATCGAATCCGTGATTTCGGGCCGAGACATAGATGTTGTTGACGTCGAGAAGAATTCCGCAGCCGGCCTTGTCGGCGATCATCGTCAAAAATTCCCACTCCGTCATGTCCGAGCTGGTGAACTCGACGTAGCTCGACAGATTTTCGAGCAGGAACGGTGTTTCCATATAATCCTGAACAATGCGCGCTTTTTCGGCGACGTGCATGGCGGCTTCGCGGGTGTATGGCAGGGGAAGGAGATTATGCATCTGGTGGGCGTTGTGGCGGCACCAGCACAGGTGGTCCGAAAACCAAGGCGTGCGAGTTTTTTTGATAAGCCGTTTGAGTTTTTTAAGATACTCGCGGTCCAAGGGGCCGGTACTGCCAATCGACATGGAAACGCCGTGCTGGATGATCGGGTAGTGTTCGAGGAACCGGTCGAGGTACGAGAGCGGTTTTCCGCCATCGACCATGAAATTTTCGGAGATGATTTCGAACCAGCCGACGGGCGGCCGGTGTTCGAGAATATAATTATAGTGGGGCGCGCGCAGACCAAGACCGATCCCCAGTGAGGGGACGTCAAAAACTTTCCGGACTTTTCGGGCGTGCGTCGCGCTCTGGACGATAGTTATGCGCTTTTGCAGCCACCTTTTCCTTTGCAGGGATTTTGGCCTTTGCATCCGTTCTGGTCCTTGACCGCGCAGCCGCCTTTGCCCGAGCATGCGTTCATGCCCTTGCAGGCGTGTTTGTCCATGGCGTCTGTGGCGGCCGGTTGTGTGCTCGCTTCCGGAGCGGCCGGTTGCGGCTGTTCGGCCGGTTTTTGTCCGCATCCTGCGCTGGCAACCGTGAGCAATCCGGCCACCGCCGCATAGAGAATTCTGGTCTTTGTCCCCGTCGATTTCATTCAAGCCTCCTGATGAAGATTTGTGTGAGATTCTGTTCTCGAGTGTAGTTGGTGGGGGAGGTGGTGTCAATCAAACGGAGAGGGGGGGATTTGAACCCCCGAGGCACTTTGGGCGCCTACACGCTCTCCAGGCGTGCCCCTTCGTCCACTTGGGTACCTCTCCATTGTTCTATCGTCCTTGAAAGTTACCACTTGCCGCTATATACTCGCAACTTCGTAGTCAGCAAAAAATCCGGGGGTGTGCTAAGCGGGGAGGCAGCGGTTCCTTTGCTCCGTACTGCGGGGTTTCCTGCAATCCGCTCCAGCAGGGCCGAATTCCCGCGCTGAGGCTTGAAGGCAGAATGTGGGCGCCGTTTGAAAAGTGTTGAAGTCCGGGCCCCGCGGAACGCCCGCCGGTGAACCGGGTCAGATCCGGAAGGAAGCAGCCCTAAGCCGATACGGACGTTTGCGCGGGATCACTTGGATGGAGCCGGACAATCGGAAGGCCGGTTAGGTCGGACAGTCGACGCCGGGTGCACACCCCTTTATTTTGTAACGGGTAACGGGTAGCGAGTAACGGGTAGAGAGATGTGAGTGACGAGGAGGCTGGCGGATTGGGATCGGAAACGCATCGCGTGTTTTCATTGAAATACAGGCCCTCGACATTCGACGAGCTGATCGGCCAGCCGCACGTCCGGCAGACGCTGGTGAACGCGCTGGTTCGCAAGCAGGTGGGGCACGGGTATATTTTTTCCGGACCGCGGGGCGTGGGCAAGACATCCGCGGCGCGATTGTTTGCGAAGGCGCTGAACTGCGCGGAGGGTCCGGGGCCGAACATCTGCAACAAATGCGTGGCCTGCCGGGAGATTGCGGCCGGAAATTCTCTGGACGTGATCGAAATGGATGGCGCGTCGAACCGGAAAATAGAAGATGTCCGGGCGCTTCGGGAGAACGTCCGGTTCGCTCC
>JAHFCY010000157.1:6865-8157 GCA_023249255.1 Candidatus Lindowiibacteriota bacterium | reverse complement strand
TTTGCGGTGAACGAAATTTTTCAGGGTTTCAAATTTTCTATTTTTGCCCGACAGCCGGTCCATGACGGTCAAAAACTCTCCCCGTAAAAATGGCGAGAGTTCCAGAAAGATCACCAGAAGGCCCGTATAGGACCAGATGCCGAAGAGACCGATGTGGGTATGCTCAAAAAGCAGGATCCCCATCAGGGAAAAGACAGCCGGAAACAGCAGGGATGCCAGATGAAATCTCAGGACATGGTCCGGCCCCTGTGTCAAAATGTCGGTGTCCTTGACGAGAAATTTCGGTAGACCCCACGTGATCCGGATGCCGCTGCCGGAGGCGTCCAAGCCCTTGCCTTTCAGAAGGAGACATTTGAAAACTTCTTTCAGGTTGAAGTCCACCGCCAGAACGGCAAACCAGACGGCAAGGCCAAGACTGAAGCTGCCGTGAACGGCCAGCCATTCAAAATCATTCTGCCGGGCAAAGAGATGAACGGAACAATACAATGCGAGGATCGCCAGAAATCCAATGACCAACCGGCTGTCCATGACTTTTGCCAGAAACCTGCCGATCTTCTCTGGCGCGGAAAAAGTCATCGTCACGATGACCCGGGGCGAAGCCGGCGGAGCAAAGGGCCTGAAGAGATCCGTGGCGGTCAGCGCCGTCTGCGATGTGGGCGCCAGAAATGAGGCCGACAGAAGCAGGGCGATGAATTCAAACACCTTTTTATATGAATATTCGCCGAATTTTTGTTGATACTTCTGAATGAGGATTGCCATCGGCGCCGGCGTCTTCAGACACTCCAGAAGGAACCGCTCTTCCTTGTCGATGAAAATAAACGTCCTCGCCCGCATATTTTTGACGACAAATTGATCGCCGTAAGGCAACACCAAAAAAGGGTGCAACTCGATGGGGATATCCTGAACTGTCTGAAGTTCGCTTGTCATTGCCCAAGCCAGACCGTACTATTGAACCGAATTCGGTGCAAGTCTTCGTCAGGAGGATTGAGGGAAAACTTGCGGCTGGGATGCTCTTAACTGTGCTCCGCGGGGGCTGAACCGATGGCCGGCGCGTCGACTTCTTTAAAATCGCTCGTGCTGACTTCCTTTTTGTCACGGTTCAAATAAAATCTGCAGCTCCTTTGTTCCTTGTTGAGATAGAGGCTCTGATCTAAAATGGTGATGGTGAGTCCGGGGTAAGCCTTTTCCTTCACGCTGACAAATCCCGGTTTGGCCATCGAATGTGCGCTCTGATATCTGGACAATTCGGCGTGCTTCGGCTGCAGGTCCCCGGAGAGGGTCGCAACCGTTTG
>JAHFCY010000157.1:0-6855 GCA_023249255.1 Candidatus Lindowiibacteriota bacterium | reverse complement strand
GTTTGTTGGAGTTCCCGAAGTCTCGCCTCCTTGCCTGAAGGCAGCGTTCGGGATCGCTCCTTGAGTTTGGTGAGCATGGCCAGCTCCTGCGACGCCTTGTCGTGAGTCTCCTGCATCGCGCTGACCTCTTTCTGAAGTTCGTGGATATGTTTTCGGGTTTCCGGATCGATTCCGATTTCGATGAATGTTTTGGTGTTCGTCTCGCCTCCGAGAGTTTTGGCTTCGATGTCTCCGCCCGCCAGAACTTCCCCCCCAACGATGCTGGCGCGTTTCCCGCCCCGAACGACGACATGTTTGGCCGCCGATACATGGGAATGCATGATGGTTTCGGAAACGACGATGGAGCCGCCGGCCAGCACGTTTGCGCTTTCGATGAACTTGGCGCCGATATCGCCTTTCGCTTTGATCGTGGTGTCCTCCGAACCGATGATGCCCTTCTCGACGATGAGATTCCGTCCGGCCTCGACGTTCGCCTTCGAAATGGTCTGGGTTGAGATGTCTCCGGTGGCTTTCACGGTGAATCCGTCCCCGATCGTTCCGCCGACGCTGACCGATCCGTCGAAGTCGATGTTTCCGACGTTGAAATCGACGTCGCCTTCGCAGACAAGCAGGGGCTCCACCGACAGCGCCGTACCCTGCAGACTGACCACGCCCGGCTGCGCCGCAGAAAATTCCGTTCCGTCCGGCGAAACTCGGATGTTTTCGCCAGCGGTGAGCGCCGCGTCCTTGCCGGGCTCGGCTTTGACCGGCTCGCCAAAGACGTTGCAGCCGTCCTCGCCTTCCGTCGCCGGCGTTTTCATCGCCAGCAGTTCGCCCTCTTTGGCAAGAATAAACGACGAGTATTTGTGAAAATCAACCTGACCGAACTTGTCTTCCTCGGTCTTTTGTTTGGATTTTTCCTGATAGAGCCAGGCGATCTCGGCGTCCCGGCCGTTTTTGGCCGGCCGGCCTTGCGCGATCAGAAGCGGCGCGCCGTAATTTTCGGATTTGATGAACGTCACGAGGGCTTGCAGATCTCCCGCTTTGATCCCCATCTCCGACAATTTCCCCGTGACCTGGTCGACACTGACCGGTTTGCCGCCGCCTTCAGGACGCGTCAATTCGAGAAAGGCCTGCAGTTTGTCCGGCGTGACTTTGATCTCAAGCGTCCCGTCCTTCTTGCCGGACTTGGATGATGGCTCTGTGGATTTGTCTTCTGCCATGTCTCCCCTACCTATATTATTCGGGAGAAACAGGCCAAAACAAAAGCCCGGAGGCTATCAGTTGGCGCTTGGGGATACCGATGTCGGTCCAGCCCTTTGATGTTTCAGCCGGATAAACTATGCTCGCCTCAAATCATGAAGATGAAAAAAGACTTGGCGGCGAGAAAGCCGAACAGGCTGATCAACGAAACCAGTCCGTACCTGCTCCAGCACGCCCACAATCCGGTCGACTGGCATCCGTGGGGAGCCGGGGCGCTTGAGAAGGCGAAATCAGAGGATAAACCGATTCTCCTCAGCATCGGCTATTCGTCCTGCCACTGGTGTCACGTGATGGCGCACGAGTCGTTCGAAGACGATGCCGTCGCGGCCGTCATGAACCGGGATTTTGTCTGCGTCAAGGTCGACCGCGAGGAGCGGCCGGACCTCGACGACATTTACATGAAAGCCACGCAGGCGATGAACCAGGGTCAGGGCGGCTGGCCGATGACCGTGTTTTTGACGCCGGATCAGAAACCGTTTTTCGCAGGGACGTATTTTCCGCCGGAGGACCGGTACGGCCGGCCCGGATTCAAAACGCTTCTTGAGAACATCGCGGAGCTTTGGAAAACCCAGCGGGCGGATTTGGCGAAGCAGGCGGAATCTCTCACGGGATATTTGCAGGCGTCAATGAAATCGGCGGATGGCATGGCGGTCGGCGAAACGGAACTGCGCGCGTTCGTCGATCAACTCTGGTACGCGTTTGACGACCGGCGCGGGGGATTCGGCAGCGCGCCCAAATTTCCGCCGCATGGCGATCTGTTATTGCTCTTCCGGTGTCATCGCCGGTTTGGGGACGAGCGGGCGATTCAGATGGCCGTCAAGACGCTGGACGAGATGGCGCGGGGCGGCATATATGACCAGATCGGCGGCGGATTTCACCGGTACTCGGTCGACGCCGACTGGCTGGTCCCGCATTTTGAAAAAATGCTGTACGACAACGCGCAGCTGGCCGCGGTTTATATCGAAGGATATCAGGCGACGGGGAACGTGTTTTACCGTCGGATCGCCGCGGAAATTCTGGATTATGTGCTTCGGGAGATGACCGCTCCGGAAGGGGGATTTTATTCCGCGACCGACGCCGATTCCGAGGGCGAGGAGGGAAAGTTTTTCGTGTGGACGCGCGCCGAAGTCGAGTCGATTTTGGGCGCCGAGCCCGCCCGGAAATTTTGCGCCTATTACGACATTTCCGAACGGGGGAATTGGGAAGGGAAAAATATTCCGAACACGCCGAAACCGGTAGAAGAAGTGGCGGCGTCGCTGGGGATAAAGCCGGATGACCTCGAATGCTCACTGGCGGAATCCCGCAAAAAAATGCACGAGGCGCGCCAAAAGCGCGTGGCGCCGGGACTCGATGACAAAATTCTCACGGCTTGGAACGGCCTGATGATCGAATCGCTGGCGGAGGGGCACCGCGTGCTGGGCGACCCACGATATCTGGCCGCCGCCACGTGCGCCGCCGATTTTATTCTTGAAACGATGCGATCGCCGGATGGCCGCCTATTCCGGGCGTACCGGGCCGGCACGTCGCACGTCAACGCGTTTTTGGAAGACCACGCCAATTTCGCCTGCGCGCTGATCAGCCTCTACGAATGCGGCGCCGCCACGCGATATCTGCAAGAAGCGCGTAAATTGGCTGACCGGATCATGGCCGATTTTTCGGACGCGTCCGGCGGCGGATTTTTTTCGGCGCCGGCCGATCACGAAAAGTTGATCGTGCGGACGCGGGACGGCCATGACAGCGCGGTGCCGAGTGACAACGCTGTGGCCGCGCGGGCGCTGGCCCGGCTGGCGTTTCATTTCGCGCAGGACCGCTATCGCGACGCGGCCGTTTCGGCGGTCCGGGCGTACGGCCGGGCGATTGCGTCGACGCCGCGCGCGTTTGCGCGAAGCCTGATCGTCACGGACTTTTTACTGAATGGTCCGGTTGAGCTTGCCCTTGTCGGATCGCCGTCGGACTCAAATTACGAAGCGCTTCGGCGCGAAGTTTCCAAATATTATCTGCCGCATCGGATTGTGGCGCATCATGACCCTTCTGCCGGCGCGCCGCCTGATTTGCCGCTTCTGCAGGGCAAGGAACTGGTGAATGGAAAGGCCGCGCTGTATGTATGCCGAAATTTTTCGTGCCGGTCGCCTGTGACCGATCCGTCTGACGTCGAGCGGGTGCTTGGGGAGGAGCGACCGGATACCGCCCCGGCCGTTCGCACATCCATCGGAAAACGGCTGGCGGGCGCCGCTACACCCGACGGCACTCGCCGCTACGCCGAACGGTTTCGCACGAAGGGAATACGGCACGGATACGGTCCTCTCGGATCGACCGGTCTGACAGTCAGCCGCGTCGGTTTCGGCTGTTATCGGATCGACAACGAAACCGAGGAACACGCCGCGGCGCTCGAAAAGGCGCTTCTGTCGGGATGCAACGTCGTGGATACATCGACGAATTATGCCGACGGCGCGAGCGAACGCGCGGTGGGGATGGTCGTGAATCGTCTGGTTCGGGATGGAAAGTTGGCCCGGGACGAGGTCGTTCTCATCTCGAAGGTCGGCTACGTCCAGGGCGCGAATCTCGAATTGGCCGCCCAGCGCGAGGAATCGGGCCGGCCGTTTCCGGAGATGGTGAAATACGCCGAGGGACTCTGGCACTGCATGCATCCGGAATTTTTGTCGGACCAACTCACCCGGTCTCTCGATCGGCTTGAGTGCAACATGCTCGACGTGTGTCTGATTCACAATCCGGAATATTTTTTGTCCGAAAAGAAGGACGCAACCCGGGAGCCGCTTGAGGAAGTCCGCACGGAATTTTATCGCCGTCTTGGTGAAGCCTTCGTGTATCTCGAATCGCAGGTGAAGGAGGGGCGAATCCGCTGGTATGGCGTGTCGTCTAACACGTGCGTTCTGCCGCCGGGCGATCGTGAGGCCACATCGCTGACTCGGATTCTGGGAGCGGCGCGGGAAGCAGCGGGCGGCTCGGATCATCATTTTCGGGTGATTCAGTTTCCGATGAATCTTCTGGAGCCGGGCGCGGCGCTTGAACCCAATTGCGGATTGATGCAGCCGCTCACGATTCTTGACTGCGCCATACAGAACGGCATCGGCACGCTGGCGAACCGGCCGCTCAACGCGCTGATGAAGGACACGATGATCCGGATTGCCGATCCGGTCGTGCCGCAATCACAGGTGAGTGTGGACGCGCAGACGGGTGTCGTGGGGCGGCTTGAAGCCGACTACCGGCGGGACATCGCGCCCGCTCTGCGGTCGTCCGCCCCCGGCGTGAACCCTGAAGATTTTTTCCGATGGTCGGATGAGCTGTCCCGGCTGAAATCGCACCGGCCCAATCTTGAGCAATGGGTTCAGATCGAAGAAATGATGCTGTTGCCCCGGGTGCTGACGGTGGTTCAGGCGTTGGATCAAAATCTGGCGCGGGCAGAAGCGGGTGCGTGGACCCGCTGGCGCGATACATATCTGGCCGAATTGCAGAAACTCCTCCTTGCGTTTCGCCGCGACGCGTCGATCAAGAGCCGTGAAGAGGCGCAAGCGGTGTCGCGATCGATCGACCCCGGGATGCCGGAGGACCGCCGCCGGGAATCCCTTGCCCGCAAGGCGCTCTGGATTCTGGCGAGCACGCCGGGACTGTCGTGCGTGTTGAACGGGATGCGGCGTGGGTCGTACGTCGACGACGCGTTGTCGATTCTCTCGTGGGCGCCGATGTCCGACCCTCTGCGGCTATATCAGAGTTTGAAAGACGATCCGCCGGCGGGACGCCGGGTGTCGTTGATTGTTCCGTGAGGAGGCGGTCCGGGGGCCGCCAGCCAAAGTGATATCATGATATCATGATATATATCATGATATCATGATATCACTTTGAGATTGGGTCTTCTCCACAGGCTTATCGGCCGCCCAGCGCGCGAAAACGGACGTTGAGAGGGTGTGTTGCGCGGATCGGTCGACCAGGACGGTTTCGCCGGCCGTGATGGTTCCGCCGCCGGCCCAGTCCCGCAGGGCGCTTGAGATGGCGGTGGCGGAAATTCGAAGCGCGTAGACGGTGAGGACGACGAAGAGCGGCGCGGAGCTTCGTATTCCCTTCAGGTGATGCAGCAGGGTCGGCAGAGATTCCTCGAGTTTCCACAATTCGCCTTTGGGTCCCCGGCCGAATTTCGGCGGATCCAGAATGAAACCGTCGTAAACCGCGCCGCGTCTCTCCTCGCGCTGAACAAATTTCAACGCGTCGTCCACGATCCATCGAATTGGTTTGCCGCTCAGTCCGGAAAGCGCCTGATTGTCCCGCGCCCACGCGACGGCTTTTTTCGACGCGTCCACGTGCGTGACGGCGGCGCCGGCCGCCGCGGCCGCCAGCGTCGCGATTCCCGTGTAGCCGAACAAATTCAAAACCCTGACTTCACGCTTCACGGATCGAATTCGATCCCCGATCCAGTCCCAGTGATCGGCCTGTTCCGGAAAGACGCCAAGGTGCCGAAACGGCGTTGGCTGGGACCAGAAGGTGAGATGCTTGTAGCGCATCTTCCAGCGGGGTTCCACGGCCTTTTTGATTTCCCATCCCCGCTCCGCCGCGTCTTCGTCGCCGTGAAAGACAAGGTGCGCTGAATTCCACTCTCGCTCCGGACTTGCCGCCTGCCACATGGCCTGGGCTTCCGGCCGGATCACCCGGTACGGTCCATAGCGTTCCAGTTTGGCGCCCCGTCCGCTGTCGAGAAGTTCGTAGTCTTCCCAGTCCGCCGCCGAAAGAAGAATCAGGTGCGGCAGTTGTTCTCGCCCGGCCGTCATTTCGCATCCCGCGCTTTCATTTTCACAAATTTTTGTATCTGTCCGCGAAACCCGCCCATATCGACATCCTGTTTGAACGTGAGGTGCAGGCGGGCTTTCGCCGCCTCTTTGGCGTGCTGTTCCGGAAACGGCGAAATCCAGACAAGTCGTCCGTCCGGCGCGAGGACTCCGGCGGCGCGACGGATGAATGCCTGCAAAAGTTCGGCGGCATCACCGCGCCGGGATCGCCGGCCCATCGGCGGATTGGTCAGGATCAGTGTTGCCCGCGGGAGCGAACCGCGCAGGGCGTCGGATACAGAAAGATGCGCGCCGGAAATTCCGGCCGCATTCAGATTTTCGCGCGCGGCCTCGATGGCGCGGGGATCAACGTCCGAGCCATGAAGTTCGCGATACCGTCCAAGCAGAGCGCGTTCGATCAGTTCCGTGGCCGATCCGCAGAATGGATCCCAGACGACATCTCCGTCATTTGCCTCCGCTACGCGCGCCAGCGCGGCTGCCAGCGTCGGATGCGAGGAAGCGTAAACGTCGCGCCGCCGATACAGAAATCGCGGATCGGTCAATTTTTTCGGATAGGCCATAATTCGTGCGCCGCCCCGCACACCGGCAATCTCGATTTCCCACGTCGATTGCGAGGGGTCATTGATCAACTCGGGACTGCGCCTGGACACGGCCTTGGCACAGGCCCAGACTGCACTGCGCCGATGGCCCCCGCCGGCCCACTCGAGGCGATATCGAATCGGTCCTTCCGTCCATTTCCGGAAAATTTCAAGCGCCTCCGGAGCCGTCAGCGCCCGCGCGACGGCGTCCGGAGTGTCGCCGCGCGCAGCCGGCAGTT
>JAHFCY010000353.1 GCA_023249255.1 Candidatus Lindowiibacteriota bacterium | reverse complement strand
CTTCAAGGCGCCGAACCACGGCGTTGCCGCTGAGCGCCCGGCGGATGATTTCACCCGGACTTTCCACACCCCGGGACAAACGTTGACCCGTCAATTTCTCAACAGTTCGAAATACAGTTTCGTCGTCGTCCTTATCCAGTTCTTGAAGTTCCGATTCGGATACGTCTGCGACAGGCGGGACAAATTCCGGCGCGCCATCATCGTCAGCGGGTTTGTATTCCGAACCGATGCAGTCGTCCTCCCGGACCGCTTCACCAAAAAGCGTCGAGGCAAATCGGGACAACCGCTCGATGCCTTCCGCGCCGGCCGCGGCGGTCGCCGATGTGCCCACGCACAGAATTTCCCCCTGTCGAAGACCCGTATGCGCCTTGAGCCGGCGGATGAGGCACGCAATCTCCGTTGCCTGCGCGCCTCGATAGCTGTGAATTTCGTCGAGGACCAAAAACCGCACGCCGGTTCCGAACATCCCCCTGTCTAATTTCCTGACCAGCAAAAACTCCATCTGTTTGTAATTCGTGATCATAATGTCCGGCGGCGTTTCCCGCGCCTGCTTTCTCAGCGATTCCTCCAGTTGGGACGTGTAAATCTCCGAAGTCAGACCGAGACGCTCCTTGATCTGAAGCTCATCGAGGCGGGCTTTTTGGTCGTTGGCCAGCGCGTTCATGGGATAGATGATCACGGCCTTCAGGCCCGGTCCGCGATGTTTCACGCACCAATCCAGAATCGGTATCAGAAAACACTCCGTCTTGCCGGAGCCCGTGCCGGTGGTCACCAGATAGGGACGACGCTCCGCAGCCGTCACGATTGCGCGCTCTTGATGGAGGTAAAGCGGCTCGTTGGTATCGAACCGCCAGTCGAGTTTCAACAAGTCCGGATGAAGAATGTCCTTCCGCACCATTTCCGCAAGACTCATTCCATCCCGGTGCTCCCGCGCCAGAGTGATATACGGACCTTTCGTGACCGTCGCCGCGTCGTGCAGGAGGTGTTCAAACTTTTTCTGAAGCTCCGTATCTGCGAAGGAGTAGGCGGTTTTGAGATACCGAAGGTACGATTCTTTAACGTGTCGAGCGGCGGAAAAGACGGAGCATTTCAAAATACAACCTCCCCAGATAAATATTTTGGTTTATGTTTTTATACAATTATAAACTTAATCATAAACTAATATGTTTATTTCCTACGTTTCCCTGAAGACGTCGAATTCAGATTCTTTTCAATCAAAGCGACATGTGCAGACCGCCCAAGACCTTCAAATTTCAGAAAACTCTCCCCTTCAAGCGCCTTAAAAATCTTATAAATTCCCATCGCCGAATATCCTGAAAATGCCCTGACCTCCCGGTTCGTCAATTTTCCTTTTTTTTGCAGAATATCCTTCACGCGGGCTTTAACCACATCCGGATCCATCATTTCCATCCGGTCCCGCGCGGCCTTTCCCAAAATGGCAAGCCGAAAATCTTGGGCGTACACATACGCGGTACCGCGACCACGGCCTTTGGAGGCGAAAAGTCCTCGTTCCCGAAGTTCCGCAAGTTTGCGCGCGGCTTCGTCCTCGTTGCGTCCAAGAATTTCGGATGCGCTCCAGCGGTCCAAAAAGGGACGGGTCCGAAGGGCGTTCAGCAAGATGAGATCATTGAGTTCAAGAGACACGCCATGCCCCTGTTGGCGGACCAGTTTTACAAATTCGGCATGGATTTCAAACGGCAGTCCGAGCCGAACGAAGGATTCGTCTGATTCATAAATCGGAAATCCTTTGCCGTTTTGAAGAAGTTCCAAAAAAATCCGATCCACGCCGACACCGAGTTGCTCGACCAGCCCGGCGGCCACAAAGACCCGGCCGAGAAGTTCATTCCGATGCACCGGGCCGTGCCGGAGAATGTTGTCGTTGGTAATGCCGCCCATAAACCCGCCGGGACTTTCGATTTCCAGGCGATCTTTTCTCAAAGAGACGGTGATCGGACGACGCTGGAAGTAGTCGCGGTGACAGATGGAATTGAGCAGTCCCTCACGAACGGTCTCCCAATCCATGTTTGGAATCTCGACGTGTTCCATCCCGTCCCCGCGGATGGTTGTCATCCGGCGATGCAACTCAACCCAATCCCGGGCTTTTTTCAGAATCTCAAACAGCGGCCCTTTCAGGTGCGCGCCGCGTTCGACTTCCGTTTCGCCTCGATACCGGACGAATATCACACCATGCTGTGGGGTAAATTTTTTGATCCATTCGGCGCGGCCGATCAAAAGGAGAGCCGCCATTTTCGGCCGGCCATCCTGTGCGAGGGACAGCCCTTCGAGAATTTCGTCGGTCGGCGCGGCGGCCAGCGGCGAGGCGTCCGGGCGGTTTTTCAAATGCTCCCGAAGATCCGCCAGCGCCGCAGGATCGACCCATGACAAGTCAGCCGGCAATTCATCCAGAATCTGTTCGCTCGGATCGACCTGTCCGCCCGCCAACATCAGGCGTGCCATCATCTGACCGGTGAGCGCCCGGCATTCCTTGCCAACTCGAATTTTGGCGACGCCGTCTGAAGTCGTATGTGGGGGCATTCCTCTCGGAACGTGAATCAGAAGCAACGATCCTTCAGGCTCGACAATCTCCTCCAGTTCGACCAGGATCGATGGTTGAGTCCCGTCGTGGATGGCTTTTTTAAGCGACATGGGATTGTAAACGCCGACCCCCGCGATGGCCTGCTTTCGCCCCCGCACCCGGTCCCTCACCCCGACAACGATCGCGCCGCCTTT
>JAHFCY010000352.1 GCA_023249255.1 Candidatus Lindowiibacteriota bacterium | reverse complement strand
TGGGCGGCGGCTTGATCCTCGAAGGCGTGAACGATCTGCAGAAACGCGACGTGAACGCGACGAACGTCGGGACGTTCAACGTGAGCAAGATGAATTTGATGTTCAGCTACGGCAAGCAGATGTCGCAAGGCTTCTATCTCGGGTCGAGCCTGCACATCCTGCGCGAGCAGATCGCGGAGTTTTCGGCCACCGGTTACGGCCTGGACGTCGCCGCGCTCTACCGCTTCACGAACCGCTACGTCGAGTACAGCCGGGCGTATCTCAAGCTTGTCCACGATCAACTGCGGCAGGACGCGGACCGGTTCTACGCGCTCGGCATGCAGGCCTACGGTTCCGGCCGATACGCGGAGGCGATGGACCAGTTCCGGCAGGCGGCCGAGGTCGATCCGACGGACCGTGCGACGCGGCGGATGTTGTTGTTGACCGCGCAGAAGGACCGCGCGCTGGCGGACCGACTGAAGGAAAATCCGCCGAAGAACAACCACGCCTCAATGGCGGAATTCCTGAAGACCCACGACGTGGATGGCGACCGTGCCCGTGCGCTGCAGGCGCTCTTTGAGCAGGGCGTGAACCTCTACGACGCCGGAAAACTGGACGATGCAATTCCGTACTTCGAGGCGGTCATCCGCCACGCGCGGGAAAATTATCTGACCGACCGGCTGGCGCTCGGTATGAATCTGCAGAATCTGCTTGAGCCGTCGATCAAGCTGAAGAGTACCGCGGACAACATTCCGCTGAACATCAAGCTTGGCGTGTCGTACCGCATCACCGACTGGCTGCAGCTGGCGTTTGATCTGGACGAGCCGACCCGCGGCGATCAGCGGATCCACTTCGGCATCGAGTGGCGGCCGATCGACTGGCTGGCCGTCCGCGCCGGCATCGACAACGACGCGCCGGCATTCGGCGTCGGGTTCCGCTATCAGGACCTGAAGATCGACTATGCGTTCATGCCGTCGGACGATCTGGACCGGGACATGCAGCGCATCGGTCTTTCCTACGAGTTCGGCAAATCGCAGGCCGACGTCGTGACGGAGCGGATCCAGCGCGGGTTGTCTCTCCAGTCGAAGCGGGACTATCCGGCCGCGGCGAAGGAATGGGAAAAAGCGCAGAGCCTCCAGCCGACGAACCCCCTGCCGCGGCGGTACATGAAGGAGAGCGAGGAGGAATACCGGCAGAACGTCACCGGTCCGTGGGCCGACGCCGAGCGTCATTTGTCGGCGGGCCGGCTGATGGAGGCCCAGCCCCTGCTCACATCGATCCTGTCGTACGATCCGACATTCGAGCCGGCGAAGGCGGGCCTCGAACGGTTGAACGCGAGTGTTTCGAGCTACGTCGAAAGCCATTTCACCGCCGGGTATCTGAAATATCTGGAGGGTGACGATCTGTCTGTGGGCGAAGAAATGAACCGCGTCCTCTATTTCCGGCCGGACTACAAAGCGGCGGAGCAATACCGGGCCGCGGCGCGCAAACGCCATGACGAGTCGGCGCGGCGGCAGGCGATGCGGGAGATGTATGACGAGGGCATGAAACTCTATCGCGCGGGCAAATGGGATGACGCGCTGGCCCGATTTACGGCGATTCTCCGGCGGGAGCCGACCCATCCGACGGCCGGTGCGCTGGTCGATCAGATCGCGCAGTTCCAATCGGCCGATTTCCAGCCCGACTAGCGTGTGACGGAATCCGAGAAATTCTTGAGCGCCGCCACGGCGGAATTTTTTGACGGCCGCATCGACAATGCCGAACTTGCCGTGTCCCACGCGCTGGCGCTTCAGAGCGACAACGAGGACGCGCAGAACCTCTTGAACCGGATCGATGCCCGCCGCAACGCCGATCTTCTCGAAGCGCTCCGCAAGGGCGACCAGGAAATGGACAACGGCAACGCCGACCGCGCGCTGGCCGCGTGGAAGGTCGTATCGGACCCGTATCCGGACAACCGCGACGTGCGGCGGCGCTATGAATCCGGCGTCGAATCGTTCCGGAATTTTGTCGAGACGATGATCCGCGACGCCGATCGGAACGAAAAATCGGGCCATACCATCGAAGCCGTGCGTGATTACAGCCGGGCGCTGGCCGTCGATCCGTTCAACGACCTCGCGCGGCAGAAACGTGACGCGCTCCGGCCCATGACCGTAGCCGCCCTTCAGGGGCGTTACGACGAAGCCGATCGCCTCTACCGCCGGGGCGAACTTGACAAATCCCTCTCGACGCTTGCGGACATCGTCTCCATCGATCCGGACCTGGCGCCGGCGCGGGACCTCCAGGCGCTGGCCCGGGAGAAATTCAATCAGAACGTCGCGCTGGTCCGAATCACGCGGCTGTACAATCAGGGAATGGAATTTTTCCAGCATCAAAATTATGAGCAGGCCGTCGCGTCCTGGCAGCAACTCATCGCCGAAAAACCTGCCCTGCCCGAGGCCGATCGAATCGCGCAGGACGCCAAGACGCAGATGGCCGCCGCTCTCGCAGAACTTGAGCGGACTCGTGTCGAAACCGAAGTCAGCTCGCATCTGCAAGCCGGCGACAGCGATCTGGCCGAAGGCCGCGCAGTGGAGGCCATCGGCGAATTCCGGAAAGTTCTGGATGTCCAGCCGGATGCGCCAAACGTGATGTGGCGGATTGAATCGGCGCGGAAACTCGCAAACGCCAAAGTCTCCGACTGGATTTCAAACGGAAACATCGCCCTGACTGACGGGCGGATTGACGACGCCACCTCGTATTTCCAGGCCGCGCTG
>JAHFCY010000351.1 GCA_023249255.1 Candidatus Lindowiibacteriota bacterium | reverse complement strand
CCCATGATTAAAGGGGAGTTCGTTTATCCCGGCGATTTGGTGCGCACCAAGAGTTTTTCCCGCGCCGAAATCGCTTTTCTGGACAAGTCAGTGGTGAAAATCGGGGAAAATTCACAATTGGACCTGAAAGAATACAAGATTCATGAGGATGGGTTGCGCGAAAATGCGCGTCTCTTTTTGGACCGCGGCGTCATTCGCGCCATTGTTTCAAAATCCGCCGGGGGCGCTCAGAACTTTTTGATCGAGACACCGAATTCTTCAGGCAGTGTGAAAGGTTCGGACATCGGCGTTTCTTATCTCAAGGCCTCTTCCTCGTTTATCTCCATGAGCGGCGCCATTGAAACAAGGCACCGGCAGTTTCCCAATCAAGCGGTGACCGTGATGAAAGGCAATACCGTTTTGATTCCGGCCGCGTTTCCGCCGCAGGCCGCCAGGCCTTATCTCAAGCCGGAAGCCGATCGGTTGGATCAAGACACCGCTCCTCTTATGGAGCGAGACGCCCGCGGGACACCTTCGGATTTAAGTAAAGGCGTTGTCACCGGGTTCGCCGGGGATGTGCGCGTGCGGTCGAAAGGGACTTCTTCCTGGCATCGCGCCGCCCTTAAAGAGGCCTTGGGCGAGGGGGATGAAATCGAAACCGGCGAGAACGGCAGTTTGCGTCTTATCCTCGAAAGCGGACGCATCGTGGAGATGAGTCAGAATACCCAGCTTTCGATCAAGAAATTCAGCGTGGACGCCAAAACGGGTCTTCGCGAAGATCTTTTGGAGTCCAACAAAGGGGAGATCCGCGCCAGGATCGAAAAATTAAAAGGCGGTTCCAAGTTCCAGATTGCCACCCCCACCGCCATCGCATCCGTGCGCGGCACTGTTTTGTATTTGAATGTGATGCCGACGTTGACGCACGCGTTTTTTGAAGCGGGGCAGGGATCACTCGCGAGTCTGATGAACGGCTTGGAAGTCTTAATCGACGCCGGGCAGAACGCCCAGGCCGACGGCCAGGGCAATCTCACGGACCCTGTGCTGACCACCGACGAACAGCATCAACAACTTGAAAATAGTTTCAATTCGCAGGACCGGACCTACGGCTATTCTTCGGCGGATGAGACGCAGATCACCGAAGCGCCTCCGGAGGGCGGCGATGGGACCGGCAACGAGGATCCGGTGTCCGGCGATTTCCAGCGGCAACAAGTGTTTGACCTGATTCCGCCGGGGTTGCCGGTAACGCCTCCGTCGTCCGGTTCGACCGCCGAGCTCAAGTTGGCGTTCATAGAAAATAGAGGCACGGGTTTCGGCAATTTTTCCAGTGGCGAACGGATCACCATTGAAAATTTCAATGGGGAAGCGTTGAATGTCAGAGGAGAAGATTCCGGTGTTTGGGGCGCCGTCTTGTCGGGAAATTTTTCGATGCCGTCCGTGTTGTCCCCGACGCTAACCATCGCCGTTTCCGGAAGTGTCCGCGACAGCCAGCCGGACCCGGATGGGCTGGATCAAGAAGCGCTGTTTTTTTCCACGGTGAGCGGGCAATGGCAGGCCGGTGGGGATCTTTCGGGACAGGTCAAGGGCGTTTGGGTGTCCGAATCCGACGGCGACCCGTTCCTCAAAGCCGGAACGATGGACGGTTTTGTGCTGGGCGCCTCTGATCTTAATGCCGGCACCTGGCAGGGTCTGGCGGCCGGAGATTTTCAAAAAACGACTGAATTATTATCCAACGCGGAAGTCGGGGATTTTCTTGCGAAGAATGGGATTCGATTCAGTGAAATGTTTCACCCGGGCATGTTTTTGGGATCCGGATCGTTCGAGGGAGTCCGCGGGGCTTCGATTCTATTCAATCAGCCCAATAGCAATCAAATCAGCTTTTTTAACACGCCGGCGTTTTCTCAAAACCTTTGGACGGGATTTTTCGGCGGCACGTTCTCGGATTTTTCCGCAGGGACAAACGCTTCGTGGACGGCGACGCTCAACTCCCCCGAAAGTGATTTAGGTCTGATCACCGCCAATTTTACGGGGGTGCGGTGGACGGACACCCAATGGGCCGCTAACGTGGAAGGTTCCTCCACCGGAGGACTCCAATTCACGGGATCCGCCGCCGGGACGGTGACGGCAACGCAGGTTGCCGACGGCAAGGCCTCCGGCACTTTCCAGGGCGCCGGCGCCGGGACTTGGAGCGAGTCCCAGTCGGCCGTCTGATTTCCATAGAAATTTAGTCCAATTTGGTTTATAAAAGAGGCATGCGGACAAATAAAATTGCCCTGGCTATTCTTCTGCCGGTCTGTGTTTCCTTGATGGCCGGCTGTTCGAGCCGCTCGAAGACTTCGGATCCCGCGAATAAGGTTCTGTTGACCGTCAACGGCGACAAGATTACCGGCAAAGATATGAAACGGGAACTGGCTCTCCGGCTAAAGCAGGACCCGACCTTTAAAGTGACGCCGGAGTCCTCAAGGCAAGAACTGGAAACCCTCATTGACCGCCGCCTCCTCATCCAGGAAGCCGTCCGCCGCCGGCTGGCCGAGAAAGAATCTTTTGTCGACACGCTCCGGAATTTTTGGGAACAGACGCTGATTCGCGATTTGTTGAATCACGTCAGCGGCGACTTGGGGAAGTCTGTGACCGTCTCCGACGCGGAGATACGCGATTATTATTCCAAGCTCTCACAAAAAGTTTCGTTCGACGTCACGCGAAACGTGCAAAAAAAGCCGCTCGAGGAGTTGGCTGAACAATTAAAACAGGGACAGACC
>JAHFCY010000350.1 GCA_023249255.1 Candidatus Lindowiibacteriota bacterium | reverse complement strand
CAAGGGCGCGAACCGCGCCGATTCCATCATCGTCATCGACAGCCGAACGATCCGCATCAAGGCAACCTACGCCGACACCCAGTGGCCGTACGGGACGAAATTTGAAATCCGGATCAGCACGACCATCAAGGACCTCGACGCGCCGGCGGATTCGATGCAGGCCGAATTCGTCTCGACGTTCCAGACGCTCCAGAACGCGCAGGGCGAGATGACGAAAGTTTCAAGCGACGGCAAGGCCCAGCTTGAGATCGACTCCGGCGACATCTTGCCGGTGGTGAAAGGCATCGACGTCGAGGTCAAGGTTCCGGGCGCGTCGGATACGGTGCTTGCGCAGGCGATGAACGCCGCGCGCGCGAATCCGTTCATGGAGCCGCTGTCGGACGATCTGGCCGTTTACGATTTCAAGATCCGCAAGCGCGATACGAACGACACGCGGGCTCTGGTCAAACTCGGCGAATCGGATTTCCTGAATCCGGTTGACGTTGTCATCAGCGTCCGGAAACCCTCCGGATACCTGGAGGCCAAGAACACGCCGCTGTCGTTCCGGAACCTCAAACTGGCGCACTTCAATGAGGGAACCGGCCAGTGGGAGATCATGGAAAACGCGACGCTGGAGGACAACGGCGGCACGGTCACGATCAAGGCCCAGACGAAGACCTTCTCGCTCTTCGGCGTGTTCTTCGCGTTCGCCGCCACGGACGTCAAGGAAACGTTCCGGTCGTTCCCGAACCCGGCCGATCCGTTCACGACCTACACCAACAACGCCGGCCAGACCTGGCAGGGATTCCAGTTCGCGTGGAACATGCCCAAGGCCGGCGTGGTGACGATCAAGATTTACGATTTCGCCGGCCAACTGGTGCGCGTGCTGGGTCCGACCACCTACGGCGCCGGCAATCTCTTCGGGGACAACGCCACACTTCTGTCGAGGACCTGGAACGGCACGAACGGCCGCGGCCAGGTGGTCATGAACGGCGCGTACTTCGTCGTCGTCGAAATCCGCTACAACGACGGCAGTATCGAAACGGCCACGGACAGAATCGCGGTGGTGAAATGATGTTCGCTGAACTGCGGTCCCGGCTGATGTTCAGGGTGTTGGCCCTCGCGATTCTTGGAAGTCTGGCTGTGTCGGCGGTCCCGGCGTCCGTCCAGGCCAAATCCCAGTCGGGCGGCGTGGTCGATCCGAGTACCGTCCTCGGATTCGGCACGCGGCCCGGCGCCATGGGCAACGCCTATGTCGCGTTGGGCGACGACGCCACCAGCGTCTACTGGAACCCGGCATCTTTGGATCTTTCGCGGCGCAAAGAAATCTACGGCCAGTACTCGCAGGTGTACTTCGACAACACCTCCTACAACATGCTGGCCTACAAGCACCCCTTGGGCCGGTTCGGCACGCTGGGCGGCGGTCTCATTCTCGAGGGCGTATCCGACATCACCCGCCGGGATGTCAACGCCGCGAACATCGGGACGTTCAACGTCAGCAAGATGAACCTGATGTTCAGCTACGGCAAGCAGTTGACCGACGGGTTCTATCTCGGGTCGAGTCTGCATATCCTCCGCCAGCAGATCGCCGAGTTCTCCGGCACGGGATATGGCCTCGACGTCGGCGCGCTGTACCGGTTCACGACCCGCACCGTCGAATCCAGCCGCGCGTACCTCACGCTGGCCCGGGAGCAGCTGCGCGAGGAGTCGGCGCGCTTCTACACCCTGGGCATGCGGGCGTACGACAGCGGCCGGACCGCCGAGGCATTCGATCAATTCCTGAAAGCCGTCGAGGCCGATCCGGAAGACAAGTCCGCGCGCAAGATGCTGCTCTTGACCATCCAGAAGGACCGCGCGCTGGCCGACCGCCTGAAAGCGAATCCGCCGTCGTTCGGGTATCCGAGCATGGTGGAATTCCTGAAGACGCACGTGAAGAACGAGACGTCGATGCCGGACATCGATTCCTGGTACAAGGAGGGCGTGCGGCTGTATGACGCCGGCAAGTTGAGGGAATCGATTCCGTTCTTCGAAGCGGTCATCCGCCATGCGAGATCGAACCTCGTGACCGACCGGCTGTCGTTCGGGCTCAACGTGCAGAACCTCCTTCAGCCGTCGATCAAGCTGAAGACGAAGTCGGACATTATTCCGATGAACATCAAGATCGGCACCGCGTACAAATTGACCGACTGGCTGCAGTTCGCGCTCGATGTCGACCTTCCGGCAAAAGGCCAGACGCGGGTCCACTTCGGCGCCGAGTGGCGGCCGATCGACTGGCTGGCGATCCGCGCCGGGCTGGACCACGACGAGCCTGCGTTCGGCATCGGCTTCAAGTACCAGGACCTCAAGATCGACTACGCGTTCATGCCGTCGGCCGATCTCGACAAGGACTTCCAGCGCGTGGGCCTGTCCTACGAATTCGGCAAATCCCACGCGGACGCCGCGATGGAGCGGATCCAGCGCGGGCTTAGCCTGCAGTCCCAGAAAGATTTTCCGGGGGCGCGCAAGGAGTTGGAAAGCGCGCAGGCGATGCAGCCGTCCAATCCTCTGCCGCGCCGGTATCTCCAGGAGAACGAAGAAGACTACCGGCGGAACGTCACCGCCCCGTGGTCCGAGGCCGAGCGGCACATTTCCGCCGGGCGGCTCATGGAAGCCAGGCCGATTCTGGACGCGATTTTGGCTCACAATCCGTCTTTCGAGCCGGCGCGCAAAGCGACGCAGGCCCTGTCCGTTGCCGCTCCGGCGTATATCGAATCCCATTTC
>JAHFCY010000156.1 GCA_023249255.1 Candidatus Lindowiibacteriota bacterium | reverse complement strand
CGATGCAGGCGATCATGGACGACGTCGTCGATTTGCCGTGCGTGCCGGCCACCGCGATCGTCTCGCCCATCCGCGTCACCTCCGCCAGAAGTTCGCCGCGGCTGACGATTGGAATGTTCCGGCGGCGCGCCTCCTGGATTTCAACGTTGACGTCAGACACCGCCGTCGACCGGACGACGACGTCGGCCTGGCCCACGTGTTCCGCCGCATGGCCGATGGAAACCGGAATGCCGATATCCATGAGGTGCCGGGCGGTCAGCCCCGCTTTCTGGTCCGATCCCGTCACGACGAATCCGAGGCCGTTCAAAATCTGCGCCAGGCCGCTCATGCCCGAACCTCCGATGCCGACCATGTGAAATCGTTTGACGTGCAGAAACACCTCATCCGGCTCCTTTCTCCACGGCGGTCTGCGGCAATTCCCGGGAGAACGCCATGAGACAGCCGATCGACATGAGCGTGATGACCATCGACGTTCCGCCGACTGAAATCAACGGGAGCGGCTCGCCCGTGACGGGCATGAGCCCGGTGACAACCGCCATATTGATGAGAGCCTGAAGCGAAATCGCGTAGACGATGCCGGCGGTTGCGAGTTTCAAAAAAAGGTTCGGCATGCGGTAGGCCATCCGCAAGCCGTAGACGAAAAACGCAAGAAACAGTGCGGCCACGCAGACCGTCCCGACAAACCCGGTCTCCTCGCCGATGACGGCGTAGATGAAATCAGTGTGAGGCGCGGGCAGGAGCGCCGTTTTCTGAATTGAATTGCCCAGTCCCACGCCGGTCGTTCCACCCCGGCCGAGCGCGATATAGGATTGGAGAATTTGAAATCCGTGGGAGCCGGGATCGTTCCAGGGTTTGAGATAGGATTGAATGCGGCTCAAAACGTAACTTTTGCTCGCCAGACCAATGGCGGCGATGCAGACGGCGACACCCGCCGTCGAACCGATGTACGTCCACGAGAGGCCCCCCATGAAGAGCATGAGCATGGTCAGAAGCATGACAAACACAGCGGTCGAAAAATCAGGCTCTTTGTAGATGAGAAACGAGACGATCGACGACAGCAGAAGAATTTTCACGACCGCATGGCTTCCGATCCAGCGGCTTTCGCGGTCGGCAATGAATTTGGCGAGATACAAAACCAGCGCGAGTTTTGCCGGCTCGGCTGGCTGAAACGAAAATCCGGCAATGGAGATCCAGCGATTGACGTGCGCGGCGGGCATGCCGATTCCCGGCACAAATACGAGAACCAGGCTGACGATCGAACCCGCCAGAACGATTCCGCTGAACCGCTCGATGTGTTTCCACGACAGGCATGTAGCGATGAACAGACACGCCAGAACGCCGACGATTGTCGCCGCAATCTGTTTTTTGACGAAATAATCGGACGCATATCCATAGAGTTCGGACCGCTGGGCCATCAGAGCGCTTGAGCTGTAGACAAAAATGTTGCCGAGACACACAACCAGCGCCGTCCAGAGCGCAATCCGGATGTCCGTATCGCCGATGCGGTCAAGGCGCGACCGGAGAGTGGTCAGGCCGATCATTTCAACCGCTCCACGCAGATTCGAAAGTCCCGACCGCGCTCGGCGTAGTTCGTGTACTGGTCAAAACTCGTTCCGCCCGGCGACAGGACCACAATGTCACCCGGTGCGGCCGCATCGCGCGATGCGCGGACAGCATCAGCCACGCGGTTCACCCGTTTGTACGGCAGGCGGAATCGGCCGGCCAGGCGGCCGAATTTGTCGCCGAGCGAGCCGAAAAAGACGAGATATTTCAGATTGCGCTGGCGCGTGAGTTCCCGAAAGAGCGGCGTGAAATCCATGCCTTTGTCCTGGCCTCCCATGAGCGCAATAATCTGGCGGGATGGGAAACTCTGCAGGGCTTTGCGGGCCGCATCGACGCTCGTCGCCTTTGAATCGTCGTAATACGCCACTTCATCCACTTTTTTGACAAATTCGAGACGATGCGCCGGCAGTCGAAACTTGCGGACCGCCGACAGGATTTTCGGGATCGGTACGCCAACCGCGAGCGCGGCGGCCGAGGCGGCCAGCAGATTCGATTGATTGTGTTTGCCGGGTCCGAACAGCGGATCGGGCACGTCAAACAGCGGACGGGATACGCCGTTTCGACGCCGCACGACCCGGTCCCCCTCCAACGTCAGGCCGTTTCGAACGGCATGCCGCTCCGGCTCGACGCCGTATTCGATCAGCCGGCAGGGTCCGGATGCCAGCCGGCGCGCCAGACGCGAGCCGTAGGGATCGTCGATGTTGACCACAGCCGTGTCCGCCGGCGTCTGCCGCCGAAACATCCGCGCCTTGGCCTCAAAATAATTCGTCATTGTTTTGTGCCGGTCGAGATGGTTCTGGCTCAGATTGAGAAACAGGCCCACGGCCGGCCGGAATTGTTTTGACAATTCGAGTTGAAATGACGACAGTTCGACCACGTAATACAAACCGGATTTTTTTCCGACCTCGTCGAGCAGGGGCGTGCCGATGTTGCCGGCGACGACAACGCGGGACTTGCCGAAATGTTCCATGACGATGGCCGCGAGAAGTTTCGTGGTCGTGGTTTTTCCGTTCGTGCCGGTCACAGCCAGAAACCGGCCGACGCGGCGGGCGGCGTACGCAAGGTCAAGATCGCCGACGACGCGCGGATTGTCACGGGAAATTCCAAGCGCGACGAGATCAATGCCGGGGCTGGCGACGATGAGATCGGCGGCCCGCGCGCGAGGCGGCAGAAGCCGGCGGTCGGTCACGACGGCGCTCAATCGGAGCAGGAGTTTCCGCCGAAGATCCGGAGAAAACCGCTCGAAGCCCTCGTCAAATCCGATCATCTCCGCCTTGCCCGAAAATCTCCGGATGACCGAAAGGCCGGTCACACCAAGCCCGAGAATGAGAACGCGCCGGATTTTCATGGATGATCTCGAAGAAGGCTCATCGCAGTTTCAAACTGGCCATCGTCGCGAGGACCGAGACGATGCCGAGGATCCAGAATCGGATCACGATTTTGGATTCGGCCCATCCGCAGAGTTCGAAATGATGATGCAGGGGCGACATGCGAAATACTTTGTGCGCGTTGGCGTAGTCCTTCCCGTGCGTCCGCTTGTTCCACCGGTAGACCACCGTCTGAATGAGGACCGAGACGGTTTCGGCGACGAACATCGAACCGGCGAGAACGAGGAGCAGTTCCTGTTTGATGAGAATCGCCACCGTGCCGAGAATCGCCCCGATCGTGAGCGCGCCCGTGTCGCCGAGAAAAATTTCGGCCGGCGGCGCGTTGTGCCACAAAAAACCCATGAGACCTCCCAGCATGCCGGCCAGGACCACCGTGATCTCGCCCGCACCCACCACGTTGATGACCTGAAGGTATCGACTGAAGAAAAAATGTCCGCTGAGATAGGCCAGGACCGCGTAGGCGCCGATCGAAAAAATCGACAGGCCGCCCGCCAGTCCGTCCAGGCCATCGGTCAGGTTCACGGCGTTCGACGCGCCCACGATCACGATGATCGCCAGCGGGATGTACCACGGCCCAAGATCGATGAAAATATTTTTGAAAAATGGAATGCCGATCTGCGTCTGAAACCCCGACTGGATCGCAGCCGATTTCCAGAGCAGGCGATACTCGATGCTGGTGTGATAAATCCAACCGACGATGACGGCCGCAACCACGAACTGAAAGAGCAGCTTGTAGCGGCCGAAGAGACCGACCTCGCTGCGAAATGATTTCAGATAATCGTCCAGAAATCCGACCGCGCCGATGCCGACGAGAACCAATCCAAGCATCTGGACAAATGTATTCGCGAGATTCCCGCAGACCAGCGTCGCCGCCAGCGTCGCCAGGACCACCACCGCGCCGCCGAGGATGGGCGTGCCGGCTTTCTGCGAATGAAACGGCACGTCCTCTTTCGACGCCGCCTGAAAGTGCGATTCGCGACACCACCGGATCACGCGGGGCATCCAATAGAGGCTCAGGACAAATCCCATGGCCGCCGACACCGTCGCCCGAAACGTGATGTATTGAAACACGCGAATCGCCGTGACCGATCCGGACGGATCGTAGTACGCGTCGAAAATCCATTTCAACATTCTCTTTTTCGCCCGATAGTCCGCAGAGCATGCCGCGCGATTTGCCGATCATCGAACGGGTGTTTGGTCGTGCCGATGATCTGAACCGTCTCGTGTCCCTTGCCCGCCAGGACGACGATTTCCCCCCGACGCGCCATCCGGCACGCCATTTCAATCGCGAGAGCCCGGTCGGGTTCGACGCGGTACCTCGCGCCTTCCCGTCCGCGCAGGCCCGGCCGGATTTCGTCGATGATCGCATCCGGCTGTTCGGTCCGCGGATTGTCCGACGTGACGACCGTCAGATCGGCGATTTGGGTCGCGATCCTCCCCATCTTTGGGCGCTTGGTCCGGTCGCGATCGCCACCACAGCCGAACACGCAAATCAGCCGGCGGGGATTGAGCCGCCGGGATGCATTCAGAAGTTTTTCGAGGGCGTCCGGCGTGTGGGCGTAGTCGACGAGGACAACAAACGGCTGACCCGCCTCCACGCGTTCCATTCGTCCCGGAGGCGCGGAGGCGGAAGCCAGCAGTCGAAGCACGGATGTCAGATTGGATGAATCGGCGCAGGCGGCCAGCGCGGCGGCGGTGTTCGACAGATTGTAATCTCCGATCAGCCGGATTTTCAGCGGAACCGGCCGGCCGAAAAAATCGAGCCGGGACCGGCTTCCTCTCAAATCGCTGACGCACGACCGCAGGCGCACGTCGGCGCCGGCTCGCACACCATAGGTCACCACCGCGCGGCCGTTTCGGCGGAGCTCCGCCGCAAGTTTTCGGCCATGTGCATCGTCGATATTAATCACTGCCCGTCGGTACTCATATTCTGTAAACAACTTTTTTTTGGCTTCGAAATACCCCTCCATCGTTCTATGATAATCCAGATGATCCTGCGTCAAATTTGTAAAAATCACCGTGTCGAACCGGATTCCCCACACGCGCCGCTGATCGAGGGAATGCGACGACACCTCACAGACACCCGCGACACAACCGGCATCCAGCGCGGCCCGGAAAAATTTGTTCATCTTCGGCGCATCCGGCGTCGTCATGACCGACGGAACCGCCGGCCTGCCCGGAATTTCTTCGTTCACCGTTCCAAGAAGCGCCGCCGGGCGGCCAAGGCCGTTCAAAATCTGCCGGATCAGATACGTCGTCGTCGTCTTGCCATTCGTGCCGGTCACGCCAAATACCCGAAGCGCATCCGTCGGCCGGCCGTAAAATTCATCCGTCAAAACACCCAGCGCTTTGGCGGCGTCCCGGACACGGACGTACGCCGCACGCGACGAAAATCGCCGGGGACGCGGCCTGTCCGACACGACAACCGACGCGCCCCGTTGAACGGCGCCGGCCGCGTGCCGAAGCCCGTCCGTGCGGGTTCCACGGATGGCGACGAACACACAGCCCTTCGACGCCTGACGCGAATCTGCGGTGATCAGCGCGACGGATCGTCTCGGCGGAATTTTTTCGGGAACAGACAGCAAAAGTCCGCAGTCCCGCAGGGCTGAGAGCGCACGCTCCATGGATAGAAATCGATCTTGTATTTGGAATATCCCCCCCTCAGTCTGAATCCACCGTTTCAATCCTTCGGCTCCCCCACGGAGCCGTTTTCAAATATGTGTTAGTGCGTCTTCGAATGCGTCGATTTGTCCGTCGGGGCTTTGGGCGGCGCCACGGCCATCAATCCGATTTCGGACGACGCCAGCTCCTCCAGCCGGCGCGGGCTCTCCAGAACCGTCAGACGCATGTCCAGCCGCGTCATTTCACTTTCAATCGCCGCCTTTTTGTGGCTCAACATCCAGACCTCAAGACTCATCGACTTGGTCTGGGTCCGGACGTAAACCTCCAGAAACAGAGCCAGCCAGAAAAGACCCACGTAAAAGAGTCCCTGGACGAGCGACCGGATCTTTTGCTGTGTCTGCGACGATGCCGGCCTCGGTGACGATCCCGTGGTTCGGGAGTCGTCCACCCGGCCAAGCCGTGGCCAAAAAAGGGTCGATGTTCGATTCTGCATATTCTGCTGCGTCTTGTCTTCTTCTGTTGTCCGGGCCGTTGTGCGGCCCTGCGTTTGTCTGCTTCGACGTTATAGTCGTTCGAGGACAAAAAGCTTCGCGCTTCTTGCCGACGGATTTCCGTTCACCTCCCTTTTCCCCGGAACGATGCCCTTCCGGGATATCCACCGTAATGTCGGAACCTTCCCGCACCGGCACACCGGAAAATCATGCGGGCAAATACAGCCTTTCACCAACCGGTCCGCCCCCCGGCGTACCAGCCGTTCCTCTTCCCACGAGTACGTCAAAATCGCGAGCCGCCCATTCAGTTTCAGCGATTCGGTCGCGGATGGAATGAACGATTCCAGATCCTCCCGTTCGCCGGTGACCGCCTCCCGGATCGCCCGAAAAACTTTCGTTGCCGGATGCGATCCACGCTTCGATTTGCCGACTGCTTCTTCGACCAACCCGATGAGTTCAGACGTTCGAGTCAACTTCCGAGTCTGTCGAAAAGCCGCGATCACTTTCGCAATCGACCTGCCGCGCCGTTCGCCCGATTCAATCAGCCACGCCGCCAGCCGGTCCTCCGGCCAGCCGTTCAGGATATCCGCGGCCGTCACGCCTTCTTCGCCCAGCCGCATGTCGAGCGGCCCGTCCGCGAACGAAAATCCCCATTCGGGCGTGCGGTAATGCCGGGCGGAAACTCCGAGGTCCCCCAGCACAGCGTCAACGCGATCGAGTTCAAGCGACTTCAAGATCCTGGCCGTGTCCTTGAAATTGCCTTCGACGACCGCAAGACGCGGATCGGAGAGCCGGAGCGCTGAAATCATCCGGCGATCGCGCTCAAACCCGATCAGCCGTCCGCGCTCTGACAGTCTTCGGAGAATCTCCGCCGCGTGGCCCCCTTCGCCGAGCGTCGCGTCAACCACGACCGCCTCCGGCGAAAGATTCAGGGCGTCCACGCTTTCCTGCAAAAGAACCGGAATGTGCAACCGGTCAGACGGAAAATGTGATTGAGAGTCTTGAGAGGATGGTTCCCATATTCCCCCTCTCGGTGTCTCTTTACGTTTCCCCGGCATCGACTTCACGTTCGGACCGGCTCAACGCCCCCCTTGATTTGGACGCATCCATCCGATCCGATTGCACAATCCCTCTGTATCTCTTATCGTCAGGCAACCGCTCCGCCTGAACGGGAAATTTTTTCGGCGATCTCATCGAAGTCCTGCCGCATGTCTTTTGAAAACGCCGACCACGAATCCTCCCGCCAGATTTCGATGTGGTCCATCGTGCCGACCACCACGACCCGGCGGGCCCGCGGCGAAAGTTGAAGGTGTCCGTCGAGAAACGTCTTCGGAATCAGAAGCCGTCCCTGCCGGTCGATTTCGACCGACTGCGCATTCCCGGCCAGAATGCGTTTGAGCGCGCGCGTGTCGCGCGACAGGGAACTGCGGCTGTCGATCTCGCGCTTGACGAAATCGGCCCACTGGCGTTTGGGAAAGAGCGACAGACATCGCTCAAATCCGACAGTCAGAATCAACTCGGAGCGGCGCCCTCCGCCGGATTCCTCCAGCGTCTCCTTCAATTTTGCCGGAACTATGATTCGTCCCTTTCCATCCACCTCCCGACCAAAGGTTCCGAGGTACATTCTCCACTTCCCTCCACTTTCATACCACTTCGGCGGATATTAGGTTGCACGGGGTCGGATGTCAAGGAAAAAATTAAAAATTTAGGAAAAATTTGAAAATTTACGGAACGGGAACACCAATCGAATCAACGACCGGCCTATCCGTCATCAGAACTTTGTTGTCGTCGTCCATCCTCAAAGGTATTGTTCCCCCCATGACACCGAGGGAATCCGAAGCCAAAACCCGATCCAAACGCATCGACCCACAACTGAACGACGCCGGCTGGCGCGTCACCGATCGCAGTCAGGTCGGCATCGAGATCCCCGTCGACGGCTACGACGCCGAACCGTGGAACGGCGTCACCGATTACTGCCTTTACGACGCCACCGGCCACGTCCTCGCCGTGGTTGAGGCCAAACGATGTTCCCGCGACCCACGCGAAGCGGACGAACAGCTTCGCCATTACGTCACCGAAATCGCGAGGCGCCAACCCTACTCGCCGTTCGGATTCATGTCGAACGGATTTGAAACGTGG
>JAHFCY010000024.1 GCA_023249255.1 Candidatus Lindowiibacteriota bacterium | reverse complement strand
CGTATCGATCCAGTCCTCGAGGACGACCGTGTCGGCCGTCGCGCTGTCGTCGTTGTCAAACCACAGTGTGTAGACGACGACCGCGCCCGGAATGTGATGCTGGGTGTCCTCGGCCGACATCTGCATCGCGCCGCCAAGCGATATGCCCGACACCACGGTGTCGGCTTTCGCGACGCGCAGTTTCGACGCCGGCTTGAGTTCCATGTACAGCGTGATCGAGTCGTGCCCGTCGCCGCCATAGGTGTCGCCGTTGAATCCGCGGAACGTGCGGATTGCGAAGGCCGTCGCGTTGCCGTTGGCGACATACGAGCCGACGCGGAACACCATCCAGGACGAATCGGGCGCGGCCGTATCGGCGTAGATGCGGACCATGATCGTGTCGGACTTGTTCGGATCGAGGCGGATGAAGACGGTGTCGCGGCCGCGTGTGCTGATGGGCCCGGCCATCTTCACGCCGCGCGAGTCGTAGAAGAACGCCGACCACTGGAACATCGTGTCATCGCCCGTGTATCCGTTGACCATCGCCGAATCGATCACAAACCCGATCGAATCCGGCGCGTTGCCGAGATTCGTGACCGACAGGATGTAGATGCCCGTCTCACCCACGAGAATCTTGCGCGCCGTGTCGGTCGCCGGAGCCGCGACGCCCACGACACTCTCCGACGACAGCGACAGCGTGTCGCTGACGTACGTGTCAAATCGCCGGATGGTCGGATTCAACGACCGCAACGCGAAGCTCGAGTCGGTCGTCGAATTGCGCCGGTAGATGAATCCGCCTGATTGGCCCGGGGTCGTGACGGCGACGCCGTCGGCGATACTCACCGTCAATGTTCCGCCGCCGTGAGACGGTTTCTGCGGACCGCCGTAAATCCCGAGCGTGTCGTCCGCATGGACGGGCACGACAAGACCCATGACGATCAGCGCGATGGCGGCCAGCGACGTCATGATCCGCACAGACTTCCCGCCCCGGTCCTCAAGGCCGAAGATGCGCAGAAGGGCGGTCATCTGATCACCACCGAGAAGCGCACGAAGCCCATGTCGACGTCGCCGGAAGACGTCGGCGCCATGGGCGCGCTGTCGATCGTGTTGATGTCGTCGCCGTTCGAAGCGCCGATCACGCCGCCGTTACGCGAAATCGTCCAGCGGATCCGGGCGACGGCTTCCGGCGTCGGCGCGGTCTTGATGTCCGCCCACGCGCCGGCCGCATTGACGTATTCGACCGCGACCCTGAATCCGGTATTGGAGAAGGTCGGCATGGCGCTGTCGAGGAAGATGTTGCCGTAGCCCTTGATGACGTACGTCCCGGCCGCGGCGACCTGCGACACGCCATTGAGCTGGCTCAATCCCTGGCTGTCGAATCGGACATGGCGCGTGTCGATCCAGTATTCGACGCCGATCGTGTCGCCGGTGTCGTTGCCGTCGTTGTCAAACCACAGCGTGTAGACGATGAGCGATCCCGGAATGTAGCGCTGGGTGTCACTCGCCGTTGCCGAGAGCGCAACCGGCGAGAAGACGGTGTCGGTTTCGGCGAGCCTGAGGAGCGGCCCGCTGACGGCGACCTCGATGTACGTCGCGGCGTTGCCGCTTCCGCCGTACCGGATGCCGTTCAATCCGCGATAGGAGTTGACCTCGGCAGTGTCGACGCGACCTGTCCCGTTGTTGGCCATCGCGCGGACCGCCACGCGGATGGTGTCCGCATTGACCGTGCCCTTGGTGTAAATCCGCAGCATCGCCGTTTCGGCCGTCGCCGCCGTGGGCGAAATGCCGATCAGTCCCGTCTCCTGCTGGGTGGCCGTCAGGACGGTCGTCAGGGTGTCTCCGCGCTTGTTGAAGAACTGATAGCTGAATCGGCCGGTGGTGGTCGTGTCCGCGGCGCTCAACCAGACCGTGTCGACGATGAGGCCGATCGAATCCGATCCGTTGCCGTAATTGGCGATGGAGAGCGTGTAACTCAACGTGTCGTTTGTGCCGGCTGTGTCGCTGGTCAGGTAAAGGGTGTCATGCGCCCCATCCGTATCGCCGGAGACGATGAAGGTGTCGTTGACGGTGGTGGCGCTGCCGCCTGCATCCACGCCTTTGATGACGGCCATCGTGTCGCCGAATATCTGCGCGACAACCGGCGTGACCGAATCGCCGGCGCCAACCAGCGCGTAAGACAAGGTCGACGGGGCGTTGGTCCGGTGGAAACTCAGGGTGAAGACGCCGTTTTGGCCGGCGGAAATGGCCGAGGTCTGGCCGGTGCTGAACAGCTTGGTGCCCGAGTCGATGTCGTAGGTGTGGTTGTTGGAGTTGAACGTGGCGGAGACGGGAACGGCGGAGGCGAGGATGAGCCCGCCGAGAAGCGCGGCGGTCAGAAGGACGGACGAAAGGCGCAGACCCAGGGCGCAGTTACTCCGCTGTAGGAATAACTTTAAAAAGCCCTTATATTCCTCCTTATTCAATGTCGCCTTCGTCCGAGCCATGGGCAAACACCTATCCCGTGCAAAACGGTCAATACGTTTTGCGAATCCCCGCCCGCATACAGGCGAGTCCTCTACCCTGCAAAGTCTGCCAAGCTGCTGGGGACAGTCTTCACCCGCTGCCTGCGGCTTAGTCTTCTGCGCACAAACTCTTCATGCGCGCAGCCTCACCTCACCGACTTCGCTGAGAGCTTTTACGCTCTCGCTATATTTTGGAAACGCGGCGTTCGGATGTTATCCGGGTACGCTCCCCGAGGGGTTCCGCATCGAGTGCGGAGCGTTTCCAAGGTTCCTCTCCCCTGCCTGGCGATCACATGGAATCGAACCTGTGATCTCCTTCCGGTTAGGGAAGCCCTGCGTATTTATTCGTGTTCAGGACGCACGAACCTGGTCCGCCGTCCCTGCGCGAATGAACTACCTGAACCGCATCGCCACCCCCGCCATCAGAATAGATATCCCCCCCTATATTCTTTTCCTCTGACAACTCCGGACATGATCCGTCGAAACGTCCGCCGGGATCCGAGAACTGCGGGGCCAGGCCGTGCGGTAGGACGCACGACGGGGCCGCATCTGGAACGCGGGGGAGATTCATTGACGGGATTCATGTTGTGAGAGGAAAGGAAAACAGAGAGCAGGATATCCATGCGTTTCGCGCCGGTCGGCCACCTGCGATGTATCCTTGTATCTTGTGGCGCATGTTCGATCCGGCTGAAAAGCCCCCGACCCTGAGCCTCACAAAGCGTGACCCGATGGGATAGGACCATCGAGGGGAACCCGAAGGTTCCGGCCTTGCGATAAAGATCAAGACATTCAGGGCGAAAATTACGCGAAACCGACCCGGAGGCGTTGGGTGCGGCCCGCGCCGTTCTTGACAGAGCGTCTTCGTCCGCCTTTCTTTTACGAAAGGGGGCGTCGACCATTCCCGGTTTGTCATTCCGGGGATGTTCCGTCACTCCGTTCGGCGCTTCCTGTTCCCGGACGATCCGCCACACCGCGGGCGATGCGGGTGCGGCCATCCAGTGGCTTTGGGACTTCGGCCTTTCGGCCTCATCCCTCGCCGGAAGCGCTTCTCCGGTTATCAATTCATCACCGTCCACAGTCCTGTCGAACTGGAGAATTCTGCAGCTCGTTCGCACAGGCGAAACACGTACATCTCGAACATGGTATCCCGCTGTAAGGCCATGGCTGTACACCTGCCCTGGAGCATCCGCGGCTACACCTCGCGCGGGTGCCGGAGATCCCTGCAGATCAAGATATCGCGCGCTCCGGATATTGGAACTCCGGCCCGCGTCTGCGGGTTCCCCCCTTACAATCCCAGCCGGCGCTTGAACCACCGCTGTCGGAATGATCAGCCCGTCCTTCGGCCAAACCTCCCGGTCAACCTTCTGTTCGAAACGTACTCCACGTTCCGCCTTGCTACTTAAGCCGCGTCCAATCTCCGTCCGCCAGGCCCGGCCGGCCCTTAACGGGCACATTGGCCTGTCGCCTGAGATTATTGGCGCGTGTGGTTAAGCTCTACGCTCGCCGATACGTTTCTCCTCCTCGCGTTAGCGGATAACCACTGCGAAGCTGATCTTGCCGCAGTCGCCGCTGTCGGTACTCTGTGCATTGGCTCCGAATGTCAGCCCGTCAACCGTCGACAGAGGATCCATCCAGTTGCCGGTGCTGTACTCGTCGTCAATCTGATCGCGCTGAAGCGACATGGAATCGCCAGCCGGCCACCGTATCCTGATACCCGCAACCGAATCGACGACCGAGTCGGCTATGCAGCGTCCTACGAATGGCGTCGCCTGGATCGAAAACAGCTGCGAATCGGCAGCGGTGAGAGACGAGAACAGGACCTGGGCGAAGATATCCTCCGGCCATTCCGAGGCGGCCTGGCCGTTCTGCTTGTAGCGCGCGTGGCCCCAACGGGTATCCACGCCGATGCCATTGGCGTAGTACGTGTCGGTGCCGTTGTAGTAGGAGTCGACGAGCAGATCGACGTTTCCAGGCAGATAATCCTGTATCTCAAGCGAGTCGGCCCGCCTGTTGCCGTCGTTGTCGTAGACAATGGTGTAGCAGATGCGCGCGCCGGGAATCGTGTCATGGCTTCGATTACTCCCGTCGCGGTTGCCGCTCAACCCGATAGCGTCCATGTAGCTGTACGGCGCGAAGACCGAATCGGTCTTCTTGACGCGCACAATCGCCGTGGCAACCAGCACAAAGAGCGAGACGGAGTCTTCCGAACCGCCCTTGGCGTAGTTGGAGTCGTTATCGCCGCGGTATCCCGTGTCGTCGAAGATGCGGACGCGCCGGTAGCGTGTGTCGGTATAGTTGTACGCGGCGCTGTCGGGGCAGGAGTCGGGATACATCACGATGGTGACCGCCAGCGAATCGCGGGCGTTCGCAAGCGGACCCGAATAGACGCGGAAGTAGATGAACGTCTCGGCGTCTTCAGCCAACTTCACCGTGCCTCGTTCCGGAATGGTGTCAATGATAGGTACATCACCCGAATCCCGGATGGCGGCACAGCCGTTGGTGGTGTTGACCGAGTCGCCGCACAAGCTCGAGTAGAACTTGACGATGACCCGGCTGTCTTTTTCCTTGTAGGAGCCGAGCCGGTTCGCTCGAAATTCGGTGTCGGGCATGTGAAGCATGACCTGCATGGTACAGGCGTAGTTGCTCGTGTTGATGATCTGCAGAACCGCTATGCCCGTGTCCTTAAGCTCGATCATGATCCACGGCACGGAGTCCTCAAGCGCGAAGGTGTCTCCGCTTTCCGGCGGCACTTTCCGAGGATAGGTTTCGCTTCCGTGCGACGGGTTGGCGGCATCGAAGAATCCGGAAACCCAACCGGGGAAACCGCCGGCAATAACCTGTCGGACTTTGCTGTCGTTGTCGATGATCAACCGCGTGATGATGGTTGCGGCGGGGACACCCATAACGGAGTCCGACGTCGCGCGCGTGTCCTGTGTCGTGCGCTCCCGGGCGCTCGTATGCGTCCCGTTGGTTCGGTAGTAGCCCACGAACAGGGCGCCGGGCAGAATCGAGTCGCTGGTGTCTGAAGCGACGCCGTTGATAACCCCTGACTCCATGCCGGTGGCGTCACCGTTGTACAGAAGTTGAGGGGTGTCGATCATGTTGTTGTTGTCGAAATTCGGAAAGGTCGCCATGGCCGGAGCCGTGATTGCGACCGTGAACCCGACAGCAACCGCAATTAACAAAAGTGCCTTCATCGAAAATCTCATAACTTAAGCCTCCTGAGAAAAGATTTTCGCCCGCCCGGGCGTAAAGCGCCTGGGCAGTCCTGATCTATAGTCGCAGGCCCGCAGGGCCGATTGACTGGGGACGGAGAGATTCATCTTCGAAATGGTTAAAGGACGGATACAATAAATATTCGTCAGGCTGATCACGGACGCCATATCTCCTTTGCGATCTGCTTGATTTCGTCGTAGGTTCCGCCGGGGAAAATCATGATTTCGGCCAGATCGACGTTGGTCCATGTGCGGTGCCGCCTGGCCATTTTTGTGCCCGCCGGGATCAGGAGTTTGACGTAGCGGGCTTTGACGCCCTCCTGAAACGGGCTACCGGTAATCCGAAGCGGGTCGCCGTCACCGGACCGGGTTGACAGGCCTTCGGCAATGCGCTCCTCCGTCATAACGATCTGTTTTTCCCACGATGTGTTGTCCAGCGAGGTGTAGACCTCGTAGTAGTACGGATAGGCAAGCGCGCGCCAGACGGTGGTATGCCCATCGAGGGTAAATTCGCGGCCGAGATCGATGACGGCGTACTGGTCGGACCTGGACAGATCGCCGCTGTGGGCCATCCCTTTGAAATATCCGAGGTTTCCGTTCGTGACGCGCTGGAGCACCGTATCGCCGACCAACTCCGCGCCGCCCTGCCATGCGGGCTCGCGAAGCTGGGTGAATGTGCCGGCGATGACGCGTTTGCCCCGGGCGACGTTGAGTTCCGCGGTCGTGACATGCTGTTTGCCCATGTTGAGGTTCATGCCGCGGTGGTCGGTGAGAACGGGCATGTAAGCGTAGAGGCGCTGGGGCCACAGGTCCTTGAACTCGAAAATGTGGACCGTGTCGAAGTCCGGTTTGCTCAAGATGGTGGTGAAGTTGGACTGCTCGCCGAAATAACAGACGCTGTGGGAGGGAATGTTGGTCTGGACGATGACCGAAAACGAGAGGGGACCGACGTAGCCGACGCCCTGGCTGATCACTCTGAGCGGCGGCGTGCCGCGGAGCCGGAAATGGACGGGCGCCGTGTCTTCGGTGACGAACAAATCGCCTTCCGCGCTCGTCGCCTTCACCCGGACGTAGTAATCAAGCCCCTCGATGAGGTCGAGGAGTTTGATCTGGTAAAAAGTCTGATACGAGGGATACTCTCTAAAATTTTTCATTTCTTCGGTGACGGGGGAAAGACCGTAATTCAGGGATACCGCGACGGGTTTGGTGAACCCGATGTTGAGGATGACCGCCGTGGTTTCGATGTTGGCGGCTTCGATTATGGTTGGAGCGAAAACCACGGCCGGCGCTTCTTCGGAATTGGCTTCCACTTCCGCAATCTTGAAAATTTCCCCGGGCTTGGCGGGGATGCGGATTCGAAGATAAGCCGTCTTCTCTCCCAGTTCGTAGGGTATCCAGTTGACCGCGTCGGATCCCATTTCCGTGATGACGTTTTTGGGCTCGGCGCCGGTGTATCGGATTTTGAAGTTTCGAACGAGAGAGGGTTTGGGAAACCGGATGATGAGGAAGTATTCTCCGCGGTAGGGATCGCTGGATTGGGCGTACGTGCTTCGATCCCCATCGATGGCTTTTATCGGATCGGCAAATGTTCCGTACGCCTCGCTGAATGCGGCCGCATGCGCGGCGCTCACGCTCCACGCACATACGGTCATCAGAATCAAAATGGCGGCACTGATCAATCGGCTCCCTCGCATTACCAAATCCTTTCCCTGTCAAACGAATTTACGAAATGAGTGCGACTCCTACATTTAAGTTATATACGTGCATGCCCTTTAATGTCTGCAAAAAATGTACCCTTCTGTTGAGTTGCCCCGATTGTATGGGTGTATTTATGGATAACTCTCTGGATTGACTGGATGTTAGATATTCCTCCCATGCATTCCCACTTCTCCGTATAATCGTAATGCCTTGCAGTCTCAAGGAAAAATGAACCCGCCTATGCCAAAATGACCCACCGTCGATGAACGAATTCGGATAAATTAGTAAAGTTTTTTGGCGTTGTCAAGCTTTTTTGTATGCTAAAATGACCCAAACCACATAAT
Source organism: Candidatus Lindowiibacteriota bacterium (assembly GCA_023249255.1). GTDB lineage: Bacteria > Lindowbacteria > 2-12-FULL-62-27 > 2-12-FULL-62-27 > 2-12-FULL-62-27 > JAHFCY01. The sequence continues at coordinate 13,795 of JAHFCY010000024.1, read as the reverse complement.
CATTAATATCGGGATGACGGGAGGGTTGGATTAATTTTTTTCGAAAAATTTCATAAGGAACCCAGGAATGCAGGAGGAAGCAAAACCGGTTATGTTCATGGCTTCCTTATGATTTTTCTGGGGAAGCTGAATTGTTACCGGAAATTTGTAGACAGGCTGTCTGAAAATTAGAGCAGAGACGATGGATCGGGTTCGACGCGGATCGTTACCTCTGACGCACGGGCATCCCGGCAAACTTCCCCGAATTGGGGAGGAATGATGGCCGCGGGTCTCAATTTTATTAAAATCTGGAATCTATATTCGTCGTTGATTTTCGGCCACGGCGCGGCGAGAGCGTCGGAAAGAGACTGGAGGGGGCTGGAGGAATCGGGAGGGGGCGGGAGGGACGACGCGAGATTCTCGCGGATTTGGCGCGCGGTCTGCAGGGCACGGGGGGCGTTGCGGCTTTGGACAACAATCCGGACAAGGCGGCAAAACGGCGGCCATAATCCCGCCTCGCGGTCGGCCCGTTCCAATTCATAAAATTGAAGAACGTCCTCGTTGAGACTGCATTGGATGGCCGGGTTATCCGGTTGAAAGGTCTGAATGATCGCGCGACCGGCCGACGCATGCCTGCCGCTTCTGCCGATCACCTGCGCCAGAAGTTGGAACGTCCGCTCGCGGCTCCTGTAATCCGGCATGTTCAGTCCGACGTCGGCCATCACCACCGCGGCCAGGGTCACCGACGGCACGTCCAAACCCTTTGCGATCATCTGCGTGCCGATGAGAATGTCAATCTGTCCGAGTTTCAGCCGCTCGAGTACATCGAACGCATCGCGGCGGCTTCGGCGAAGAACGTCTCCGTCGAGGCGCGCAATGCGCGCGCGGTGGAACATCCGGCGGCAGTCGTCCTCGATCCGTTCCGTGCCGGCCCCGAGATAATCGAGCGGCGAAACCCGGCAGACCGGACAATGCGCCGGCGTCGGGCGGATTTGTCCGCAGCCGTGGCAGAGCAGGTGGCGTTCGGATGCGTGATAGGTCATGGCGATAAGGCATTTCCCGCACCGTTCGGTGTGGCCGCAGGCCGGACAGGTGATCTGCGGGGCAAATCCGCGGCGGTTCATGAGAAGAACAACCGATTCTTTTCGCGTAAGAGTCTCGGCGATTGCAGCCTCGAGCGGCGGCGTCAGAAACGAGCGGCGATTTTGCGATCGGGGATCGGGCCGGATTTTTCGCAGATCGACCACCAGCGCCTCGGGCCGGGCGTGGCGCGTTGGGCATTCGGTGAGATCGAGTCGGCGCGTGCGCGACTGCAATTTGTCCGCGGACCACAGTTGCTCCACAGTCGGCGTCGCCGATCCGGACACTATCGGGGCGCCGGCCAGTCTGCATTTTTCTTCGATCGCGACACGGGCGTCGACGTAGGGGGAGTCGGACTGTTTGTATCCGGCGTCGTGGCATTCATCGACGATGGCAAGCCCGAGATCAGGCAGGGGAACGAACGCGGCCGAGCGCGGCCCGACCAAAAGCCTGGCGGTTCCATCGGCGCAGCGCTGCCATTCGTCCCGGCGTTCCGCCGGTGTCTGGCGGCTGTGGATGACGGCGATCGGTTCCGCGATCCTGTCTTTGATCCGATCTACGAGTGATTTGGTCAGCGCGATTTCAGGGACGAGAAGCAGGACCTGGCGGCCAAGCGCCAGCGCGTGGCGCGCGGCCATTTCGTAGACGAGCGTTTTTCCGGAGGCCGTCGGCCCGAACAGGAGAAATGATTCAAACGCGCGGGCGTCCAGCACCCGGGTGATCTCGCGAATCGCTTCCCGCTGTCCCGCAGTCGGCGTCAACGTTGAATCCAAGCGCGGGGCGGTGGAATCGTCGCGGCGTTCCAGCGGGGTTCGCCAGCGGCGTTGCGTTCGTTCGACGAGGAGCCGCGCGGCGACAAGTTTACGGACATCCCGGACGGCCGCTTTCGCTAGTCTGGCGATTTCGGCGCCGCCGAATTGAAACGGGTGGCGGTCGACAATGTCGAGAATTTTTTTGTGCGAGGGGTCCAGATCGGACGACGAAACGGACGGCGGATCTTCAGATAATCCGAGATATTTTTTCTGGCCGGGCCGGACCGACTGGACACGGGTCCGCAGCCGGAAATGTCCCGAATCCGTCAATTCCCGGATTGCGGCGTCAACTACCCGGGGGGGATACTCATTCAGCATCCGCCGGAGGCGATCCAGGCCGATTCGGCCGCCGGCCTGTTGGACAGCGCCGAACGCCTCGGATGCGGCCGCGCCGCGCGGGGTGGCCTCGCTTTGCGGAGCGCTCGAATCCTGTTCCGTTTGTTCAAGGATACGGACGGGTCTGGGCGCTGAAGGTGGAACAAAAAGAGCCAGAATATCGGAGAAATTGGTCCCGTAGAGGTCCTGCAGGCGACGGCAGATTTGAAGATCGTCAGGCCGAAGACCCGCCCCGTCAATTTTTTCGAGGATAAATTTGACCGCCATCCCATCATCGACTGGAGATTCAGGATCCATTTCCGCCACCCAGCCAACCAGATCGCGGCTGCGAAACGGAACGAGGACGGCGGTGCCCGGCGTCAAATCGGAGATGTGATCCGGGATTTTGTATTGAAAGAGCCGACGGCCAAGCGGCGCGTGAACGGAGACAAGGCAATGACGGGCGGCGGACGCGGGAACATCATCCGCGGGCGGGGCGGAGGAGGATGTCGTCGGACACAAAGATACATCGGCGCCGAAGAAGGGCAGGGTGGTTTCGGCCTGATCTGTCATCCCGTCAGTCATTTTTCAGCAAATTCGGAATACCCTTGATGTCTTCCCATACGAATTTTTTGTTGTTGGGATTGTAGAGGCATGCGGCGGGGTGAAGGGTGACGATGAGGGGGACGCCGGCGTAGGTATACGATTTTCCGCGAAGCTGCATGATGGGTTCTTTGGTTTGGAGGATCGTCTGGGCGGCGTGAGAGCCGAGCGCAAGGAGGAGTCTGGGCTGAATGATCCGGATTTGCTCGCGCAAAAATGGCGAGCAGGTATCGACTTCGTCCGGTTTCGGATCGCGATTTTCAGGCGGGCGGCATTTGACGACGTTGGTGATGTAGACCGAGTCGCGGGAAAGCCCGATGGCCTCGAGCATTTTGGTGAGAAGTTGGCCGGATCGTCCGACAAACGGTTTCCCCTGAATGTCCTCTTCCGCTCCGGGCGCTTCGCCGACAATCATGACCTGCGCCCGATCGGGACCTTCGCCGAAAACAACGCTGGTCCTGCCCCCACAGAGCGCGCACCGCCGGCAGTCCACAAGTTCCGCGCGAAGAGTGGACAGCGGCGAATCATCGGAAGGCTGCGCGGCGGGCGTGTCGACGCCCCTCCGCGCTTTCAGGGGAAGCCCGTAGCGCTGATGAAGGTAAAGCCGAAGATCAGAGACGCACTCCATGAGTGCAGAACGCTCGTCCCCTCCCATGTTTTCCCCCTTCCCGGTAAAACTGGCGCCCTCACCCCAACCCTCTCCCGCAGGCGGGAGAGGGGGGAAAACGCCGAAGACTCTAAAGCAGGACGTGTTCCGTGAGCGGACAGAATGCCGTGGCGGCTCGTTTCAATTCCTCGGCGGTGCTCTGCGAGAAAGAATAAACCTCGACCCGGGCGCCCTGGCCACGCATGTGCCAGACCAATTCCGAAAAATCGCCGTCACCGGTGACCAGCGCGACCACGTCGACACGCGGCGCGATGGACATGGCGTCGATGGCGATGCCCATGTCCCAGTCACCCTTGGCCGATCCATCCTGCCGGAGTTTGAGGTCCTTGCTTTTGACCTCGTATCCGAGAGCCTCGAGGGTCTTCATAAAATTGGACTGGTCGATTTCAGGCGTCTGGACGATGTAGCAGACCGCGCGGACCAGCTGGCGGCCGCTGACGATGACATCCTTCAATTTCGAGAAATTGAGTTTGGCGTTGTGCTGATACTTCGCGGAATAAAACATGTTCTGCACGTCGACCAGGATGGCGACGCGCTGGTCGCGAAGTCTGTGACCGCCGTTGTGCCGGATGGTCCGGACCAGCGATCGGTTATCTCGTCGCTGGAAATGCTGCCGCTGCTCGCGCTGCGGCCCTACACTGCGCCCTGGGACTTCTCCTTCGACGACAGGCGCTGAAGTTTGTTCAGGATTTTCTCCCTCACGGAACTCTTCTCGTCCACCAATTCGAGACATTTTTTGTAGTGCTCCTTTGCTTTTTTGAAATTTCCCAGCATCTCGTACAATTCCGCCACTTTCTCGTGAGCCGAAACGTATTTGTCGTCCGTCGCCAGGGCCAGGGAAAACGCCTCCAGGGCCCGGTCGGTCTTGCCGATTGCGTTGTAAACCAGACCGAGATGATACTGCGCGTAGACGTAGGCGACCTCCTCCTTGGTCGCATATTTAATCGCTTTCTTCAACTCCACGATGGCGTGTTCGAACATGCCTTTAAGGAAATAGAGATACCCCAGATCGTTATACGCCAGGGCATTCTTCGGATCTTTCTTCAACACCTGCGCGTAACAAGCCGCAGCCTCTTCGAACTTGCCGGATTTGATGTACAGCCAGCCGAGATTATTAAGGGGATAGAAAAAGTTCTCATCGAGCGCGGACGCCTTTTTGTAGTAAAAAATCGCCTTTTCGGTTTCACCGGTGACGAAATAATCCCAGCCGAGGTTGTTGAGGGCGATTTTGTCATCCGGGTGGAACTCGAGAAATTTTTTATAGTAGCGGATGGCGCGGCGGGCGTTCATCATGCGATCGGAGATGTAGCCGAGGTTGAAGTAGGAAATCGCGTAGTGCGGATCGAGCCGCGTGGCTTCCCGGTAGGCCGCCAGGGCCGCCGGATAGTCGCCTATTTTTTCAAGCAGGGAACCGAAATTATTGTAAAAAAACGGTTCGGCCGGCTTGTCGGCGATGACCTCCTCGTAGTGTTTGCGGGCCGCGTCATAATTTTTTTCCTGCACCGCCATCTGTGCGCGGGCGGCGAGGAGGAAATGTCGGACCGTTTTGGATCCGGGCTTGAGTTCGAGTGTTTTCTTATACTTGCGTTCGGCCTCGTCGTAGAGGCCGATATTGTAATAGACGTTGGCGATATTGAAATGGGCGTCGGGATTTTGAGGCAGAAGCGACGACGCCTTTTCGAACTCCCGGATGGCGCGGTCGGGATCATTTTCCTTTTCGTAGAGGAGTCCGAGATTGATGTGGGCGAAGTATCGCGTATTTTTATCCGCGGCCGGAGACTCGAGGACTTTCTGGAACGCCGTCCGGGCCTCGAAGTTCCGTTCGGCGCGCAGGAGGGCGTATCCGAGTCCGTTGTAGGCGTGGACGTAATCGGGCCTGGCCTTGAGGATATCCTGGAACTTTTTGATGGACGCGTCGATTTTGTTGTCGAGGAGATAGGACCAGGCGAGGTTGGTGCGCGCGCCAAAATCTTTTTTATCGATCGCGATGGCCCGGGCGAATTCCTCGGCCGCCTCCCTGTACAGGCCGAGATCGAAATATCCGCTGCCGGCCGAAAAATGCTGGACGAAATCGTCGCGGGGCCGGTTGACGGCCGCGTCGGGTTCGGGCTGGGGCGAAGGCGAAGGCGCGGACGACGACGGCGACTTGGGGATTTCGAGTTCGTAGCGGTTCATCATCTCGACGATGCGGTCTTCGATGAGACGGATGTTGAGCGCGAGGAAATCAAGTTTGGAGACGATGGACGAGAGGTCGGAGACGATCTCCTTGCGCTCCGCCTCCGTGAGCTTCTTCTCCTTGAGCACCTCGTCGATTTCGTCGAGTTTCATGTGGAGGTCTTCGAAGCCGGCCGTAAATCGCTCCTTGGAGGCGCGCATGATGTAGGGGACTTCCTTTTTTTGGAGGCGCTCCTCGAGGATGAGGATGCCGAGTTCAAAGAGCTGATCGTATTCCTCATCGCCCGTTCCGACGATTTCGATCCCGCGGGCGTCCGAGGAGAGTTTCGGCAGATAGAGGCGGAATTTGACCTCATAGGCGCCGCCATCGGCGCGGATCGACTCCTTTTCGGACAGGACCTCGTCATTTTTTTCCCAGGCTCGTTCAACGTCCTTGAGGAACCGGTCGATCGCGGAATTATTTTTTGCCGGATCGTCGTCGAGCCGGAACTGGAAAATGATTTCGCGTTCTTTGGCCATTGGTCAACGATATATCACGGCGGCCGCGGATACAACAAGCCATTTGTTTTTGGCCCGCATCCGTTTTTCGGGGGTGGTCTTCGTTGAAACTTTTGTGAATTTCACGTAGCGTGGTGGCGCAATGGCGTTCACGGGGCAAAATCACGGAATGGACATTTCAATCAAACTGGAGAAACTCACCCGCATCGGCCGGACCGTGTCGGCTACGCTGGACATCTCCGAAGTTTTGAAGCGAAGTCTGGAGCTGGAGCAGGATGTTGTCGACGCCGAGACCGGCAGTATTCTTCTGCTTGACGCCGGCGGCGAATATCTGGAGTTCGCCGTGGCGCTGGGCGACGCAGCCAACATTTTGAAAAATCACCGGATCAGGGTGGGTGAGGGCATATCAGGATACGTGGCGCAGACCCGCGCGCCGCTGTTGATTCCCGACGTTCGGCAGGACAAGCGATTTCTGGCCTATTTCGATTCGAAGACAGGATTTCAGACGAGAAGCGTTCTCTGCGTGCCGATTCAGACCGAGGACAAACTGATCGGCGTGGCGCAGGCGATCAACCGGCGGGACGGCGAAGCGTTCACCGAGGACGACCTCGTGCTGTTCTCCGCGTTTGCCGGGACTCTGGGCGTTGCGATCGAGAACGCGCGGATTCATAAGACGCTCCTCGATCAGGAAAAAATCCGGCAGGAGATCACGGCGGCGAGGCAGGTGCAGGAGAGTTATCTCCCGCGTCATTTTCCAGACGCGGCGGGATACGAATTTGCCGGGCGGCTGATTCCGGCGAGACAGGTCTCGGGCGATTTTTACGACGCGTTTCGGATGCCGGACGGGCGTGTCGTGATTCTCATCGGCGATGTGTCAGGCAAGGGCCTGCCGGCGGCGCTGTTCATGTGCCGGCTGTTGACTGAAATGCGGGCGGCTCTCCGGCACGGGCAGACGATCTCGGCCGCACTGGCGGCGGTGAATCAACAACTTTGCGAGCAGACCACGCGCGGGATGTTCGTGACCCTGATCGCGTTTGTTCTGGATACCGGGCGGCGAAAACTCATCGTCGCCAACGCCGGGCATCTTCCGTTTTTTATGACGCGCGGCGGGCAGTGGGTTGAGGTACTGGCGCAGAAAAATCCGCCAGTCGGCATTCTGCCCGGGAGGCGATTAAACACATCCTTGATCGATCTTCCGGCCGGTGCGCAGATTCTGGCATTCACGGACGGGGTGACGGAAGCGCGGGGCGCGGGCGGAGAGTTGTTCGGATCGGCGAGGCTGAAGGAATTGCTGGAGCGGACGCGCCTCACACCGCGGCTGTTGTGCGACGCGATCATTGCGAGGCTGGATCGCTACGGGGCCGGCGCGGAGCCGGCGGACGACACGACTCTGGTGGCATTCGGGTGTGTGGAGGAGCCGGCGGATCTTTCGTTTGAAATTCTGTCTCATCCGGCGTATCTGTCCCTGGCGCGGGATGCGGCGGCGAGCGTCGTCGGCGGACGTCTTGAGTCAAAGGGAGTCTCGGAAATTCAGGTGGCGTTATCCGAGGCAATCAGCAACGTGATCCGTCACACCTACAAGAACGATCAGACGCAAAAAATAGAAATCGACATGGGCCTGCGCGGCGAGGTATTTGAAATCGTCGTGCGCGATTATGGCCCGAAGGTGAATCCGGAAAAACTCGTAGGCCGCGCGCTGGAGGCCGTCCGGCCGGGAGGTCTTGGGATTCATTTTATGAAAACGGTTTTTCAGGACGTGACGTATGACACGAGCGTGGAGATCGGAAACCGGCTGATTCTGCGCCGGCGCGTGGGCGGGAAGACTCAGGGGGAGCCGCAGTCATGATTGACGTCCAGAGCGAGGTGGTGTCGCTTGAGGAGGCGGTGGTGCGGGTATTCGGAGAGGTCGATATGAACACATCGCCGAAACTGCGGGATGTCCTGTTGCCGGCCGCGAAACAAAAACTGAAAAAGGTGACGATCGATCTGGGCGGCGTGACCTACATGGATTCGTCGGGCATCGCGACGCTGGTTGAAATGCTTCAACTGACGCTGGCGCACAAGGGTCAGTTGATTTTGAAAAGCCTGACGCCGCAGGTGAAAGCGGTGTTTGAAATCGCGCATTTGACGGAGGTCTTTTCCATTGTCGAGTAGATTCGTGGAGCGGGTCGAACGATTCGGCCGATTCTGCACATTATCCGGCGACATTTTCGATCGCGGCGTCATTGGGGGGTTTCGCGGGCAGTTCCCGCGGATTTCGGAAATCGCGCGGTTCGTTTACCGGATGGGAGTCGGTTCCGTGCCGATCGTGGCGCTGATCTGCACGTTCATTGGCATGATTCTGGCGATGCAGACCGCGTACCAGCTCGCCAAGTTCGGCGCGACGCTGTACGTGGCGTCGCTTGTGTCGGTGTCGGTCGTGCGGGAGCTGGGGCCGCTGATCACGGCGATTCTGGTTTCCGGCCGGGTGGGCGCGGGCGTTGCGGCGGAGCTCGGGACGATGGCCGTATCGGAGGAGATCACAGCGCTTCGGATGATGGCATTGAATCCCGTACGTATCCTGCTGGTGCCGCGCGCGGCGGGGCTTGTGATTGCGCTTCCGATTCTGACTCTGATTGGAGACGCCGTTGCGATCCTCGGCGGACTCATCATCGGCTGGGGATATCTGCATATTCCGCCGCAACTGTTTTACAAAGTCGCCGTCGAGGGCCTGGTCATGAAGGATTTTCTGACCGGATTCGTCAAGAGCGTGATTTTTGCGGTCCTGATCGGACTCATCGCGTGTTACAAGGGATATTCCGTGCGGGGCGGCGCGGTCGGCGTCGGGACCGCCACGACGGAGACCGTCGTCGTTTCGATCGTCGCCATCATCATGGCCGATCTTTTGTTTACGGCCCTCTTCTACTTCGCCGCGTAGCCGCATGCGAATCATCGTCGAAAACGTCGAGAAGCAATACGGCCCGCGGTACGTGCTTCGGGGCGTGAATTTCAACGTGGAGCCGGGCGAGACCCTGGTAATCATGGGCGGCAGCGGATGCGGCAAATCGACTCTCCTTCGAGTCCTGTGCGGGATCGAAAAACCGACGGCAGGCGCGGTGACCTACAACGGCGAGGACATCGTGACACTGTCGGAGGGCGGGATGGACCGGTTGAGGAAACGCTGGGGATTTTGTTTTCAGGGCGGGGCGCTGTTTGGATCCATGACCGTCGGCGAAAACGTGGCGTATCCGATCCGGGAGCACGCCCTATTGGACGAAAAAGTGATCGACATCATGGTCAAGATGAAGTTGGACATGGTGGGACTCACCGGATTTGGCGATTTGTATCCGTCGCAGATCAGCGGGGGGATGGTCAAGCGGGTGGCGCTTGCGCGGGCGATGGCGCTGGATCCGGAAGTGTTGTTCATGGACGAGCCTTCAGCGGGACTTGATCCGGTGATGTCGGCCGCGATCGACCAGCTCATTTTGGATTTGACGAAAAAAACCAAGATCACGACGATTCTCGTGACGCACGAAATGAAGAGCGCGTTCTCGGTGGCCGACCGGATGGTCCTTCTGCACGGCGGGGTGGTGGTGGCCGAAGGAAAACCGGAGACGTTCCGGACGACGGCCGATCCGTTGATCCGGCAATTCATTGACGGCCTCGCGGACGGCCCGATCCCGCTTCGGCGCAACCGGGATGAATATTTGAAGAGCATGATCGGAAATTAGACGTGCTACAAAATAGAAACCGCAGCCACAGACAGACACTCACCTGCACGCACAGACACCCACCTTCTCCCGGGAACTTGTCAGTGTCTGTGTGTGGCTGTCTGTGCTAGTCTGTGGCGCTGGTTGTTACATTACTTGTCGTGGGTCGCGATAAGGAGGCGGTAGATGAATAAGAGCAGGGACTTTGCGGTGGGGTTGTTTGTCGCCATCGGGATTTTTTTATTCGCCGTTTTTGTTTTTTCTCTAAAGGCGTTTGGCGGGCCGACGCGAGCCGTCTCCGTCGAGTTCGGATATGTTGACGGGCTGGCGGCCGACGCACCGGTTCAATACGCGGGGTATCGGGTGGGCAAGGTGGAATCCGTGCGGGTCATTCCCGGGACTCCCGTGCGCCTGATCGCCAAACTCTCCGTTCCGAAGGATCTTCCCGTCACGCGATCGTCGGAGGTGATGATCACGTCAATGGGGCTCATGGGCGAGAAAGCGATCGAAATTCTGCCGGGCGGGGGCGTTGCGCTGGCGGAGGGCGAAACGCTGAAGGGCAGTGATCCGATTCTGTTGTCGCGGATTTTCGGCCAGGTGAGGTCGATGTTTGACGAAAGCACCGCGGGCAATATCCGCCAGATATCGCTGAACGTCCTCAAGGCCACGGAGGACATCAACGCGTTCACCTCCACGCTGAAAAAAATCAGCGCCGAAAACGGCGGGGACATTTCAAAAATTCTCACGAACGCCGCGGAAGGGTCCGAACGCCTGCCTCAACTCATGAAAAACGCCGAGAGTGCGGCGCAGAAGTTCGACAATGCCGCCGCCTCACTCACAAGTCTGGCCGAGCATCTCAAGGGGATGGCGTCGGAAAACCGTCCCGAGATTCAGGAGATGATAAAAAATCTGGATGCGACCAGCGCCAACCTCAAATCCCTGTCGGACGACGTCCGGCGGCATCCGTGGAAATTGATTCGGAAGAGCGAGAATAAGTAGATCCCGCTTCGCCCATCCCTGGCGCTCCTGCGGGATTCCCACGTCCCTGTGGTCAAAAAAAGAGGGCCGCGTCAGCGGCCCCCTGATTCCTATCCGGCACTTCAAAGTCTCCGTCACCTCGGACCGTACCGGCAAAGGGGGTCATGGAGATTACGGGACCGGCTTTTGGAATTTCGTATAATTTAAATCCTGCTCACTTACTCAACCTGCTCAGCCGGGCTTTAAGCCCCGGCTAATTAGAATATATCGCCTGCTGCCCTCCCCGACCTCCCGGAGAATTCTGTGGATGCAACCAATGCATTTGCGTCCGATGAGTCTTCGTGTTCACCAGCGCCACCAAGACTCGGGAATCCAGAATCCCGATCTCCGGGATGACGCCTTTCTGAATGGGCGTCACCCCGGTCACGGCCAGTTTTGTATTTGTTCCCGCGCCGGTTACGCCGAGAATGGCGATTCGGGATTGATGATTTTCCCCCGAGAAAATAAATCCACCGCCGACATCCGGATCATTGATCGCAACCACGATCTCTTGTGTTCCGTCCGCCCCCTCATCGAGAATCTGCGGCGAGGCGCGGCGGCCTCCGGCTTTTTCCTGCAGATCAACCGGAAGTTCCGTGTAGGGGTTGCCGACCGGGATCGACACCCTGGAAATCAGTTGATCCTTCTCCCAGAGCGCGATGTTGTCCTCATCCCCCTCGATCCGGATCGACAGTCCGCGATTGGCGTCCGGAAAACGGGCGAAATCGAAAAGACCTGTGCCCGGGGGCAGAGGAAGATTCCAGAGAGACTTGGGCATACCACCGGCACGGGGGATTTCCACGACCACCGGCTGTTTGGCCTGGCCCGCAAGTTTTTGGGATACGAGTACAGGCCCGTCATTGCGGTAAATCCGTCCTGTTGTCTGGCCTTCCATTTGACTTCGACCCTTGCGAAAAACATAAAACGTCGTCTGGACCCGACCGTCCTTCAGCATGGATGAAATAAAAAATCGGATGGGGTCGCCTTTTTGCGCGGGCGCGTCGGTAAATCCGCCGGTCAATGCCCTGCCTGCCGGATCCACGCAGGCAACGTTTTTCCAGCCGTGTTTCGAGACGCTCAAAATGAAGACCGACTTCTCTCCCACGGCCAGAAGCAAAGGGTCCCGGACCGAACCGGCCGCGTCGAACGCCTCGACCTGAAACTCGATCGGCTTGAAGCACGGTTCAAGAACATAGGGAGACGCCTCATCCAAGTCTGTCGAGAGATCTGCCGACCATCCCGCCTGGACGCCTCCGATCAAAATCCAGAGGAGAGCCGCATATATCATCATGGCCTACTTCGCCTGCTTCTTCACGTGATCGTGAACTTTCTCTTTACTCTTCTCAAAGTCGAACGTCTCCTTCTGCATCGGATTGTCTGTCCGATGGCACCGCCGGCACGTGGATTCCGTGGGGATGACCAAACCCGCCGCAAGCGCTTTTTCCTTGTTCTTCATGATGGGAACCGTCGCGAAATCCGCGCCGCCGCCATGACAGGCCTCGCACGTCACGCCCTCGGCGGCGTATTTACCGGTTTTCTCATCGTAGCCGGTCGTGTGGCAGGCCAAGCATTTGATCGCCTCGCCGGTCTTGAGGAACGTGATCGATTTCTCGTCCATCTTACAGACTTCCGGATCCACCGTCACGCCCTCCGGTTTCTTGCTTGCATCCGCAAACGCCCCCGCATGCTTCGTCTTCACCCAGGACTCGTATTGAGTCTTGTGGCACTTCTTGCACTTGTCGACGCCGGCGTAAGAGTGAGCGGCCGCAGGTTTGGCGACAGCATCAGCGGCTGACGCGCCGACTATGAGACCGGGCCAGAGAAGCACGGCCACACAAACCAGGGAGAAGACGACGGCCAAGACAACTCCCGTAACGACAAATGTTCGCTCGAGCAAATTCATCTCCTTCTCGTCGAACCCCATGATCCATGCCCTCCATTTCCGGCGCTCCCATCCACCGCCCCCGTGAGATTTGGGGGCGATGGAAGAGCGCAGGAGTGATTCCAAAATAATCTAAAGCCGGCCGAACGGCATCCGTTCTTCTACCAGAGGAAAATCCCGCGAATCTGGAAATTGCGGTCCTTCTGGGTCCCGCTGTTAAACCCTTTATCCGTTCTCTTGTCCTCATACTGGCTCAAGAGTTGGAAGCCGTTGTCAAAGGAATAATTCGCCATGTAGGTGGTTCCTCTGATCTCATTGTCCGGCGTCTTCCTAGACGGATCGAACTGGTCCAGACGAATCCCGAACCACAGGGGGTCATAGGCGTTGTAATCAAGCTCGGCAAAGTACCCTTGGCTCTTGAATGTGCCGTTGGCGGTCCCGGCGCCCGTGTCCCAGAAATTATCCTTGCCGTATTCCCAGCCTCCGAGAGCCAGAAACTTGTCCATCGGGTAACTGGCGAACAGCGACGTGCGTTTGAACTTGTCCTTGAACGCGTTGCCGGCCGTCGTCTGATATTTCCGGCCGTCGTAGTACAACACGCCAACCGAGCCGCCATTGTCAGTCAAAGTCTGCTGAGCGTAGAACTGCATGTCCTTTAGTTGCGAACTTCCGCCCGCACCCGTTGGTTTTACGGGACCTTCATTTCCCACTGCGGCAGTAACGTCTCCATTACCGTTGACGGCGTACCCGTTGAATGCGGTGCCCCGGATGGAGGTTTTTCCGGCTGTGTATCCCAATTCCGCCCCGGCCTGATCGGCCCACAGGACGAAACTGGTGGATCCATTGTAGTTGGCCGCGTTCGATTGGAAATAGGGCCGGGTTAAATTGGTCAGTCCCCGGTCGGCTGCACCGTAGGCCTCCCACGGATGAAACACGCCGACGCGAATCGAGTAATGGTCCTCGCCGCTTCCGCGAACCAAATCATTGTAGCGGACATACGCGTTCTCCAACTCGACTTCCGACACCGTCGCGTCGTTTCCGGGCACGACGGACATTTCAATCATCGAGGAGAAATTCT
>JAHFCY010000349.1 GCA_023249255.1 Candidatus Lindowiibacteriota bacterium | reverse complement strand
GCGCCGAGACATCCAACGGAGGTGGTAAGCGATGGCTCACGAGTTTGAAAGCGGATTTTTTGGAGGCAACAAACCCGCATGGCACGGTCTGGGGACGGTAATCCCGGACGATGTTGTGGCCGCGGGGGAGGCCATCAAGCTGGCCGGGCTTGATTGGGGGGTCGAGCTTGTGCCCCTGTATGCCCACGCGCCGAGCGGTTCGGCGGAAATGGTGCGGGTCGAAAGCCGGTATGGCGTTCAGCGGCAAACAGACGGGCGCGTTCTTGGTGTTGTTTCCGATCGATATGCTCCCGTGCAGAATCGGGAGGCGTTCGACTTCCTCGACACGCTCACCGGAACCGGAGAAGCCAAATATCACACGGCCGGAGCACTCAAGGGCGGACGCGTGGTGTGGTTGCTTGCCCGCATCCCGCATGACGTGGTTGTGGGCGGAATGGACAGCGAAAAAGTGGAGACCTTCCTGCTTCTGTCCAATTCGTTTGACGCGACGCGGTCGCTTGGCGTTTGTGTTACGCCTGTCCGCGTGGTGTGCGCCAACACCCTGCAGGCCGCCCTCGGCGGAACGGCGCGGGCTTGGTATCTGCGCCACACCGGCGACATGGCCGGACGAATCGAACAGGCCAAAAAAACGCTTGGCCTGACGCGGCGGTATGTGGCGGAATTTGCCGAAACCGCCAATCGGCTTCTTGCTCAGAAATTGACGCCGGCCGATTTCACAAATTTCGTCGTCAAACTCCTGCCGTACAAGGACAGCGACATTCAGCCGGGGGACCGGGCCGCCCGGAGCATTGACGAAGCGCGGGAGACAATCATCGAAATCTACAAACACGCCGACAACTTGGCGAACGTGCGCGGCACGGCATGGGCGGCATGGAACGCCGCCGCCGAGTTTTCCGACCACCGAAGGAAATTCCGAAAACCGGAAAACCGCCTTGCGCGGATCATGTCTGACTTCGACCTGAAAGACAGAGCGCTGAGCTTGCTCCTCGTCTGACTGAATTGGGCGGTCCAATCCCGCCCTGCTATTTATCAGAGATCACTTACAAAGCTGGCCTGGGGCGGAACCCCCTCCCGTCCCGGGCCGGCGCTTTTTTTGGTGCCGGATTTCAAAGCCTTCCTTTGTACTTCAGAAAAAGAATGGAGGAATTTTTTGCAGGTGCGGGTACGCCCTACGTCATTACCGCGAACGCCGTCTGCTATGGAGCGGAGGTGATGACAAATGACGGATCTTTTTCAGATGTTAAATGGATTCATCCCTGCGCTGGTCGTCGGGATCTTTTTTATGGCGCTCAACATCTACGACTGGCTGAACCGATGAAACGGCCAAATAGAAATCGGGCGCGGGTGGCAGTGGACGAGGTCGAATTGATTGCAGGCGGCTACGAATGGACGTGCCCCGGATGTGACGAGTTGAACACCGAAGTGGAGGTCTTGCCGGAGGTGGTCTGCCGGAAGTGTGGGAAGAGATGTCAGGTATCCGGCCACGATCACGCCTATCCGTGATCGACGACAAAGATAGCCGGCCATGTACCGAAGATGCACCGGAGAAATAGGAAGGTAAGAAATTTGTCTGCGGGCTGTCCGATTCCGTTGGCGTTGGTGCTGAGTGCTATTGGGTGGAGGTGATACCAATGACAGAGATGTCTGACACTATGAAATTTCTGACTGAAAAAATGGATGTGCCCGGCTTTACCAAGAAATCCGATGCCTTTCAGTATGCTCGATCGATGGCGAACAACTACGGAGAAAAGTATCTGGTGTGTGTGTTGGGTGGGGTCTGTCTGGTTTTAGCCAAGGAGGACGAAGAACTGCTCATCGATGTGCCACTCGAATGTCCCAGCTATTGCGTTTCTCCCCTACCAGCAGGAATCACGAGATAGATACAACATGGGCGGCGGGTTCTCTCGCCCCATCGCCCATTCAGCCTGCCCTGTACCGGAGAAATCGAAGGAAATGAAATTTATGGTTGGCGATCTTCGATTGCCGTTGCCGTCTGCGCCGCGTGCTATAGGGCGGAGGTGATTTCAATGACAACGGTTCGCATGACAGACCTGATTAATGGCATCACTCAAAAAAAAGTTGAGGATGGGATGCCCGCATGGGAGGCGAGATTGATCGCCAAACAGGAAGTGGGCTTACTCGACGACCAACGCGAAATTGTGCCGACCTCGATCACATGGTCGCCGTTTCAGAAACGCGATTTCGGCAACGCGATATTGGTGTAGGTCTCGCGGGCGGGTTCGATCCCCGCACCGTGCTAATGACTGGACACAAGATGTCCAAACCAAAACCCGCAGGGAGGGATATATGAAAGCTATCTATTCAAAGTCAGACCTGTATGCCGCGCTTCAAGAGGTACACTCCGCCGTTTCGAAAGACGGCACATTACCAATTCTGTCCCACATACTCATCAGCCCCAAAAACGGCGAGACCCATATCACCGCCACCGATCTTGAGCTTAGGGCGACGACGACGCTGAAAGGCAAAGTCGAAGAGCCAACGGCGTTCACGGTTCACGCCGACACGCTCACAGGATTGGTTTCGCGCGTGATTGATCCGGAGGCCACCATCACCATTACCGGCAAGCCCTCGGAGGGTCGCGTTTCGTTTTCGGCGACCGGGGCGCAAAAATTCAGGGGCGCTCTGCCGGTTCTGTCGGCCGCAGACTTCCCCAAAGAGTCCAAGGCGAAGGGCGACCACGCATTCAAGGCCAAATCCGCCGAACTGAAAAGCGCCATTCGCAAGGTT
>JAHFCY010000348.1 GCA_023249255.1 Candidatus Lindowiibacteriota bacterium | reverse complement strand
GAGTTTGATCCCGACATCCTTGTACTCGAATGTGGATGTCGATGTTCCGGTGGTGGTGGTGGTGCCGGTTTTGACGGGAACCTGGTCGCCGATGAGGATGGACGCCTCCTGGTTATTGGCGGCAAAAATGCGGGGCGTGGCCAGAACGCGCGTATTGGTCTTGGCGACGAGCGCCTGGATGATCCCGTCGAGCTGTTTGTTGTCCTTCACCACCGCCTGTTTGATGCCGGTAAACGCCAGGCCCTCCAGAGTCGAGCCGGCGGCTCGGATGTCAAAATCGATATTGGATTTGTGCAATGTGTAATCAACGCCGAGGCTGTTGCTGGCGTCCAGGCCGACCTCCAGAATGACGGCTTCGACCAGCACCTGATAGGGCGCGATGTCGAGTTTCATGACGGTTTCCATGACGGCGTCGTAATTTTCGCGCATCGCCACGATCACCAGCGAATTTGTTCCCTTGTCCGCCACGATCTTCGCGGGCTGGACGGCAGGTGCGTCGCTTTTGGCGAAAATATCCTGGAGGACAGTCACCAGTTTGGAGGCGTCGGCATTTTCAAGGTAGTAGACGACCGTGCGCGGCCCGCCCTCCTCGGCGGGCCGGTCGAGCGCGGAGGCGAGGCTGGCCAGGGATTTGAGGATCGACTGGGACGCGGACGCGATCAGGAGGGCATTTAATCGCGCGTCAGCCTGGATGATGATCTGGTTGCTGTAGGCTTCACCACGGGGACCAAGACCGCGGGCCACGATGTTTTCGAACTTGGTGGCAACATCCGCCGCGTTTGCGTATCGGAGCGGGATGATCTGCACGCGGAACGCGGAAAACCCTTCGTAATCGAGTCGTTCGATCAGCGGAGCGATGACGTCATGAAACGCGCGGGATCCGAGAACGACGAGACTGTTGGTCATCCGATCCGCGCTGACCACTCCCGGCCGCGTCGGCGCGCCCTCAATGGTCCCCGCGAGGCCCTTGGTCATCAGGGTTTCGAGGAATCCCGCGAGTTTCTCGGCGTTCGCCGTTTTGAGCGAATAGACCTTGAGGGATTCTTCCTTGTAACCCGGCACATCGATGAGTTTCACGATATCCCTGACTTTGAAAATCATCTCGAGGGGGCCGACCGCAAACAGATGGGTGCTCGTCGGGCCGGCGACGATTTTCAGCGACCCCAGGTTTTCCGGCTGGGTGGTGGCCAGAAGTTTTTGAATGAGCGGGAGGGCCTCCGCGGCGGAAAGAAATTTGAGTTTGATCGTCTCGTGCTGATTCGCCGCCCCCGCCTCGTCGATGGTGTGCGCGATGCTCTCCAGCCGGAACACGTTGGATGCCATGCCGGTGACCACGATGGAATTATTCGAAATATCCGCCTGCAGGCTTCCGGCATCCCCGAGGAGCGGCTGGAGAATCTGGGAGACATCCTGCGCGAGCGAGTGCTTGAGTTGAATGATCTTCGTGACCGGCCGGTCTTCCCTGGGAATTGGCCGGTCGGGCGGGTAGACGTCGAGCCCTTTGGCGTAACTCTTTTGCGCCGGCAGGATTTTGTAGACTTTGCCGGACCGCACCATCGCGAAGCCCTTGAGTTCAAGGATGGACTCAAACAGGTACATCGCCTCGGTTGGCGTCATCTTGCGGGGATTGATGACGGTGATCTTTCCCTGGACCTCCTCGTCCTTGATGAACGTCAGGCCAAGCTCCTGCGCGAGGGAATTGAGAACATCGTCAATTTCGGCGTCGCGGTAGTTCATGAAAACCGTCGCGGACTCTTTCACCGGTTTTTTCTTTGGTTTCGCGGGCGCCTGGGACTCATCCGCCGGAGGGGACGCCTCATTCTGTACAATCTCCGGCGCGGGAGCCGGGGATTGTTCCGCCGGCGTCGAAGTCGTCGGCGCGGTGCCGGGCGGTTCCTGCGGGGCGGGCGACGACTGCGGTTCCTGCGGGGATGCGGCGTCTGCCGGCGCCGACGGCCGGACGTCGACGGTCACCCCGCCGGATGAGGGCCTGCCGAGACTTTGTTTGGCAAAATCGAGAAGGCCGGTCAGAAGATTTCTATCCTGTTCGCCGTATTCGTGCATGGCGAGGGCCTGATGGATCGATGCGATGGCGCGGTCGAACTGTCCGGCGTCGATCATGGCGGACACCAGCCACAAATGCGCTTCACGAGCCAGCGGATCCTGCGGGAAAGACTGCAAAAACTGGGAATAGACCTGGACCGACCGTTCCGGATCGCGCAAGGTTACGCGGTAGAATTGACCAAGCCGAAACACGATTTTCGGGGCGAATTTGGAATTGGGATACCGCCGCCGGAACTGGTCAACCGCTTGCCGCGGCGATTCGGGATCGCTGTCGGTGAATGTCGTCAGCGCGTATAGATATTCGGCGTAATCCATCTGGGTCCCGCCGGCGGCGATGTAGGGCGCCAGAACCTCCCGGGCCGATTCAGGCTGGCCGGCGTCGATCAGAATGTGCGCGCGGTTGAGGATCGACTCGTTGTCGATCACCTCGGCCAAAACGGGCCGACCCCGCGTGAGGATACAGATGACGCACAAAAAGAAAACGAAGATGCGGCGGTTCATGGCGACTCCCGAAACAGCCGAACAGTTTCCTTCTGTCCGGATGCGGACTCAAAGACCGCCGATGACTGGAGGAGTTCGACGAGCCGCCAGCCGCTGATCTCCTGCCCGACGGTCACGTTCTGTTTCACGCCGTCGATTTCAGCGATCACTTCCCGTATTTTTTCCCCGATGAAAACCCCCGATAATTT
>JAHFCY010000347.1 GCA_023249255.1 Candidatus Lindowiibacteriota bacterium | reverse complement strand
GGCCAGACGACGTTGGACGTGGGCGCGAAAGCAATGACCAGCGAGTTATCCATCATGACGATGTTCCACGCCCACGATTTGGCGTTGTCCAGAACAACCTGAATCATTGTGTAGGGAATGCCTTTCACATCGCGCACGTCGGTAGATAAAAGAGCGACTGCGCCGTCTTCAAAGTGAAAAACGCCGGTGTCCTCCACCAAGGGTCTGGGAACAAACACGGTGAAGATCGGGTATGTCGCATCCCCCGGATAACGAAGGTTCGGGAATTCGTCCCACGCGATCGGCAGAACTCGGACTTCATTAGCGGAGAATTTTGACGTTCCACGGACGCGGACCGCCGAACCGCCGGACGCGGCGTCAAAAACATCAACACCGACAATCGCCGTATCCGGGATGGTCGCCGGGACAATCTGGGCGGCCATGGCCTTTCGTTGGGCAATGTTTGCCGTGGCCTGAGCTGATGGAAGAAATAAACACACGAACATAGACACTGAGAGAAGTATCCGCATTTGGTTGTTCCTCCTGATTTCTGATAGATTTTGAAAGGACAGAAGAACGGCGCCGATTACCATCCGCCGGCGCCCGCCGGACGCGCCGTTCAACACGAACGAATGACTCGTTCCATGTGCAAATGATTACACCCCCAAACAGTATGTGTCAATAGCTTCTACAGATAGACATTATCCATTGACCTGCTCATGCGCCCTTGAGACAATCCGGTCATGTGGTCAACATTCATCGTTCTGTTCGCACTCATTTCAGCCGGTCCCGGCCAGCCGCTCCTCCTGAAAGCGAAGACGGGTATGATTGCGCCGGTTCCTCAAGGCAAGTCGTTGGTCATCTCTAAAAATCTTCGGAATGCAATCACCGGAAAAAGTCTCTATATCGCCAGGAACCCTCTACCTATCAACCTCGCGCCGCCGCCGCACGATAAGACTTCCTCCTACAAGGGTGTCGGTTTTCACATTTTTCCGATGTTGGAAGGAGATACCGGACTGCTCACGCAGAGACCAGCCGGGGACAAATCACAGAAGGCGATACAGAGAGATCCATTTGCTTCTCGTGCGATGGCAGACAGGTTTAATTATCAGAAGGAAGCGAACCGGAGGGTTGGGAGGTCGGATCAGTTTTTGAAACAGACGCTGAAAAGAAAATAGTGAGAAATTCGTACCATCCATCCGGCAACGCGTTCGGTCATTGACTGCCTCACTTGCTTGTCCCTTATGAGTGCTGAATCAAAATCGTCTCCCGGCTCTTGGCATAGCACCGATATTCAGCATCTGACGCCAACCGACCCTGAAGCCGATATTTCGGATGCGGCGCTGAAACTCCAAAAATTTTTGGGTCTCATCATCAAGGTGTCTACGGCCACACCTTCAGAAAATGATTTCGCCTCGGGCATTCGCTGTAGAAAAAGGGTCAATCGAAAGAAGTGTCCCGGATTTCTACTCATCAATCGCCAGGACACCCCGTCCCCCTTCATCCACTGGATTTGTGATCACAGCAAAAGCGGCGGCCGGATCGAGTGGTTCTTGGGGGTCTGCCTATGACCTCTCCGGGTTTCGGAATATTTTGGGAAGTGTGAAAGGAGACGAGTGTCTTCGCATCGAGCTGACTCCGGACGAATACAATGCGTTCATCGCCGGAAAGTTGATCCCCTATGACCCCGATTCGGAGAGAATCATTTTTTCGGCCCGCTACTACGAGGAAGTGGTCGAGATCGAAGCTGATGAGTCGGACATGGACGCTCTCCGGGACTGCATCGCCGCGGACGTGAATCACGAGAAAAATCGGAAACGCGAGAAATATATGTGGTCTGCTTTCCTAAATATCTCTGACGCCCTTGATGGATCCTTTGATCGGAAGGTGATTCATTTGGCATCTGCATGACGCACTGTAAAACGCGTCCATGTGATCCACGCAGCCAGGCGACAGAACAAGCGCATCCCCAAGCCAGCCTCCGTCATCGAGGGTAGCGCGCTATTTGATCACTCCAGTGTCCCGTCCCATTCTCTTGAATACCTCAGCCTGTTCGATCGCATCGGAGAGTGCATTGTGTGTGTGCTGCGCATCGCCTCGGTATTTGGCCGGGATCTGACTCGATCGTGTCTGATCCCACGAACAACCTGACATACCCATGTAGAACGACTTGACGTCGAGTCCGCCGAAGCCGAACGGATTCTCTCTCTGGAATGTGTGAAAGTACCAATTCACAAACGCCCAATCAAACACAGCGTTGAAACCCACGAAGACGGGCTTTCCCCCGCGACTCACTCGACTGACCCACGCTCCAAACTCTGCCATGGCCTCGGCTGGCTCACGACCGGTCTGCTGAAAATCCTCAATCGTCTTGCCTACAACGGCCATCGCGGCTGGTACGCTTGCCTCGCTTATTGGTCGCAGCTCTACGTAGAACTTTTCAGCCACGTTACCTACCATGCAGGCCCCCAACGCGAGCATGCTGTACGTCCCCGGTACTGGTCCAGACGCTTCGATGTCAACTGATATGAAAATCTCCTTTGCCATTCCCATCATCCCACCCCTGCCCGCACAAGCGGTGGCCTGTCGATATTCTTCTTCCAAAAGTCCTTGAGCGCATGCCGCCGCTCCTCATCTGCCATCCCGACATTCCAGAAGTGGCAGGGTATGGCCTGTTGATCGAAAGGAAGTGAAGTGCCCTCTTCGGCTGTCACGATGACACGGACCGATCGGCCGAATGCATATCCCAACTCGATGAAACAGTTTGGCCGACTGCCAGTGA
>JAHFCY010000155.1 GCA_023249255.1 Candidatus Lindowiibacteriota bacterium | reverse complement strand
GGCGGTAGATATCGAGGAATGGTTCGTGCGGCGTCACGTCGAGAAAAAGGACTTTGGGCCGGGTGAGATTGGGAAATCCGCCAAGGGCGCCGATCGAACAGGTTACGGGCGAAAAATTCGTGAAGGCGGCGGGCCAGGCATTGAGGGCCGGCAGAATCGAGTCCGGCAGTTCTCCGAGAAATCGCAAGGTGATGTGAACCGCTTCGGGTTTAACCCATGTGACTTTGCCGAACGCGCGGGATTGGCGGAGCGAATCGATACGACTGGAGACCATCTGTCTGCCGGCGTCGGAAACGGGGATGCCGAAGAAAAGCCTCACCGGTCAGGCCGGGTTATTGTCGAGGAATAACGCGAGGTATCGGAAAAGGCTGCAAGTTGCGGAAGATCGGATGTCGGCGAGTTCACCCTCGACGTGCTCGGAGAGTGTTTCCTGACGGGAGTCGTCGACGAATGCGAACCAGACAGTTCCGACGGGGAGAGACGGACCGCCAGATCCCGGCAGGGACAGAGCGGTCACCGCGACACCAACGTCGGCGTCGAATTGTTTTCGCGCGCCGACAGCCATCGCGATCGCGACCTCCGGGCAGACCGGACCTTTTTTCTCGAGCAATTCTTTGGAGACTTTGAGGGCGTTCATTTTGGTGTTGTCGGCGCCGACGACGACGGCGCCGCGGAAGACCCGCTCCGAGCCGGAAAAGGATGTGATATCGGCGCTGACCAGTCCACCCGTGCAGATTTCAGCGATGGCCAGAGTACGCGAAGAAGCCGTGAGGCGTTCAAAGGCGGCGTGTGCCCACGGGATTGTCATGAAGGCCGTATCACGAATTCAAAAGCAGGCTTGCGTCAATGTCCAGTGAGCCCTGGCCGGAGATCAGCCGGTCAAAATTTCTTTTCGGAATCAGGTTATCATGGCGATTTTGCGTGACGGCGAGCTGGGTGGCCCGGAAATAAAATTGAAGGGCCATATCGGTGCGTCCCAAAAGTTCGTGGAGGACGCCAAGGTTGTTATAAATCGCCGTGGACCGGCTTCCGGCGTAATACATTTTGGACAGGACGGCCTCGGCCAGCGCCATCTGATTGAGATGCATGAGGCAGGCTGAAACCTGAAAGAGGAGCGGATCGGTCGGCCCGACCGTCGCGAGAACCGGTTTCCATGATTCAAGCGCTTCCCTGTATCGTTTCAGATGAAAATAGGCTTCCCCAAGCGTTGTCAGAAAGTCCCTGTCCGTGTAGTTGAGATCGCGCGCCTGCTCAAGAAATTTCAAGCCGACGGCGTATTCGCCGTAGGCGTTGACGTATATTTTTCCAAGCAGGACGTACATGGGCGCGTATTTGGGATTCATGATGCGGATGCGCTGAAGCTCCTCAATGGAGGTTTTGATGTCGCCCATGTGGTAGTGGGTGAGCGCGCGCAGATGATACATGTCGATGGACGCTGCCGGCGCCTCCTCGAGGGTCCTGTCGATCTGGATGCTGGCGAGATTGAACTGTCCGAGCGCGACCTGCGTTTTGGCAAGGTAATAGCCGGCTTCCCAGAGGGAAGGATTCTTGTCGTAGGCGTCCTTGAGATACGAGTTGGCCCGGGCGTACTGGCCCGCGGCGTAGAGAATTTTGCCGAGGTCGAGATATCGCTGGGGTTCTGGAATGTCCTTTTTGAGTTCCGTGAGTTCCTGCTGGACCGACAAGGCCTGGGTATAATTTTTGAGATCAATATAGATATCGCGCGAGAGTTCGAGGGCCGGCACATATTTTCGGTCGCGGGAGAGGACATCTCCGACCCATCGCTGGGCCTTGTCGATGTCCCGTTTTTTGAAATACGCGCTGGCCTGAATGACCATGCTTTCGAGGTTGTTGGGATCGATGATGAGATTTTGCCGCGCCTGATTTTCGGCTTCGTCGATCCGTCCCTGGCGGAGATAAATGTTGGCGATGCGGTTCAAGGCGGGCATGAATTTCGGTTCGATCTCGTACGCTTTTCGGGCAAATCCGAGGGCCCGGAGCAGATCGCCGTTGAAGAGGGAAATGTCCGAAAGATGCATGTATTTTTCCTTGGAGACACCGAAGCTTTCGCAGGTGAGCAGAAGTGGATCTATGTTGCGGATGTCCATTCGGGTCACGGCGGTTTCCAATTTGGAGTAGTAGTACCATCGGAGACTGGGCTGGATGAAATAGAAGAAGGTCACATAGAAAATGGCGGCGGCAGTAAGGATGCCGAGGAAGGTTTTCGCGTAAAAGCGTTTTCGGACATCGGAAAGTTTTTCGGGCGCGACGACAACGACTTCTTCGACCGATCCGGGCGCCTTGGCCTGATAGAGGGTTGTGATGTCGGGGACCGGTTGCGCGGCCATGGGTTCGCCGGGAAGCGCCACGACTGTGGGCGTGGGTTCAGCCTCCTCCCAGGTTTCCTCAATTTCGTCAAATGATTTGGACGTTTCTTCCGCCGAAGGCGTGGAGAGGGCGGAGGCGAGGGCCGATTCCATGTCTTCGACGTCCATTTTTGCTTCGGCCAGTTTGGCTTCTTCATCAGCCTTGACTGCCTGGACCTCTTCGGAAATCGCGCTGGAGGAGAGGAGTTCCTCGAGACTGGCGGCCATGTCGTCGACTTCGGACATTTTCTCTCCGACCGTGTCCCGTGACGATGTGCCGACAGCGCCCCGAGGAGCCTCAGCCTCCGGTTCGGGTGGTTTCGGTTTGTCCGCCTGTTTTTCTTCCGCCGGAGTCGACCCGAGTCCCGCCATCAAATCTTCCAGGGCTTTCTCCATCGGATCTTCATTCGCCATCTGCACACCTTCTCCGCATAGACTTTCTCCCTTATCCCTACTTATCGGCCACCCTAATCGTATTGTAGAGGGGAAGTTGTGTCAAAATTCAGGACATCAGGAGTCGCCGGCAGTACTCGCAGTGATAGAGAGCGGTGCCGCGTTTGATGTCGATGACGACCTGGTGGGAGACGGGAGAATTGCAGGCGCTGCAGATGAAGGCGTTGTCCTCATCGGCCGAAAGTTTGGAAAGAATTTTTCCTTCGGGAAAATTGGCCCGGAGTTTGGCATATTCGCGCCGGACATCTGCCGAAAGTTCTTCGACCTTGGCTTGTGATTCCCCGTCGAGCGTTTGAGATTCGGCGTCGAGTTTTTTCTGGCTGGCATCCAGCGCGGCGATCTGCTCCTGAAATTCTTTTTTCCTGATCTCGCCGGCCGCCTTTTCTTTTTTGAGAAGTGTTTTGAGTTCGGCGATTTCATCCATGAGAAGGAGGATTGTTTCCTCGAGCTTGCCGCGTCCATCGATGAGAGTGTCGATCTCGATTTTCAAGGCGTCATATTCTTTCTGGGTTTTGACCGAATTGAGTTTGAGTTTTTTTTCGCCTTCCTGGGTCTGGGAAGATTTGAGGTCCAATTCAGCCGCTGAAAGATTTTTCTCCTTCGTCGCCGTCGCCTGTTCCTTTT
This sequence comes from Candidatus Lindowiibacteriota bacterium, assembly GCA_023249255.1. Lineage (GTDB taxonomy): Bacteria > Lindowbacteria > 2-12-FULL-62-27 > 2-12-FULL-62-27 > 2-12-FULL-62-27 > JAHFCY01. The sequence continues at coordinate 4,852 of JAHFCY010000155.1, read as the reverse complement.
CCTTCAGGGACCGGTCGAATTTGGCGATTTCGGCCTGGATCTGGTCGCGCCGCGTGGGGATGCCCCTGAGCTGATCCCGGACATTTTTCCGTTTGAGATCAAGCTCCTCGAGGGCGAGCAGAGGGTTCATGTCGATCACTGCAGAGGATTTTGTCATCATCTCAATTTCATCCTAGCGTTTATGAACGATGTAGTGTTGCTCAAAGAACGGCCGCCCCGCATTTTATATTCGAACCCGCGACACTGTTTTTCATCAATGGGCCCGGCAGGCCTCGAACCTGCGACCGGGGCATTATGAGTGCCCTGCTCTGACCGGCTGAGCTACGGGCCCTCCTGAGTCCTGAGGAGGGAGGCTAGCAGAGTGATTGAGGGCGTTCAAGGGAAAGAAGAGCAAAAGCGCCAGCGGATGAGAGTCCGCAGGGCGGCGATTCCGTCCCGCCACGTGATTTTTTTCCCCTCGGCCCGGGTTCGGGGGGCGTATCGGATGGGGATTTCGTGGATGTGCCGTCCTTGGCGGAGGAGTTTGGCTGTGATTTCAGGTTCGATGTCGAATTGATTCGCACGAAGGTTCAAGGATAAAAAGATTTCCCGGCGCATCATTTTGTAGCAGGTTTCCATGTCGCTGACATAATGGCCGTAGAGGACGAATACGCAGGCGTTGAGGAGCAGATTGCCCCAGAAATACAGTTTCGAATACCGGGGATTGTCGAGGAGGTTTCGACTGCCGAAAACGACGTCGGCCTCACCCTTGAGGATCGGGTGAATGAGAGCGGGGAGGTCGTCTGGGTTGTATTCAAGGTCTGCATCTTGAATCACGACGACGTCGCCTGTCGCCGCGGCCAAAGCGGAGCGGACGGCGGCGCCTTTACCGAGATTTTTCGGATGCCGGATGAATTTGGCGGGATTGCGGCCTGCGATCCAGCGTTCGATCGTGGCGGGACCGCCGTCGGTTGAGGCGTCGTCGACGAAGACGAATTCAAGATCGACGCCGGCAATATTCAGGGCCGAAAGTTTGTCGAGCGCCGCCGGCAGAAGGCGGGATTCGTTGTAGACGGGAATGAGCAGAGAGAGTTTCATTATGATCCGTCCTCGGAAAGCATAAAATCAGTGACGAACCGCCAGCCGTCCGAAGGATCCTGAAAAATCCGAAGTCGGCCGTCGACGCGGTAGGCGAAGGCGCTCGATACGCCGATTTTTTCAAAGCGGTCAAAAATGGATTTCAGCGAGTCCGGTTCGATCGCGCCTGTAATGTAAACATGGTGGGGTGGATTCGCCCAATCGTTGCGATCCGGCCTGAACTTGTCCGTTCGGCCGCCCGAGGCGGACAGATCGAGAATCGACCAGCGTGATGCGGCGGTCTGGTGCACGGCAGGCAAGTCAACGGGCCATTCGGATTCCATTGGTATCCAGTAGAGCAATTCGAGTCCAGACCGTTCAAGGTAAAATCCCCGGCCGTTCCATTGTCTGCGAATGATCTGCGGCGGCGGTCCGTCGCCGATTGAAAAATTGTCCGATAACGCCCGGCGGATATTATCCGGAGCGTCGAGATGATCGATGCGCTGAACGCCCTTCCGAAGAAATTCCTCTGTGAACGGGCGCGTCGCCCGTTCGGGATTTTGTTGTTGTCCGCCTGAATTTGATATGTAGACATACTCCAGCCGCCGGCCCTGTCCGACCGCCGCAAATGGCATTCGGTCTCCGCCGGCTGTGACGTACTGCGGCTCGCCGATATGACGGGCCCACGGAATGAAGGCGAACAAGAGGAGAAACACCGCCGAGCTGGCAAGCCAGATTTGGGGTTTGCGGGGCGCCGCGACCAGAAAAACAATCCAGCCGCCGGTTGTCAGCGCAAGCATCCAGAGCGGAAGTTCGCCGAAGTTGGATGAGACAGCGAGCCCATGTGAGAGGCGGTCGAGGCACCACATCGCCGCTCCGAGGATCGCGTCGCCAATCCAGAAAATCCATGCCGCCGGCGCCGTCCAGATCAGGGCGGCCGCCGCGCCGATTGCCGAAAGACAGATCAGAACCGTAAAGACGGGAAGAAAAATCAGGTTCGACAGGACCGACATGAGCGACCAGCGATAAAAGTAAAACGCGCTGAGAGGCGCCGTGAAAACCTGGATGAGAAGAACCATGAGGAGGGCGTAGAGGGTCCGGTCGGCGGTGCGCGCCGCGCGGGATTTTTGGAGATTTTCCGGCTCGCTACGGATCCAGTCACGGACGAGGTCGGCGGAGAGGGCGATGGCGAGGACTGCGACGTACGAGAGTTGAAAACCGGCGTTTTGAAAGTGTTCGGGGAAGATCAAAAGTTCGAGGATGAAGGCGCCGGCGAGGGCATTGAGAAGCCGCACGGGACGATCGAGAAGGGCGCCCGTCAGCGTCAGCGCGGTGCAGAGAGCCGCGCGGACAACAGAGGGCTGAAGGCCCACCATCACGCAGAATAGGCCGACCGCCGCGAGCGTGGACCACGTCGCGGCGTGTTTGCCGAGGGCCGGCACGAGGAGAAAAAAGAGAACGGCGGCGAGGAGCGACGTGTGCGAGCCGGACACGGCGATGATGTGGGTGAGTCCGTTTTCCTGCAGAAGGCGGAGGGTTCGAGGGTCCATGTCGGAGCGTTTGCCGAAAAGCTCGGCTCGAGTGAACGCCAGAAACGCCGGCGCCGGAGTTGATTTGAGGATGTCCCGGTCAATGCGGTCTCGGATTTTCCAGGCGAACGATTGAATGGTTTCGGACCAGCCCAGTCCCCGCACCCATCCTTCTGCTGGTTCCCACGTATTTGGAACGATCGTCCGTCCGTGCGCGATTCCGTCCACGCGGATCGTCTGGCCGAAGGACGGGAGTTCAGAGAGTCGGTCGACAGCCACAGAGGATTGGAGACCGGCGTAAGGAGGTTCGATGAGATCGACGAGTACCCTCGGTTCGAGGTAAGGGTCGGATTTGACGCGGACGAGCAATTGCTCAACCGGTCCGTAGAGCCTGGCCCACCGTGCCTGTTCCTGTTCGGTGGAAAGTTTTTGGATCGCCGTACCGCCGGCCACCATGGACAGAAGGACAAAGATCCACAGGGCGTCAGTCCAGAGAGATTTGAAATAGGCAAAGAAAGCGATCAAGAGGAGAATGCCGAACAATACGGCGAGATAAGCGCTCGGCCACGGGGCGATGAGGCCGAGTGTGGAGCCGACGAGGAGAGCGACAGCAAGTTTTGGAAGGAAGGAAAGAGTCATTCGACCGAGATGAGGGGTTCAAGCCATTTATACGTTTTTTTTCCGATGCCGCGGATGTTCATGAGTTCCTCTTTTCGCCGGAACCCGCCGCGTTTTTCGCGTGCTTCGATGATGCGCCGCGCCGTTTCGGGGCCGATTCTCGGCAGGGTCTGGAGTTCGTCGAGGGTGGCGGAATTGACATTGAGTTTGGGGTGCGCTGATTCGGCCATCTCCTCGGCGGAGACGAATTTCGGCCGGGAGCGGACGCGGATGCGAAGCAGGGAATCGTCGGAGAGAGAAACGTGGCTTGTCGCATCACTCAATTTCGACGGAATATGGATTTCATCGCCGTCCTGAAGGAGATACGTGTAATCGGCGTGGGCGACATAAGCCGTCGGTTTGGGCCGGACGGCCTCAAAGAGTCCCTTGAGGGTTGTACCTTCGACGAACGTCATATCTCCCGCGCGTTCGACCTCGCCGGTGACGGTGACGCGAATGGAGGTGAGAGTCGGTGGTGCAGCGTGGCCCGGGGATTTTTGCGCGTCAGTCTGTTGATACAGAAGCGGCGCGGGGAACGCAGGTGGATGAACCCGGAGAACGGCGGACAGGGCGCCGACGATCAGGATCGCCAGTGCGGCTTTGGCTCGATACTGGGTATACTGTAATTTTCCATCCGATCCGGGAGCCACAATTCATGGAATCATAAACATGTTGAGAATTGAACAGGCTACGTGGGCCCGGAATCGGGCGTCATTTCAAATGTCAACAATGTCAATACCCGGCCCCGGATTCCGGATTCACCGGATTCCCAATGTCGGTCCCATAGGAGCCAGATCAAATAATGGGGGAAGCACTGCTCAATGAGGAAATAAAAGTCAAGAGGCAGGACTCCGCAAATAGGGGTTTACCGCGGAGGACGCGGAGGAAACGCCGAGGAATTTTTTACAGGAAGAAAACCTTGTACGCGAGTTCGGTGCCGACGGTATAGACGTCGTCCAGGGTTTTTTCGACGCTGGTCTGGCGGGTTTTGCCGGTTTTGGCGTCGTAGACGTAGGCGTCGATTCGGAGGCGGCCGTCGGGGAGGTCGGAGAAGAAGCCGAAGATGACTTTATTGGCGTTGAGGATCTGGGCCCACTGGGGGCCGGAATTGGTGGTGACCTGCTGGGCGCCGATTTTCTGGGCGACTTCGACGCGGTCGATCAATTCCCAGCGCTGGAGGAGTTCGTTGTAGACCATGTCGGCGATGCCCAGTTCAAGCCATGCCAGGTCGGGCCGGCCGGTGAGGTTGACGAAATTGGCGACTGCGACTTTGGAGGACGAGGGGACTTCGGACATGGACAATTTTTGTTCGTATGAGAGAGCCTCGGCGTCCGTCGGCGCGCCGGTCGGGGACAGAAACTGGGAATAGAGGGGCGCCGGAGTTTTTGCTCCGCCGACATCGAACGCGAGGGACGCGTAGCTGGTGTTGCCGATGCTGGCGTCATCAAATTTGACGGCGTAATCGAATTTGACCGGACCGAACCGTAGGCCCGCGCCGGTGGTGAATTGGGTGAGTTTGGCGTCGAAATCCTGTTTGACGCCGCCGCGCAGGGCCAGACCGTAGAGCGTGGGCGCCCGGCGGGTCTGGAGATATTTGAAGTAGCGGTCGC
>JAHFCY010000346.1 GCA_023249255.1 Candidatus Lindowiibacteriota bacterium | reverse complement strand
ACCGAGGTCGACAAACGGATCGCGTTGCGCCTGCCGCTGTTAAAGTCCAACGCGGACCGCGACAAACTCTCGGCCTTGCAGGGCAAAACCGCGATCGCCAACGCCAAGATGGCCTACAAAATTTACAATCAGATCATTTCGACGGACCGCTGGAAGAAACTTTCGTCGAAAGGCGCGCAGACCCAGCGCCTGCTCTGGGCCTCGACCAGCACGAAAAATCCGAAATACCGCGATGTGTTCTACGTCGAGGACCTCATGGGGACCGACACGGTCGACACGGTTCCGGCCGCGACGTTCGCGTCTTTCCGGGATCATGGCATTCCCGCCGCGTCGCTCGAAAAAAATCTTGCGCAGGCCGAAAAGGACTTGAAGACCCTGTCCGACCTCGGCATCGATCTTGCGGACGCAACGGCGAAACTTCTGGACGAGGGCGTCAAATCCTTTTCGGATTCGTTCGACGAACTGATGAGCGCGATCGAGAAAAAGCGCGCGTCGGTCATGGGAGAAGGACTTGATCGGCAGACTTATTCGATCGGCAAGGACGCCGACACGGTCAAGGCGACGCTGGAAAGCATGCGAAAATCGGGATTCGTCCGGCAGTTCTGGCAGAAGGAACCGACGCTCTGGACGAAAAAGAAGGAGCACCACGCGATCATCCGGGGCGCGATGGGCTGGCTGAGCGTTGTCGACCAGGAACTGGAGCGAGTCGAGCGGCTCACCGCGTTTGCCGACGAAGTCAAAAAGCGCGGGTTTAAACACGCGTTGCTTTTGGGCATGGGCGGATCGAGTCTCTGTCCGGAAGTCATGCGGATGACGTTCGGCGTCATCAAAGGATTTCCGGAGCTTCATGTTCTGGACAGCACCGTCCCGTCGCAGGTCGCCGCATTCGAGAAAAAGGTCGATCTGGCCCAAACGCTCTGCATTGTCGCGTCCAAGTCCGGCTCCACGACCGAGCCGAACGTGTTCAATCATTATTTCTTCGACAAAATGCAAAAGGTGAAAGGCGACAAGGCCGCGGAGAATTTCGTGGCGATCACCGACCCCGGCTCGGCGCTCGAAAAAGAGGCGCAGGCCAAAAATTACTGGCACATTTTTTCCGGCGTTCCGGAAATCGGCGGCCGCTATTCCGCGCTGTCGAAATTCGGCCTGGTTCCCGCCGCGGCCATGGGCGTGGACGTCCGGGATTTTCTGACGCGGACCGAACGGATGGTCCACAGTTGCGCGTCGTGCGTTCCGCCGGAAGACAATCCGGGCGTGTCGCTCGGCGTCGTCCTCGGAGAGCTGGCGAAGAAAGGCCGGGACAAAGTCACGGTCATCGCGTCGCCGTCCGTTGCGGACCTTGGCGCCTGGCTGGAACAGCTCATGGCCGAGAGCACGGGCAAGGAAGGCAAGGGACTGATCCCGGTCGCGGAAGAACCGTTGGCCGCCCCGGACAAATACGGCGCCGATCGCGTCTTCGCCTACATCCGCGTGGAAAAATCGCCGGATGCCCAGCAGGACAAAATGGTCGACGCGCTGGAGAAAGCGGGCCAGCCGGTCGTTCGGATTTCGATCGACGAACCGCTCGATCTTGGCGAGGAATTTTTCCGCTGGGAAATCGCCACCGCCGTCGCCGGCGCGATCATCGGCATCAACGCATTCGACCAGCCCAACGTGCAGGAGAGCAAAGACAACACGAAGGCTTTTCTGGCCGAGTATCTCAAGCAGGGCGCGTTGCCGAAGGCCGAGCCGGTTCTCAAGGCCGACGGCATCGAATTATACGCCGACGAAAAGAATGCGGCCGAGCTTAAAGAGAAGGCCAAGCGCAGTCAGTTTCCCGCGGGCACGATCGAGGCGTATCTCGAAGCGCATTTCGCGCGCATCAAGGCCGGCGACTACGCGGCGTTCAACGCGTACATCGAGATGAACGCGGCGAATGTCAAAACAGTGCAATCGATCCGGACGACCGTCCGCGACACGAGGAAGGTCGCGACGACGGTTGGATTCGGCCCGAGGTTTCTGCATTCAACCGGACAGCTTCACAAGGGCGGCCCGGCCAGCGGATTATTCACGCAAATCACCTGTGATGACGCCGCCGACCTTGCGATTCCGGGCGAAAAATTTTCGTTCAGCGTGTTGAAGCAAGCGCAGGCGCTCGGCGATTTTCAGTCGCTCGTCAAACGCGACCGCAGGCTTTTGCGCGTGCATCTGGGCAAGGACGTGGAAAAAGGACTTGACCGTCTTCGGAAGGCAGTCGAGGCGGTTACGCGGTAGAGGATCACAATTCAAGGCACAATGTTCAATGTTCAATTCTCAATGCTCAAGTTTGAAAACTTGAAAATTGAAAATTGAACATTGAATATTGAAAATTGTTTTACGGAATAGAAAGGAGTCATCTGACATGCAACTTGGAATGATCGGACTTGGAAGAATGGGTGGGAACATGGTCAAGCGCCTCACGCAGGGCGGGCACAACGTGGTGGCGTATGACCGAAGCGCGGATGCAGTCAAGGAGCTTGCGAAGGAAAAAGGCGTGGAGGGCGCGTCGACGCTGAAAGATCTGATTTCGAAACTGAAAAAACCCAGGGCCGTCTGGGTCATGGTCCCCGCGGGCAAACCGACGGAGGACACCGTCAACGACCTGGCCGCGCTCATGGACAAGGACGACACGATCATCGACGGCGGCAATTCCAAATTTACGGACGACGCCCGCCGGGCCGAGGCCCTCAAGAAAAAAGGCATCAACTACATGGACGTCGGCACCAGCGGCGGCATCTGGGGCCTGACCGTCGGATACTGCATGATGATG
>JAHFCY010000154.1 GCA_023249255.1 Candidatus Lindowiibacteriota bacterium | reverse complement strand
GCCGGATTCATCGGCGGCAATTTCGTCCGGCATCTGTTCGATAAATATCCGAAATATCACATCGTTGTCCTCGACGCCCTGACCTACGCGGGCACGATCGACAACCTGCCGGTCGACCTCAATCGCAATCCCGATCCGAGGTTCGAGTTCTGGTACGGCAATGTCCGAAACGCGGAACTCATGGCGGAAGTGGTGTCGAAGGTGGACGTGGTGTTCCATTTTGCGGCCGAATCGCACGTGACGCGGTCGATTCACGACAACCTCTTGTTTTACGAGACGGACGTGATCGGCACGCAGGTGGTGGCAAACGCGGTGTTGCAGAACCGCAATCGGATCGAGCGGTTCGTTCATATTTCGACATCGGAAGTGTACGGCACGGCGGAGAAACGGCTCATGGACGAGGAACATCCGCTGAAACCCCGAAGCCCGTATGCCAGCGCCAAGTGCGGTGCGGACCGGCTGGTGTACTCGTATTACACGACGTACAAACTGCCGATTGTGATCGTGCGGCCGTTCAACAATTTCGGGCCGAGACAGCATCTGGAGAAAGTGGTGCCGAGGTTCATCACGTCGTGCATTTTGGACGAGCCGCTGACGGTGCATGGAGACGGCCGGGCGGCGCGAGACTGGCTGTACGTGAAGGACCACTGCGAGTTTCTGGACCGGCTGTTGCACGTGGACATCGGCAAGGTGGCGGGCGAGGTGATCAACGTGGGAACGGCGGAGAGTTTGTCGGTGGTGGATTTGGCGAAGATCATTCCGGCGCGGATGGGGATCAAGAAGCCGAAACTCGCGACGATCCCGAACCGTCCGGGACAGGTGGACCGGCACACGGCGGATATCCGAAAGGCGAGACGTCTTCTGGGCTGGGAGCCGGGGACGAGTTTTGAGAAGGCGATCGACGAGACGATCGAGTGGTACACGAAGAATCAGTTGTGGTGGGAGAAACAACTCTGGATGCGGTCCATCCCGATTACGGACGAAACCGGAAAACGGATGTTGCATTGATCCTGATCCGCCGCGCCAAACCGGCGGGGTCAACCGTGCCAGTGGAGAGCGTAATATAATATGGAGGGATCGTAGCCACAGATCGCATAGGATCGCATGGCGGCGGCGTTCGTGCCCGCCGTTTTGACGATGGTTCGTTTACAGCCCCTTTTTTTAAATTCAGCCAGCGATGCCAACACCAGAGAAATTCCGATGCCCCGACCTTGAAGATTTCGCGGCACCCCGATGAGGTCGATCACGCCCACGCCGTCGTCTTTGCGGATGAAACACGCGCAGAACGCGCCTTGATGGACATAAATAAAATCAGACCGGCCGTCGATGCTGTTTTCAATCCATCTCTTGAACAATCGACATGCAGCCTTTCGCCCGATCCGCGGGTCCTGCGAATAACGATCGTCGGTGAACTCAACGCCCGTTTTCACAACCGCCCGGCGGTCGCCCGCCCGAATCAGCCGGCACGCCGCGTGCGGCCGCGCGATGACGCCCTTGTCCAGCCTTCGCGAAAATTCAACCAGTATCCCGACGAGATCAAAACCGCCCCGGATCATCGCCTCGACCGTCCAGCGTTCCTCCTCGCGGGGCACGACATCGAGAAAGCGGTATCCGCCACGCTGCGCCCCGGCCAGCGCCCCGCGAACAGCCGACTCCGTCACGCGGCCAGCGTAGACGAGCCGCCCGGATTTTTTCCCGAGAATTTCAATATTAAACGGATTGGGCACAAACGAAAATTTCATGACTGGTTTTATATGATAAAGCCGGCCCGGATGCAAAGGCCCCGGGCCGGGAATCGGGCTGCCGCCCGTCAGGCCGCCGCCTCCAACTTCCGAATCGGCGGCGAATCTGATAATTCATATGCATGAATCCGTGTTCCGTCATTTCCTTTGATGAATTCAGGCGCGACCCGAGGTATGCCGGGATTCTCGGCGAAATGCATGCGATGATGAACCAATCGGATCATCCGATGGGTCATCATTGCCGGATGGGACACGGCCGACTGCGTCGCGCCGAGATCGAAGGCGGCAAGCACCTCGAGTACCCATGGGCGGCGATCCACGGAGATTTTCAGCCCGGCCAGAATGTGCTCGACGCCGGGTGCGGCCGCGGGATTTTCCAGTATTATCTGGCGCGGCTCGGCTGTCGCGTGTCGGGGTGTGACCTTGACGGATTTCGGTCCAAGCGAGTTCTGCGCTGGCAACGCGCTCTTCATCGTCTCCATCTGGCTCCCGTCCCCGATCTCACGTCACGCCTGCGCGCCAACGCGCGGGTTTTCCACGTGGATGTTGACTATCATATCGAGCCAATGCAGGAGCTCACGTGGCCGGACGCGACGTTTGACCGTGTCGCGTCGATTTCGGTCCTTGAACATATTCAGCCCGCTTTCGAACAGCAGCGCGCGGTCAAACAACTTGTACGCGTTTTGAAACCGGGCGGCTTGATGGTCCTCACGCTCGACTATGTCGAACGCCCGATTCCGGGGAAATCGGATATATTTACGCGTACCGACGTGGAACGCCTCGTCGCGTGGTCGGGCCTCGCGCCCGTGGCGACGATGTCGTTCGACGTTGGCGATTGGGACCGGTATCTTGCCGGTCTTGCCGAATTTTACGGCGTGCCGCATTGCGCGTACAGCGCGTTCACGCTGGTGCTCAAAAAACAATAGCCACACACAGACAATCACTTTCTCGCGCAGACACAGACTTGTACAAATGGTTGTGGGTGTCTGTGTATGTCTGTGGGGGTCAGTCTGTGGCCAGTGGTTTAGAATCTCAATTCAGCAGTCGCGGCGAAGGACGTGACGCTTCTGTCCTCGTCCGGCGTGATTTTATTGGATGTCACGGTATATCCGCCTGATCCGTTGACCCGGAAATTTTCCCGCAAATCATACACCAGTCCGATGGTTCCGCCGTAACTCATATTGTCGGACTTCGCCACGCCGTCGAGCCGGTTTTTGCCGGTGTTCCAGGTGAGGCCGCCGGTTAACTCAAGGCGATTCTGGAATCGCAGGAGGTTTCCGGTAAAACTCGTCATTCTGAACGGGTTGCTCAACAGATACGAAGTTGTCAGGCCGGCATTCTGGTTCTGGCTCGCGTTCAGCGACAGGCGATCCCTGTTTTCGCCGAAGGTAAAAGCGTAATTGAATCCGGTCCGGAACCGATCGGTCCAGCCGACGGGCCAGCTCAAGGTGTTGGAGATGTTGCGTGTCGCCGTTGTCCGGCCTTCAGACGAATTGAAGGCATACGAATAGGTCAGCGCGGCCGAGCTCGGTTTCTGAAATATCCGCGTGGCCGTCTTGAGGTCCAGATTATTGTTCAAATTGAAACTGAACGCGTCGGACTTATCGATCGAGTTCAGGCTTTGGACTTCGGTCCGGTTGAACGCCGTGCTGTACGTGGTCGACAGGCTTTTCCAGATTTTGACTCCTCCGCCGAATGTATGGCCGCGCGAGGTATTGGCCGAAGTTCGAAGCAGTGCGAGCGTGTCGGATGTCACGGCGAGCGAGCCGCCTTTCCAGAAGAAGAAAATATTACCGTAAAAATCGCCGAAGACCTCTTTCAGGCCGAACCGGTCGGGCAGATTCTGATAGGTGGAGCTTCCGCTCACGTTGTAGGCGTAGGAAACGGTGAAAAATTTGAGGCGGCGCCACAACATTTCGGGTGTGATGCCAAGCGTTGCGCTGAATCCCCCGCCCGACGAAACGTTCTTTAACTCCGACTCGTTGTTGTAATTTTCCGAGAAATTGAAATTCCAGTTGAACGCGGGCGACAGACCGCCGAAAGTCGGGAACGGCCAGTTCCACGAGTAGCCTCGCGACCGCGCGCTCTTTCGCAGGGGTCCGGTTTCGATGTTCGTCTGCCGGCTCAGTGACTGACTGGCATTGAAGCTCCAGTCGAACCAGCGCGTGATGGTGTAGTGGACGTTCGCCGAAAACGCGTCGGTCAGGCTTTTCTGGAATGAATTTTTTTCCGTCCCGAGCAGAACGTGCCGGTCGTGGACGCTGCTGCTTCGGGAAAACGAAGTGCTGTAATTGAACGTCCGGCCGATCGGTACGATCCACAAAATCCGGCGGTCAAAGGTCTGACCGTAGGCCAGCGAGTAGGATTTGTCGATGTTCTCCAGCTCCGATCGGAATGTTTTTTGATCGACGTCCTCCTCGAGCCTGTTCCAGTTTGCGTCGAAGGACGGCCATTTCGAGTTTCGGGTCACGCTGAATGAGACGTTGCGGCCGTCGGATGTTTTTGAGCCGAGGTCGGACCGCCGGACATTTTCGACGAGATCGGGATTGATGAATGATTTGGTCTGGCTGTTTGAAAATCCGACGGGAATGCTGAGTTTCAGGAGCCGGTCGAGAAATGTCAGCCGGGAAAAATTCAGCGTCCCGGTGTAGGACTGGGTCTTGCGATTCTCCGGCACGTAGTCTCCGACCCCTGTGTAGTTGATGCGCCCGATGGGGCGGAACGTGTTGTCAACCTGTTCCTGGTTGCCGTTCAGGGTGATGAGATTGTCGAAGAGCACGCTGGAGAAGGATGACTTGTTGGCCCGCCCGCTTTCCTCCCGGACCTCCCTGACCGTTATCTCGTCCACGAAAATCTTGCCGGAATGAGTGTCGGCGGAGATCCCGGCGCCCAGGAACCGGATGCGGTCGAGCGTCGGCGCGCCGACGAAGTGGACGCCGTGTTTTGTCGCGTCAAACGGGGGGATCGTGTCCAGATTCAACTGGATCAGGTCATCGTCGATCTGCGACAGATCGACCTCGACGTTTTTCCAGTCGGTATTGGAGATGCGCACGGCCTTTTCAAAATAATTGTTCGCGTCCGGGCCGAACCTGAACAGGATCGTGTCGCCGACGTTGCCCGCGTCCGCCGTTTTGATCCAGTACAACAACTTCCGGTACAAGGACAGTCGGACATCGGTGAGCGGAAGGAATTTGGCGACGTGCTTGCCGGCCAACTGCGTGTACGACAATGCCAGCGCCTTGGCGTCGAGTTTCTGAATGTCCGCCGCGATGATCGGCGGCGGGGTGAAGGTCGGATCGGTGCGGTTTGAGACGATGCCGACGGCGAAGGTTTTGGTATCGGCGAAATTGTCGTCCTCCCAGCTTACGCCCTGAATCGAAACATCGTTGATGTAGACCGCGCCGGTTTTGCTCGCGCCGGGCGCGAACGTCAGCCGGATGTCCTTGACTGTTCGAAGGTCCGGCGTCTGATTGCTGAACGTGGTGGCGGCGAGCACGGTGCTCAAAAACACGCGGTAACGCCGCCAGCCCGTCGCAAGAACTTCTGTGTCCACAAACGCCGGATTGCGCAAGTCGGCCCGGAAAAACGCCTGATCGACGTCAAGCGTTCCATCGCGGTCGCGGTCCTCGGAGTCAAGAATGCCGTTGCCTCTCCCGACGACGATGCCGCCAAGATCAATGCCGCCGTCCTCGCCCGAGTTCAGAAGGTTGTCCTTGTTATTGTCCTCGGAGTCGAGCAAGCCGTCGTTGTCGGCGTCTTCGTTGAGAATTCCGATGTCGAGCGTGACGTCCGGATTGTTGGCGTCCTTGACCCAGAATTCGAGGAATGTTTTTTTCGAAATATCCTGGGCGACGTCCGATATGTGAAATGACACAGAAATGTAGGTGTCGTCCGCGGCGTCGGTGTAGTCGAGCCGCAGGGACGTCTGGTTCCGAAGCGACTCGGCGTCGACGTCGACCTGTCCGTCCAGGTGGCCGAATTCGTTGATCTGCGAGAGCGTGAATGTTCCCCGATGATAGACGCCGGCCGTGTCGAATCCGTCCGGAACTTCCGGCCGCCACTGGTTCTGGCTCATGCCGAACTGCGTGATGAGTCCCGCGTCCTCAAAATCGGCGAGAATGGCCTCGCCTGCCGTATTGTAGTTGAACCGGCTTGACGCATTCTCAAACGAGAAATTGAACGCAAACTTATCCAGCCATTTCGGCGGCGCGCCGAACATCCTCGGCCAGCCGTCCTTGACCATCCCCAGCGGATTGACGTTGACCAGAAAATCCGTGATGTCGACCTTCTTCGGCTCCTCGTTGACCTTCGGCTTGCCGTTCTGCTTGTCGTCAAAGTTTGAAACGAAGGTGGCGGCCCATTTGACGTTGGACGAGATGTCCATGTTGAGGGCCGTGCCGATCAGGGTCTGGTTCGACTTGCTCGTGAACGGGAAATACTCGTAGTCGATGCTGATCACGCTTTTCGACGTGATGACCTCGGTTCGCAAAAACTGCAAAAAGCCGGACGTGTAATCGATGAAATAATCCTGGTCACGGCTCATCCGGGTGCCGTCCACGGTGATGATCTCGCTGTTTTTGACGATGCCGGGATTCAGAAGATAGACGTTGGTCTTCTGGACATACTCGACGTGGATTTTATATTTCTGGGTCGGAATATTGCTCGAATAAATCTGGGAATTAGAGAGCGAATTGCCATCGGGCGAAAAGACGAACGGCGTGCTGTCCGGGAATTTCAGAAGACCGAAATCGAAATCGATGTTTTTCTCGTCCACCCGGCCGTCCAGGGGGCCGGCGTCCAGCCCGAACAACTCGTTGTAGGATTTTTCGCCCCGGGCCGTCTCCACGATACCGTTGGAATCGGCGTCGAATCCCGATTTGTTGTTCAGGTCGCGGATCTGGATGACGAAATCGGGGTCGTTCCGGATGATGTTGGTCGAGCCGAGGAAATACCGGTTTTTGAGTTCGTAAATCCGGAACGAGTCGGTCACGTTCTCGTCCTTGATCATCTTCGGCGTCGGATCACCGATGACGGTTCCGTCGGCGGCTGTGAAGGCCACGCCGAGGACGGCGTTTGCCTGGACCGAACTTTTGAACTGCACGATTCCCTGCTGATAGTCGATGAAATAGTCCTGCCCCGCAACGAGCGCGTCAAAATCGCCTTTAAAGGTTCCTCCCTGCGGGCCGGCCACGGTCTTGTTCAGGATCGTGTTGGCGTTGTTCGTGGAGACGTTCCGGTCGTCGCGGAAGATGCGTTCCGATCCGACCCGAAGGGGCAGTTTCACCAATTTCTGCGCGTCCGGCAGTTCGGCCAGAAGATCGTAGTAGGTTTTGGGGATGAAGTTGATGTCGGAGATGTCCGTGACGACGAGCGTGTTCTGGCCGGAAAATTCCTTGTGTGCGCTGATGCCCTTGGTCTGCGACGCGACGAATTTTGTGGTGAATTTATTGGCCCGGAAGATATCGAAAACGTGAAACTGGTCGAAGGTGACGGAGCCGGTCAGGCCAAAAAGGCTTTTGTTATATGCCGCGTACGTCGTGCCTTCGAGTGACAGGGCGACGTCCCCGAATTCGGCGTAAGGGTGCATCTTGCCGAGCGGCGTCTGCATGTCTTTTTTCGGATCGAATTTGATCGAGATTGACTGCTTGGCATTCTGATCGTTCTCGGCGTCGTCGAACCGTACGCCGACGGTGAGCGCCTCTTGGAACTGGAATGCGACGTCGCCCGCAATCTGGATTTGCAACTGCTGTTCGACTTTGACGTCCTTCGAATTTTTCCGCAGATCGGACGGTTTTTTGTATTTCGTGGACGACGCCGTCCAGCCGATGAATTTTCGTCCGCGCACGATGAGTGACGTTCGGGATTTGCCGCCGAACGGCGTTTCACGTTCGATCACGCGCTCGCCGAAAAGGCCCGCCAACCCCTGATCCTCCGTTTCGGGCGGCTCGGTCAGGTCTCCGGGCAAGGCCCGGCCCATGAGAAGTTTGCCGGGGGATTTCTGTTTGAGCAGAGGCCGCGCGCCCGTGATCAGGCTGGGGCGGGTATGGTCGATGATCTGTTTCACGTCGACGCGGACCCCGCGGACTTTTTCGTACTGCCGCACCGCCGCCAGGCCGTCGCTATAGGCCTGAACTTTTTTTTCGCTCCATTGGTGTTTGATGTCTTCGGAATCGCTCTCCTGAACCAGCGCATCGTACAGATGGTACGCACGAAAGTAATTCATGGCGGCCAGACCAAACTCCCCATCCAGTTCCGCCTTGCGCCCGGCAGACCACAAGCCTTGCGCCAGCAGATCCGAGGAAAAGGATGCGACATCGGCGGCGCCCGCCACAGTCGGCATGAACAACACCATTCCCAGGATCAGTCCGAACCCGTTGAACCCTGCTACCGCTCGTGTTCTCATGATTGAGTGCGAAGCGAATCTACGCCCCATGAGCGAAACGGAGTGCGCGTACCGCGGCGGATATTCCAATTAACTGCTTTCGGTAGTAATTACAGTAATATGCGAATCCTGTACAGGTACATTTTCCGCCGGGGTCTTGCGGCCTCCGGTTATGTCGTAACAACTTGTTGCGTAATTGCTTC
>JAHFCY010000345.1:1343-2808 GCA_023249255.1 Candidatus Lindowiibacteriota bacterium | reverse complement strand
CCCGCCCTGTTTGATCTTGTGAATCGATTGTCGGCCCGGACACTCGGTTCCTTTGCGGTTCTGGCGCAGGGGGAACTTCCGCCGGACGTGAAAGTGTCCGTCAAGGATGCGTGGGTCATTCCGAAACCCGTCGATAAGGCCACGCCCTGCGGACTTCCCGACTGGATTGTGAGGGACGCGGAATTTCGCGCCGCTGAACGGGAAATTGACGCATGGGAGGATATCCTTGCAAATGCGAAGATTGACCGGACAGGAATCGAAACCGCGCTGGGTGAGATATACGCCAGCCGCAATCTTCCTCCACCCAAGACGATATTCTGGTCCGCGCATCCCGGAGCGCCCTTTCTGGCGGTGGAATTGGCGAAGACAATTACACCCCTGCCGCCAAATGCAAAGACGTACGTGCACACAGTCCGCGATTCCGATCCGGCAATCTCATGGTTCAATCGCCATTTTATGTTATGCCTGCCACGCTTCCATCAGGTTCTTGAGCAGCAGTATGGGTCACCGGCCGCGCACTACTTTACCGAATCGTTTCAGCAACATATCGGCGCTTACATCAAACAAAAGGCGTCGAGCCTGCATCATCTCTCCGAATTGCTGATTCTCATCTATTCGGGAGTCATATCGCCCGAACGGATGTTGAGCCAGTTGCGCTACACACCCGCTTTCATTGAAAACGTAACGGAGATCTCCGGTCGGCTACTGCAGACGCTGGGATATGCCCCGCCGTCAAACATTTCTAAAAAAGTCAGGGAATTGCGAGTCACGCAGAGCGATAATTATCGTTTTCATGAACCAATGGAAACGGCCTGGCTCGTGACAAATTATGCGATTTTCACCGTCGTCGTCCGGAATCGAATGACTCTGCTCGCGCGTACGGATGCGGCGATGCACGAAGACATTCTGCAGTATCAGCGCGATCTGACACTTTACAAAAACTTTTATGCGGCTGGCGGCTGGCTATTTTGCGCCTACAGAGACTTTGCCTTCGTCGTGACGAAACCATCGGTTGTCCGTCTGACGCGCATGCCAAACGGACTTGAGCGTCTCCACGCAGATGACGGTCCGGCAGTGACGTTTGGCGACGGGTCGAGCCTGTTCATGTTTCGGGGAATCCCGGTTCCGCCTGAAGCCATTCTGGCGCCGGAAACGATCACGGCCGACCGGATTCTCAAAGAGCTTAACGTGGAAGTTCGGCGCGTGATGCTGGCGCGCAAAGGGGTTGCGGCGTTTCTGAAGGAAGCCAACCCCGTGGTGATCGACGAGGATACGGATGGAACCGGAAATCCCCGGAAACTCTATCGAATCGAGCTGACAGGTGACGAGCCGTTGGTCGTTTTGCACGTGATCGACCCGTCGAAGCAAAGGCTCGGAATGGATGCCGACGTGTTCCTGCGTGTGCCGCCGAACCACCAGGTCGCAAATCGGGCAGCGGGACGCCAACCGGAGGCTGACCGGGAGT
>JAHFCY010000345.1:0-1333 GCA_023249255.1 Candidatus Lindowiibacteriota bacterium | reverse complement strand
GCGAAATCAACACTTGTCGGAAGGCCGCGGCGTGGACGTTTCGAGTGACGCCGGATGAATACAAGCCGATGCGGGAAACATGAAACCAGCGCGCAGAGCGCGCTGATATCAAGGAGGCTGGAGATGGAGCAGTACAGACAAGGTGACATCCTGATCGAGCGCGCGGATATGCCCCCGGGACTCAAGAGGCACGAGGGTGTTGTGGTGGCGGAGGGCGAAGCGACAGGTCACAAGCATCAATTTTCGGACGAGAGCGCGGTTGCGGTGTATGACGCGCCGGACGGTGATCTCTTCGCTGACGTGAGCCGAGACGTCTCGCTCGTTCACGAAGAGCACGAAGCGATCGTGATCACGCCCGGAGTCTACCGAATCCGCCGCCAGCGTGAATACGACCCCGGCGTCATCCGCCACGTGCAGGATTGAGCCATTTGAAAAAGCCGGATCTGCAAAAAATTGCAGCGAAGATTCCGCGAGACCAACTGGCGCGGTACAGGGTCCCTTGGTGGATTGACCCACAAGGCGATATTGTCCATTTGCAGGACAAAGATCATGCCATGTCTGCCATCGAGATGCTCAAAGAACGCGGGATCAAGGCCGGCCCGGAGAAATCCATCTCGACTTTAATCCACGAGGGTTGGGTCCGGGTTCAGGCATATCCCGATCACACTGCATTTGTCCAAGGCACACTCCGGTCACTATTGGATAAGGGGTCCGCAGTTTTGAAAATCGTTCCTGAATTGATATCCGTGGAAATTGCCTACATCCCGGCAGACTACACACGTCCGCCCAGCGTGCCTATGAAGGAGATAGGCCGCATGGGATGGCAAGAAGCGGTGCGACATGCTGAACGGGTGGGCAAGTCAGGAAAGAAAGCGCGAAAATAATATGGGCCATGACTTATACCCAGAAATATTTTCCGCCCAAATCGGGATATGAGACGATTTGCCCGTTTATTGTAGCCAGAATCTCTTTGAAACCCAAATATCTGAAAGGGGGTGTGTTCAATGTTGAGACTGATTTTTTGGCCGCTGCGCGAACTCGGCAAATTTTTCACGATCCTCTGGCTCCTCGTGACCTTCACCACCGTCGGCAACTTTGTCGACGGACGCGGGCTGATGCTTCACCTGATCGAAAAAAGCGTCCACGCCTGGAACCAGGCCCGGATGTATGCCGCCGAAGCCGGCGCGAAAGCAGGCTCTCTCGAAACGATTCGTGTGAGCCCGATATCGGCCGCCGCACTCGGCACGATCGATACCGGCACACCGCCGTCGACTGCGCAGGCTGATAAGGAGGAGGTACCGGAGTGAACCCCGGTCAACGCGGGGCCTGATCT
>JAHFCY010000344.1 GCA_023249255.1 Candidatus Lindowiibacteriota bacterium | reverse complement strand
CAGACTGCCGCGACCCCAAAGACAATATTGTCCTGGAATGCGCCCGGGCGGCCGGCGCCGGTTACATTGTGACCGGTGATAAAGATCTTCTGTCCATGAATCCCTACCATGACATTTCCATCATCACCGGCCGAGATTTTCTGAATGCTCTAACGCCTTCAAAGTAGTCTCCTACCCTAACGCTTTCCAGAGTCCGAATCCCAACCCGCTCCCGCCCAAAAACGCCAGCCACAGCCGCCAGTTCCAATCCAGCTGCTGCGCGTGGCTTGACACCTTCTCCACCAACACCGCAATCTTGCCCGTGAGTTTCGTCTCGATCGTATCCATCCGCCCGTCAAGCTTCGCGTTCTGAATCCGGATCTCCGTCAGCAGATTCATCTGCTCGTCCTGCTTGGCGTTCAGCGTGTTCAGGGCAGAAAGAATTTCGTCGCCCATCACACGCCAACGTTCTTGGAATCCCGTGTTTTCTCGTAGGTTCGTGCCCCGACATACCCCAAAAACGAAATGCCGAACAATTCAAGATACGCCGCGGGGATTTCCATCGGCGTCAGCCCTTTGTGCATAAACAGATTGATCAGCGGACAGATCAGCACCGAAAACGCGATCGCGGCGATCATCACATACAGAAACGTCGGCCGTGCGCGCCGCACATACGCATCCTTGCTCTGCGTCTCCGCCCGAATGTTCTGCCCAGCAATGTCCGCTATCTTGGCCTCATACTCCTGCATCGCCCGTTCATACTCCGCCTGCAGGACCATTTTCTGCATTTCCATCTTCGCCTTGATGGACTCCGCCGCACGCTTTTCATCCGGCGTCTCTACGAATCGATCGACGACGTCCGCAATCGTCTTGACGACCCCTCCCACCTGCCCGCCCCCAAACAGGTTCGAGAAAACCCCGATCAGGCTCATTTCAATGCACCTCCCTGTGCCGGAACAAATTTTCGTATCTCCACCGATACGATGTTCACAAACCTCTCAAACGGAAACTTCTTCCCCGGACAATCCTTCACCTGAAACCGACTATGCGGATATATCGCATCGGCATTCTGGTGAATTCCACCACGCATCAACTCCACGCACAGCCGCACCCCGCTTTGAAACGCCTCCGGTGTAAGCTCCTGCACATTGAAATCCCCGGCAAAACAAATCCCGACACACGAATCGTTCACCCCCGCCGACATCACAATCTTTCCGTCCAGCGACTTCGTGGCTTTGGTATGCCCGCCCGGCCTCTGCCAGATCCACCGCGCGCGATCACCCGCGTCCGAAATCCAGATCCCGCCGTCCTCTTCAATCCCGAAGTGGTATCCGAGGTCCGAATATCCCCGCCCGCCCTTGTCTACACCTAAGACGTGATAATTCGCGTACGCCTGAATATCGTGCCGTTCCGCCGACGCATTGGCGGCTCCATGATGCAGAACGATCCCGATCCATTCGTGCAGTCGCCCGCGAATCACCCTCCACGCATCGCCAACCTCGATCTTCCGAATCGGCCAGTCGCTCACAAGATTACTTCGTCTTCGATACGAGAGTCGAAAACGTCACGCCGTTTTGCGCGACATAATTCGACGGCGCGATCAAGTTGGCGTCCAGCTTCGCCAACACCGCGTTCAGTTTCGCCTTGAGGTCGTTGATGGCCGCGTCGTGGGCCGCAAGATCCGTCGCAATAAACCGCAGAAGTCCCGCATGCGTGCGGGGCAAATCCTTCAGTCGTGCCATTTCCATTCACCTCCCTGTGAATTGGTTTGTGTTCTAATCTTTGATCCTTGATCCTAAAAAACCCCAATCGTCCTGACTTTCATCTTCCCCCTCTGCGGCGCCGCCTTCTCTCTGATCCCGACAACAGCAGTAGAAGGACATTCAACGTCCTGCCTCCTCCCGCCGGCCAGCGCCGGTTCCGGCATCCGATCCCGAAAGAATGCATATGCGAGACATCGCGCCGCGTCAACTATATGGTCATCAATTTTGCTGTACTTCGGCCGCCCCCGCGACAAGTCCGCCGTATGGTTCCGGAACTGATACAAAAGGTCCGCATCGTCCGGCAGACCCAGATTCCCGCGTTGCAGCATTGACACGATCGCGTCCGTCGACCACACCTTCGCGTTCTTCCGCAAATTCTCGCCGACCACCAGATTACTCGCAAAATCAAATGGCAGAACCTCGCATTTCATTTGTCCCTTGTATTGCAAATTCTCACAAATCGGCGCCCCCACCCCCGTCGCATCCAGCGCCATATACCGCACCCGTGCCTCCCGGTCGATGATCCGGAGCACCTGCTCAATCCCCGGCCAGGTCATTCCCATCAGCGACACAATCCCGATCACGTCCAGATCATCGCCGCCGGCTTCCGCAATCAAAATCTCCGACGGACTCTTGGCCGACGTCCCCAGATCCGCTCCGACCAGCAACTGCCCTTCTTCATGTCCAATGCCACATGCCTCATGCCGTCCGCTCACCCACTCCTGAAACTTCCGCTCAAACGCCTCCACCGGATTCGTCTGATTTTCCGCAATCACTTTGATCCGCAAAAACTCCCCATCATAAATAGCCCGCACAATCGCCTCCTCCGGAAACACCCCAGCCATGATGCTTCCCCAATTCGCGCGGATCTCCCGATCGTATTCCTCCGGCCCCAGCTCCTCCATGAGATCCCGTTTGTCCGCATCCGTCATGTTCGGGTTCTCTTCCCCGCTGATGTGAAATTCCTTGTATCCCATCCGGGGGTCCGTGCAGGCCCGATAGAAAAATTCCCGCCGGCCGGTCGGTGTGCTCGACAACAGGGTCAGCGCCGCCGGCGCATTGATCGACGTCGGCC
>JAHFCY010000153.1 GCA_023249255.1 Candidatus Lindowiibacteriota bacterium | reverse complement strand
GGAACGTTGAACGCAGACAATTTCATATCCCCGGCAGTCCGGTTCGTCCGTCCGCAGTCCGGCTCGGCTGTATCGGGATCGGTCGATTTGGAAATCGCAGTCGATTCCGGCCGTTTCGCGTCGACCGCGTTTTTCTACCGGGCCATTGACGCCCCCGTTTCAGACCGGCGGGAAATCGGCGGAGCGGCGACTCTCTCGCGGACATGGACCACCGTTCCGACCGGCGACGGCCGGTATCTTGTGGAAGCCGTGGTGACAGATACATTCGGCAACTCGACGACCGCGCAGATCGCCCTGACCGTCGACAATACGCCCCCGGACTTGTTCGACGTTCAAGTCGCCCGCATCGTCGAGATCGTCGGAAACAACATTCAGCGGACGACATCCATCACCTACAAACTCTCCGAGCCCGCCAAAATATCGGCCGAAATCGTCAGTGCCGAAGGCTCCATCGTTCGAACTTTGTCACTTCCTGATGCCGTGTCTCCGGGCCGGGAAATCCGCATCCTCTGGGATGAGCACGACGCCAACGGCGGACCCATCCTAGATGGCATATATACCGTCCGATTGACCGCAAGCGATGCGGCGCAAAACAAGGACATGGAGCAGAAAACGGCGACAATTGAGGGAGCACGCGTCTTGCCGAGCCGGGTGAGCACGGGCAAACAGCCGATCGTTTTGTCCGGTC
The DNA here is from genome assembly GCA_023249255.1 of Candidatus Lindowiibacteriota bacterium. Classification (GTDB taxonomy): domain Bacteria; phylum Lindowbacteria; class 2-12-FULL-62-27; order 2-12-FULL-62-27; family 2-12-FULL-62-27; genus JAHFCY01. The sequence goes on along the minus strand of JAHFCY010000153.1, from coordinate 7,698 downwards.
CGGGAGTAACGGTTCGGGTTGTGACCGTCGCCGGCCAAGAGGTTCGGTCAATCCAGGCGGCCGACACCATTTTCGTCTGGAACGGCCGCGACCAATTCTTGTCCGTCCGCGCGCCGGGAACATACAAAGTCTCCGTGGGCACGAACGAATTCACTCTCGTGCTGGCCGAGGATACGACCCCGCCGAATCTATCAGTTACGATGCCGCCCACGACCACGATCGACCAGCGGCTTGGCGAACATTTGAGCGTCTCCTACCGGTCGAACGAGTACGCGGAAGAAGCGGCCGTGCGGCTCGTTTCGGAAGACGGAGCCGTTGTGGAGGAGAGCCACCGCCAGGGGAGCAGAAGTTTCAACAAAAATGATGAGATCGTCGTCGACGGATTCGACGACAAAGGCGATTCCATCCTTCCCGGCCGATATACATTGGCGATCACGGCCACCGATCCGGCTGGAAATGACACGACGCATGAAGTTCCGGTTACCATCGTCGGCCCCATCGTCTTGGGAACCGTAACCTCCATCCCACCCGCCCCGTTGCCTGTCACCCCGAACTTCGACGGGCTGTCCGACGTCCTGACACTGGAATTCACCGTCACAGGTCAGACTCCTTACGTTGCGTCCATTTACGACTTGTCCGGCGCTTTCGTCGCCCAAGTCTCCGGCAGGACAGATTTCGGCCAGAACCTTGCGACTTGGAACATGATCGACACGCGAACCGGCGACATATCGCCGGATGGAGATTACAAGGCAGTGGTGCGGATTTATACAGACGCCGGCCAAATTATCCAGTCTTCCGACACGATCGCATTCCGAGTTCAGGGTTCCAAACCTCTGGCAACGTCGAAAAACGCTGCGGTGCGTGTGACGCCAGCCTTGTTTTCTCCCGACAACGACGGCGTGGACGATCGCTCCTCAATCGAACTGGTCTCGTCCCTTGTTCAGGGTTACGACAGTTTCGTTTTCTTTGCCGATATCCGAAATCAATCCAATATTATCGTCAGGCGTTTGAGCTCTCCGAAGGAAATATCGCTGATCTGGAACGGCGCGGATGAGGCTGGAGAGACCGTCACGGACGGGCAGTACCGTGTGGACGCGGGTATAGAAGTCGTCACGACGGTCGAACCACCACGAACGGTATTCAGCCGCTTATTCCGCAGATCTCGGCATGGTCCGATGGTCGTGACATACCGGCCCGTGTTCAGCCCCATTTTCGTCACCGTGCTCAAAACCAGTGATATTTTCTCAATCGAGGAGGCTGCAGCCTCCCCGTCGGTCCTTGTGAAATCCAGCCTTGCCTCCCCCGACACGATCGGCGTTTCGGTCAAGATCAGCCGCGAGGCGCGGCTGGATGTTGGGATCATCGATGCAGCCGGCCGCAGGCGGAGACAATTGGCTGTCTCGGCTTTCAGAACCAAAGGCGAAACAACGTTCGGTTGGGACGGGACAGACGACGCAAGACGGATCGTTCCGAGCGGCCGCTACACGGCCGAAATCGAGGGTCTGTCATCGCGGGGATCGGCGAAAAAGACGTTGGGGGTCACGAAACTCACGGCAGACCCGGAAGCCGACATCACAAATATCTTGAACGGATTCATTCTTTCCGGCCGCGTGGATGTGTTCGGCGTGGCCGCTTCGCGCGCGGGAATCGACCACTACGAACTGACCGTCGGTCATTTTGACGAAACCGGTGTCTTCCATTTCGTGACACAACTCCCTGTGCAGACGCCGACGTTCCAACGGGTCAACGACCGTCTGACGGTCTGGGACACCACAAAATTCCGAAACGGCGAATACGTCCTGCGCCTCAATGTCTTTGCCGCAAATAAAATCGTCGAAGACTCCGTCGTCGTCCAGCTTCGAAACGTCCAGTTCTTCCCCGTCATCGCGTCCGATACCGTGGCCGACACGACCACCGGCGGTGTGACTCTTCGGCAGATCGCCTCGGCCAAAGCCAAATGGGGAGCGATTTCGTGGGAGCCGAGCGAGACGAAACGGCTGGTATTCGAGAAGGACGGAATTTCCATCGTGGATACGAAAGGCGTATCCGGAGGATCTGTGACGAGCGACGAAAAGGCGTTCTCGCCGGCTTGGTTGCCCGGGAACAAGGTGTATTACACCGGCGAAAACGCGGCTCACAGTCTGGCCCTCTTTTCGGTTGACCTAAGCGTGCAATCGCCCGCGCCGGCCGAAATCCCCATCGGCGTATCTCTGCCCATCGTCGGCGACGTGTCGAGCAATGGGACGAAGTTGCTCCTGACCGCCGTCACCGTTCCCGGTAACACGGACATTTATATCTACAACACCAGCGGAGGCCTGACGCCGATTACGACTGATCCGGGAATGGACGTCGATCCTGTGTTTTCGCCGGAAGGCGACGTGGTCTATTTCTCGTCCAACCGTAGCGGCTCATATGAGATTTGGAAATACGCCCTTGGAACTAGCCTAACCACGCAGGTCACCACCGATGGCGGCACAAAGGTAACCCCTGAGGCATTCGGGGGAAAAATCGTGTTCGTGGATTATTGAGATGGGCACACTTATGAAAAGAGCCTTGTTGGTGGGTTTGTCGTTGTCCATAGCCTCTTGGATTGCTTTCGATACTGATTCAAACAAAACATATTTTGCTTATGGCAATGCCTTTTACTGCCCTCCCCAGCCCATTTCTCGTAACGCTACCGATTACACTCCCAGCTTGGAAAGCTATCAATTAATATCACCAAGTTCCATCCAGTTTACTATGTGGCCCATCGGCGGCACCAATTGTCAACAAACATTCCCAGACCCGTCGACTTATGCTTTTGAAATTAGAACTGGCGCTCCTTATCCCAATGGCAGTGTCGTAGCATATAGTGGATCGGCGGCGAACGAATTTACAACGTCCAGGCAATTCACATTTATGATGCAACCGAATACAAATTATTTCTTAAATATACAATATGGCGATGGGGCAGGAAACCGATCATCAGTAACCAGCGGAACAGCATATCCTTTCCAGTTTAATAATTTTGTTTTCTTTGTGCCCGCGCTGGAAAACGCAACCACCAGCGGATTGGATACCATCGCGTTTGTTGCCCAAGAACCCGTGGGCATCTCATTCAATTCGCCGCTGACCTATATTTTCAGCGTCAATAACAGTTCCGGGGGTGGGGTTGTGAACGGTTCCGTCCAATCACCAACCCGAACATTTACCGCCACCAGCTTGGTATCCGGTTCGGATTATTATTCCTCAATTCGGATGTGTGATCCCTTTGGAATTTGTTCGCAGACAAAGACGGACGTCCAGTTTCCTTACAAGATCAGTACGCTTTTGGGTATTACACCCAATATAGAGAACTCTTTTGCCTTATCGCCAACATCCCTGAAATTCGTCGCCACCGAGGTGCTGGACGCAACAATCCAACAACCTGTGAATTATTCCTTGACCCTCCTCGACGACACCGGCCAGCCGACGGGACAATCCAGCGGATTTACGCAGAGCCACGAATTCACCGTCGCAAGTCTTATGCCGAATACGCCCTACCGAGTTCGTCTGCAGGTCCGCGACGGAGGCGGGAGATTGAGCCTTCCGAACGAGGGCAACGGTCTTGCGCCTTTCCGCCGCTTCACTCTCGTCACGCCTCCGATAGAAGTAGAAGTAGTCAAAGTGGAGGACCCGAACATCCGAAACCGCATCAGTTGGACACCCGGCGGTTTTGGCACGGTTGTTACCGAGAATTTAATTACCGGAAACATTGTTGTAGCCCAGGGGGCTGACGGCCTCGTTTATGACCCCTCCACCACGCGAGGCCAGAAGGATATCTACAAGATCACCGCCAAAAACGCCGAGGGCGTGGAAAATACGGAAGTCTTCTCGCTGGGCTTTGGCCGACAATTGCGGAGTCAATCCATGCTTTACCAAATCCGCGAGATCGACGCCTCAAATCCGGTGCAGACCGAAGTCCGCCACAGTTCGGGGTCGGAGATCGGCTATCCGAGAATATCGCCGGACACGCGCTTCGTCGCGTTTTCGGAATTGAAGTTCAATGAATTTGCCGTCAAATTCCGGGAGTCCCGAAATGTTCCGGTCGACACGCTTGTCATCCAGAGCGCCGACGGACGTCTGAAGCTGACCATCCCCGAGGGCGCGGTCCCGCAGGGAACGGGATTCCGCATCACGCCCATCCTCACCGTCCCCGACAATCTCCAAGCCAATCTCTTTTCGATCGGATACAATCTGACGCCGGTGTACGACCTTCAGAAGTTCGATCCGACGGGTACGCTCGACCTCAACACGTTCCTTAAACCCGTCCTGCTGGAATTTTCCTATGACGACGCCAACCTGACCATTCAGGACGAGATCAATCTTCAGATTTATACGTTCAACGAAGTCACGGCGCTTTGGGAGCCGCTCCTGGTCGCCGACCGATTCGTCGATCCCGACGCCAATAAACTGTCCGGCAAAATCACCCATTTCTCTCATTTCGTCGGCGTTGTCGACAACATACCGCCAGACCCGCCCGCGCTATTTGCAGTCCGCAGCCCCGTCAATTCTGACACCACCTCGATCCGAGGCACAGGAGAACATGACGCCATCGCGGAAGTTTATGTGAATGATGCTCGGTCCGGTACCGCGCCGATCCCTGTCGACGGGTTTTTCGACGTCGTCGTCCGTCTGCCACAAGTGGTCAACACTATTAAGGTCAGGCAGATCGACCAGGCCGGAAATACTGGCGCCTTCACGGCTGACACTACGGTTGTAAAAGACGTCCAGCCACCCATCCTGACGCTGATCTCGCAAGACGACCTCATCCTTTCGGACGCCGATCCCTCGGCCTTTTCATATCGTTCCTCCGAAAATGGCCAAGTCCATGAGATCCTCACAAGCCCGTCCGGCCAGATCATCCTTGTCAACTCCAGAATCATCTCGGCCGGAACGGACGAATCATTCAGTTGGGATGGCCGACTAAACGGCATACCCGTTCCGGACGGCTCCTACCGCCTGTCGATCACCGCCCTCGATATCGCAGGGAACCTGTCCAACGAACTCGTCTTTTCGATCACCGTCGATCGAAACGCTCCGGTCGTCGCCCTGACCTCTCCTCTACCTTCTGCGTTCCTGCGGGGTTCGATGGCCGTCACTGGAACTGCACAGGACGGAAATCTCCAAGATTTTAAGCTTACCGCCGTTTCTGGCGCGACGGAAGCCGTCGTATTCACAGGCACACAGTCGGTGACCAACGGCGCACTCGGCCTTTTGAACATAGCCTCCCTGCCCGATGGCCTGACAATCCTGCGCCTTTCCGCCACCGACCGTTTCGCCCGGACATCTCAAACGGAAATTCCCGTCACGATCGACAACGCGCCGCCCCAAGTCGCGCTGATTTCGCCGACCACCGGAAGCCTCCAAGGAAGCGCCATCGACATTCGGGGCAGTGTCAACGATGCTAATCTTCTTTCATATAATCTGAAACTTATCGGAACTACCGGCGCGCCAACTCTGCTGGCATCGGGCAGTGCAAACGCCTCCGGCTTCCTCGCCAATACGTCCGGTTTTACGATCTCCGACGGCACATACGACGTCGTCCTTCAAGCATTCGACAAAGCGCAAAATACCTCCGAAACTCGCGTCGCATCCGTCACCTTCGATCTTCAGCCGCCGGTCTTGTCCGTCACGTCCCCGCCGAACGACGCACTCGTCCCTTCGGAATTTTTCGCAACAGGCACCGTCATGGACGGAAGCCTTCGGACGACCGAGTTTTTCATCGGCAAGGGCCTGAACCCGGCAAGCTTTGAGTTGATTGCCAGATCGTTCGACCCGGTCATGTCGGGCGACATCGCCAAGGTCAGTCTGCCGGGCCGCGACGGCTTGCACACTCTCAAAGTCGTCGCAACCGACGCTCTAGGCCGCCAGACATCGACTTCCATCCGCATCCACCTCGATCCTAATCCACCGACGATCTTGGTTTCATCACCGCCGGAAGGAGAAGAAGTCTCCGGGGCCGTGAACCTCGTCGGTAGCATCTCCGACGCTTTCTTCGACCGGTATACCGTGTCATTCCGCGCCGACGGGAGTTCTGATTTCGTCGAGATCGAAACGCGGCGAATCCAGCCACAGGCCACGGATCTGTTGAGCGGGCCGTTTGAAACGTTGAACGTTCCAGACGGCAAGCTGACGCTCCAGATATCTGCCTACGACAAATCCGGCAACCTCTCGACGTTCGACCGTACGGTCTATGTGAACAACCTGCCGGAAAACGTGGAAGGGCTGACCGTGGGCAATCCGGCATTTTCACCAAACGGCGACGCCGTCAAAGACGCAACCGACATGGCTTTCGACTTCTCACTTGACGCAGGATCGGCCACAACCATTTCAGCGGATATCGTCGATACATCCGGCCGACACGTAAAGACCTTGCTTGTGAAACAGAGACCGACCGGCAACCGAGAGACGCTGACTTGGAACGGCAAAGACGACGGCAACATTTTGGTATCCGACGGCCGCTATTTCGGAATCGTGACCGTGCTGTCAGCTTCTGGAGACACACTCGATATGGATTCAATCGAGGTGAGCGTTGACAGGCGGTTCGATGATGTCCGTCTCGACGAAATCGTGTTTCCAACAGACGGATCAGAACCGGCTGTCGTCTCCGGCTCCTTTACCGGCGTCAACACAAGGCCGATCGCAAGGTTCGGCGCAGGGCAACTGGAAATCCATGGCGCCGCCTCTGATCAGAATTTTTCGTCCTATATAGTTCGCGTCATACGATTGCCGGGTGGCGAGACTGTGTTCGAAACGTCGGCGCTCACATCCGCGTCAAGTGGACATCCTCTTGCCGTTTGGGATAGTTCGAAAGAGGACGGTCGATTTACCGTCTCCGTCACCGGCGAAGACCTCGCCGGAAACCGGGCAACATCCTCCGTCACCATCGACGTCGACAACCAGCCGCCCGCGATCGCCTTCGATTTTCCGAAAGACCGGCAGGCTGTGAGAAGCCCCGCGGAAATCACCGGCAGCGTTCAGGACCCGAATCTTTTGGAATTTGAACTTCGTGTCGCGAACTTGAGTTCGACCCGTTTCTTCCGGGGATCCCAACCCGTGTTGAACGCCGTTTTGGGCGAAATCACGTCCGATACACTGGTCGACACAGTGACGCTCACCTTGACCGCCAAGGATCAGGCGTTTCACACAATTTCTCAAAGTCGCGCCTGTTTCGTCGACCGTGTCCCGCCCGTGACAGCAGTCACTTTTGAGGGCTTCAACGATGGCCAGGTTCCGGTGCGCATCAAGTCGGCCACCACCGTGCGCCTCACCGCGACGGATAATTTGGCCGGGGTGGCGGCCACCGAGTTTTCGGTCGATACGGCGTCATTTACAAACGGTACCGTCGTTCCGATATCGTCGAAAGGCCCTCACACGGTCCGCTTCCGAAGCGGCGACAACGCCGGAAATACCGAGGCTATCAAAATCGTCTACCTCGAAATGATCGACGACGTTCCTGCCGACACGGTGCCGCCGGTGACGCAGATCGTCAAAGGCGCTCCGGCATTTGTGAGCGCAGGTGCCGTTTTTGTCGCTTCCGCCACTCCCTTTACCTTGACCGCCTCCGACACGGGTCTTGGCGTCCTGCAGACGGTTTATCAACTTGATGGTGGCGCTTTACTGGAATACAAAGTATCGCCCTTCATGCTGACCGGATTCGGAATCCACGACATTCGC
>JAHFCY010000023.1 GCA_023249255.1 Candidatus Lindowiibacteriota bacterium | reverse complement strand
CTGGCGGCCGGCGTACTCGTCGTATAAATCAAATTTCCATGAGCCGGCCAGCAGAATTCCCGGCACTTCAAATTCATAGACCGGCTGGGCCGCAGGTCCCACTATAAAGTTTGCCGCAGCCCACGGCCGTCCGTCAATGGACAAAATATTTGCGCAATGCTCGCCGTCTGGGGATGGCGGATTCTCAACGCATGTATCCCACCGAAATTCAAGTCCTCCACCAATACCACTCGGAAACATGGTCTCGGATATCCGGTGCGTCGCGAATGCCGGATCGACTCCAATGGAAGAAACCAGCATCGCCCCCGCCATCACAAGTGTTATGACCGGCAATTTCAGTCTCTCAGTCACGCCCTCCACGATACCAGATGGAAAAAAAAAATGTCAAGCATCCGGATGATTTTGGGACAGGGATAAATTGCAACAGGCGGGACGTGAGAGACTATTTTTTCACAAGTTCGGCGTACTGGTCGTTGATGGAACGGGCTTTTTCCTTCATGTCGTTCAAGCGGGAGTCGACTTCGGTCTCCCAACCCTCGGCTTGCGGCTTGTCGCTGGCGCTGCTTTTCAGGTTCGTGCGCAGAAGTTCATAGGCGTTGATGAGGGTCATGGTTGTGACGCCGGTGGAGTCGAGGAGGGCCATGTATTTTTTAATCTGCTCGTCGACTTGCAGAAGGGAATTGTTGGTGCCGGGCAGACGCTCCGAGAGGACTTTGGTGACGAAGAGAATGAGCTGGGGATTGGCCGTGATGACGGCTTCGAGTTTTGTGCCGTCGATGACGATGACGGTGGCGGCGTCGCGGGCCATGATGGTCGCGGTCCGCTTTTCGAAGGTTCTGGAGGCGTAGCCGGACAGCACCGCGATCTCGCCGATCACCGCCCCCTTGTCCTTGATCTCCGCCACCTTTCGGCCGCCGACCTGCACTTCCAGAGTTCCGGTCTGCAGAATAAAAATTTCGCGGCCTTCGTCTCCCTCCTTGCAGAGAATCTCTCCGGGCTGGAACTGGCGGCCGCCGGCGATCCCGGCCGCATTCTCGGACGTCGGGGGAGGCGGGGGAGGCGGGGGGCCGCTGGACATGATGTCTTTCCCGCCAGCGACGCCCTCGCCCATGCCGTAGCACATGTGCGATTTGGCCTTGTCGTAAATGGTCTTGGCCCACGCAAAATGCGTCTGGTCGTAGAGCTCGCCGCAGGCTTTTGATTTCTGATAGTAGAAAAGCAGATATTCATCGGACAATTTTCGGATTTCGTTCAAGAACTGCGTGTACTGTGAAAGCCGGTCATTGGTTTCCTTGATGTAGCGCGCGAGATTGAAAGAGATCGACAGCCCCAGCCTCGGCTGGGAAAGGATGGTTTCATCCAGCGCCTTCTTGCGGACGTCGATCGCCTGAAGAACGGTGTGTTGTTTGGCGCGGATGGTGGCAGACCGCGGCTGTTTCAAAATGGCGCCGACCTCGCCGAAAATCGAATTTTTCGCGGCGATTTCGGAAATTTTCTTGTCGCGGCCGCGCTTGTCACGGCGAAAGATCTCAAGGGCGCCGTCGACCAGGATGTACATCTCGTTCGCGATGTCGCCTTCCTTGCAGAGGGTATCCCCCGCGTTCAGTTCAATCGCCATCAGCCGGCCTTTCTCGTATGCGAATCCATCCATCTATTCGGGGTGGTGAGATTCGAACTCACAACCACACGCACCCCATGCGTGTGCGCTACCAAGTTGCGCTACACCCCGGTTTTTCCTTGAAGAATATCCAGCGCCTGCTGAAGGTCATGCCGGACGGCGGACAACGAATCCGCCTGTTCGGCAATCCGGCGACGGCGTTCGATTTTCCGCTTCGCGCCATCGACCGTCAATCCCTCTTCGCGCAACATCCGCCGGATTCCCTGCAACAGGACCAGATCTTCCGAACGGTACCTCCGCTGGCCCGTCCGGGTTTTGGCCGGACGCAGGGGAAATATTTTTTCCCAATACCGGATCACGTGGGGACGCTCACCCACCGCATCGCTCACCTGCCGGATTGTGTAATACAGCTTATCCATGCCTTCCGAAGCCAGTATATATATATGGAGAGGAGACCCGCAAGTAGGTGGTCAAATTCGCGGCCGCGCAAGCGCAGCGCGTCAGGACGGCCGGGCGGCAAATTCATACGCGGCGGGCGGGTTGGACCGGAGGGCGTCCGGCATGTCATCGGCGGTGCGGGTGATCCGCAAGATGGGTTTTTTGCCCATGGCTTTGGACAGTTGTTTCAATGGAGATTTTGCCGAGGCCAGCGTGGGATCCGGGCCCAGCATCAGCAGAAATACGTCGCACACTTCGGCAACGTCTTCGAAGAGGTCGCTTCGGCTGATGGGGGCAATATCGATGAGGATGAGGCTCCCGGCCGGAAGCTCTTTGGCGAATGCAGGCAGGCGTTTTTTGAGTTTGAGGTCCCTGGTCTCCTTTTCCGTGTGCGGATAAAACATGGGAAGAAGAGACAATTGGTCAATCGGCGTCGCCACCATCGTCTGTTTCCAGGGCGCCGGCGACACCGAATCCAGCTCCGAAGGTTTCATCGAAAAAAATTCATGAAGGATCGGCGCGGTCGGATGCAGATCAACGAGAACGACAGGCCGGCGGGCCGCGAGCGACACGGCGAGATTGGCCGCGAAGACGGACACGCCCGCGCCGCTGCGAACGGACGAGACGGCGACGATCGGCGAGACGGAGGCGGCGGGAATGCTCGACAGCAGGGGGTCAGCCATCTGGGTGAACAGGTCGGCCGAGGGCGACGTCGGCGCGAAAACCGTGTAGAGCCTTTTTTCGACGGCCGGCAAATTTTGAAGAGAGCGCCAATTCCGGCCCGGAATGTCTTTTTCGTCCAGAACTTTTTCAGGCTCCGGCGGCGCGGGCGGCGGCACGGCCGGCAAAGGGCTTCTGATTCTGGCCGGCGGCCGGCTGACCGGAGCAGTCGGCGGGTTCTCGCCTGCGGCCGGCAGATCAGACGCAACGGGGGAAACCGGCGGAGATTTCGCAAGCGACACCGGTGGGCCACCCGACGGAGGTGTTGCGCTCATCGCCCGGGGCGAAGCGGAGGAAAATCCAAACACGCCGAGGGCATACCCAACGAGAAGCGACAGCGACAGAAGTGCGGTGATGACGATGGCCACATTCGGGATGTTCAGTTTTTTCACCGTCTTCAGCTCCCGCATGGACGCTTCCGCTACAAGCCACTCCATGACGATTGCGGGAGCGGAACCGGCGGCTGATTCTGAAACGGCCGGCGCGGGCGGTTCGGATTCCTCCGTGTGGGCTGGTTCGGCGGGCGTTGGCGCGCGGCGGAGTTTTTTCTCGTCACGATCGAGGAGACGCTTGCGGTTCAGCAGGTCCGTCTGTTGCCGTTCATATCGAAGCTGTTCCTCCTGTTCGGCGACCGTCACACGCCGGTCGAGCGCGCTCCGAACCGCCGCAATGTCGCTTTGGATTTGCCGCGTGCGGGGGTGGGCCGGCGTGTATTGGTCGATGACTTCGGCCAGCGTCATTTCAAGGTCAACCAGTTTTTGTTTAAGTTCCCGCGCCTCGGGATCATTTTTCAGAAGTTCGTCCGGATGGCGGTACTGCCGGCGGGCGGTCATGAGGCGGGAGTGATCGGCGGCGGCCTGCCGAATGGATTTGGCGAGGACATCCTGCCGGCGGCGAATGTCACGAGTCGCGGCAGTCTCGGAGGACGCGCGAGACGGGAGATGCGCGGGACGGGAGGTGTGCCGGCGGACGACGGAACGGACGCGCGCGGGTCTGAACGCCAGGGCGATGGAATCCTGATACCGATCAACCGTTTCCTTCGCCAGTTCGTGGAGCGGCAAGACCGCGGGCGGCGGCACGGTGGCGACGAGTTCGATTTTGAGTGATGGTGAATCCTGTTCGGTCGCGCGGACCTGACCGTCGAACGGGGCCAGAAGCGATCGGATTTTTTTGGCAAGAGGCTGCAGAAGTTGCATATCGGCGCCGGTCAGCGTGAGGGTAATGCGTGACGCCGGTTTTTCGACCCACGAATCCTCCGGCATCAGCCACAGCGGCGACAAATGCTGATCAAGGGCCGGCGCGCCTGTCCAGAGGGCGGCGCCCACGGCGGCGAGGACGGCCACCATCGCGCAGGCCGAAAAGAGACGCCGGGATTTCATTCGATCAGCGGCGCTGTTCGAGAGCCGGCGGCGGCTGTTGAATATTTTGAATGTTCACGCGGACGAGCGGCCAGAGTCTTTCCCAGAAATCGCCGATGTTGGACATCACGCTTTTGGGCACGTAAACGACGTCGCCGTCGGCAAGCGCGATATCCTGCTGGAACTGCCGGTCATGCAGGAGGCGGTCGAGCGCGACCTGAAAAACCTGGGTCTGGCCGGAAGGCGAGATGCGGACGACGCGGGTGCCGTCAAGAACCGCGCCGGGCAGATGATATCCCGCGCGGGAGATGGCCGCGAGAACATGGCTGCCGGCCGGCAACATGTACTCGCCGGGCGCGCGGACCATGCCGAGGACAAAAACGCGAAGCGACATCCGCTGGGGGACGAAAAACAGATCGCCGTCATGCAGGGCCGGCGCGTCGGCGGGCGACTTGCGGCCGTCGAGAACTTCGGACAGATCAACCGACACGCGCGTGCCGTCCGACCGGACGATAAACGCTTTCGACGGTTCAGCGTCGGCCGTGAATCCGCCGGCGGCCGTGATGGCGTCGGTGACCCACATCGGTTCGCGCTCGATGGCGACCTTCCCGGGCGACTTGAATTCACCCTGAACGCGGACCATGCCCTTTTCGCCGGACGCCACGACGTAGATGATGTCGCCGCGGCGAAGGATCCGGTTCTGGTCGAGTTTGGCCTGATTGAGCATCCGGGACAGCGAGAGTGTTTCCCGGGCGCCGTCGCGAAGCAGGACCACCTGATCGGCACCGTCGACAGCCGGCGTGGAAATCCAGCCGGCCCGGGCCAGAAGGTCGAGCACGCGGTCTTCGCCCATGAGCGCGTATGTGCCGGGCGAATTGACGTTGCCGATGACGAGAACTTTCTGGCTGGCGAATTCATCGACAAAAACGGTGACTTCGGGATGTTTGTAGAATTTTGCGAGACGCAGTTTGATGACCTCGCCAATCTGCGTCGGCGTGAAATCCTGCACCTGGACGGAATTGACGAGATCGAAACTGATTTTGCCGTCAGGGCGGACGCGCACTACCCGCTCGACGCTTTCCTTTCCGTCATAGAGGCGGATCCGCAGAACATCGCCGAGCCCCACGCGGTATTCCCCGACTTCCATCGCCGCAGGACCCAAAATGGATTCGCCGAAAAGTCCGGGCGGCCACATGAACAGGATACACACCAACACTCCAAAAATTGCGAAGAAACGCACGCGTTGTTTCTCTCTCACCCACTTTGGCCTGTCAACCCTGCCCTGACGACCGCCTGCGGCAGGCGGCGGAACACGGACAACCCGGTGGATTACGGCAGGAGAATGTAGGTCTGGTTGAGGCCGCGGTAGGGTTTGGGCGCGCGCGGTTTGGAGGCTTCGGACGAGAGGGGCGGCGCGAGCGCGGGGATATCCGTGTGGATCGACGTGGAGGTGTTGATCGGCGAAGCGGCGGCGGCGGATGAAACGCTCCACATCTGGGCGGGAGCCGTCGGGCGCAGTTCGTACGCGGCGGAATACAGTTTCGTGCGTTCGAACTCCAGCGATCGGGGAACCTCAATTTTTGTATAAAGCGGCGGGATCAGAATCTGGGGGATGACGTTGGGCGCCAGGAGGTCCTCCTGTTTCGGAACGATCGTGAGAAGCCTCTCCTCCCAATTGACCTCCTCCTTCACTTGTTTCGCCGCGGCTTCCTGTTTGGCCGCCTCCGTCCGCTCGGCCTCCTCCTTTTTGCGCCGGTCGTGCGCGTATTTCATGAACATGAGCACGACGAGGACGGCGAAAAGCCAGCCGCTGACCCGAAGCATTCTTTTGATCAGGGCATGCGGATCCTGGAGCCACTGATGAAAAAAATTCACGGGGCGTCAACGCTCCGGAGGATTCTGCGGTTCACGACGCGGCGGCGAGCACGGATTCCTGCGCCTGTTTCATCCGGACGGAAATGAGTTTTGTGATGCCCGCCTCCTCCATGGTGGCGCCAAACAGACTGCCCGACGCCTGCATGCTGATTTTGTTGTGGGTGACGATCACGAACTGAATCCGGTTCGAAAATTCCTCGATCAGGCGGATCAGACGGCCGACGTTGACGTCGTCCAGCGCGGCGTCGACCTCGTCGAGGAAACAGAAGGGCGAAGGTTTTTCCATGAACAGCGCAAAGAGGAGGCACAACCCCGCCAGCGCCTGTTCGCCGCCGGACCGGGAGGCCAATGACGTGAATCCTTTTCCGGGCGGGCGAAGCTGGATGTCGACGCCGCTTTCCATCATGTCCTCGGATTGCGTGAGGATGAGTTTGCCTTCGCCGCCGAGAAAGAGTTTTTTGGTGACCTCCTGAAAATACCCGGCCACGCGCTGAAACACATCGGCGAATCGTTCGCGGCAGATCCGGTCGGTTTTCCGGAGCGCGTCCTTGAGGTTCTCGCGGGCCTGCGTCAGGTCCTCGATCTGTCTGGTCAGGTCCGTGTGTTTGCCCGAGACTTCGTTGAATTCGTCGATCGCGTTGACATTCACCGCGCCCAACTTCTGCATTTTTCCCAGGAGTTCCTTGAGCTGGTCGACCCATGACTGCGGCGCCGAAAGATCAATCCCTTCCGGCGCGGGCGGTTCGACCTCTTGTGTTTCGATGTCGGTCTGAAGCTCATTCATCACGTTTTCGCGAAGGTTTTGGCGTTCGGCGCCGAGGGCGGTGAGACGCAGTTCAAATCCATGCAGATCGTCCCGATATTTTTGTGACGCCTGAATGATCTCCGCGCTTCTGGCGCGAGCGGCCTCCGATTCGGCTGTGACGGCCGTGAGTTCAGCCTGCCGGGCGGCCAGCGCGTGTTTCCGCGCGGCCGATTCCTGTTCGGCGGCGGCCAGTTCCTGCCGGAGCTGTTCGATGCGCGCCTGCGCCGATTCGATTTCGGCGGCAAGACCGGATCTGCGGGTGGACAATTCCGTGTGTTCGGATTCGATCCGGCGAAGATCGCGGTCGCGGTCATGGACCTCTCTCAGCGATTCGGCGGCGCTGTCAGATTCGGCCCGAAGCGTCTGGGTCTGGCCGCGCAGATCATCGAGGATCTGCCGGTCGGACGCGACCGCAAGGCCGCCCGATTCCTGAATTTCGGCGTGGCGGGCGCGGCATTCGGAGACCGCTCCCATTTTCAGCGAAAACTGATTCGACTCGATTTCAAGGAGCCGCTTTTTTTCCTGAAGGACTCCGGCGAGAGATTCGAGGGCGGCCGAGACGCGCAGATGCTCGCCGTCCGCCTCCTTGTAGCGCTCGAAGGCCGCCCCGGCGGCCGACCGGCACGCCGCCATCCCGGAACAGGCGCGCTGGAACGCATCCTCCTCCGACGCGATCCGGTCAGCCAGTTCCTTCACGCGGCGTTCGGCGTCGGATAATTCCCGTTTCCGGCCGAGTAGAAGCGCCCCCGCGGTCGGTCCGGCGGTGATGGCTCCGGCGCGGTAGTAGGCGCCGTCGAGCGTGACAATCGCTGCGCCGTGGACCACCCTGGCCGCGGCCAGAAGCGCCTCCATGTGTTCGACGACAATCGTGCGGCCGAGAAGATTTTCGAAGAGGCGGCGAAGTTTCTCGTCGAATTTCAGGAGCGACACGGCCCAGCCGATGGAGTTTTGGATCGGCGCAAGGGTCGGCGCGGCGACGGGAGGCGGAAGAAGATCCAGAGCCCAGAACGTGACGCGGCCTCGAAGGCCGCCCGTTATTTCCTTCAAAATATCTTTGACCGTGTCACCGCGCTCGACGACGAGATGCTGAAGTTTCGGACCGAGCGCCGCCTCGACGGCTTTGGCATAGGGCGCGTCGAACGTCATGAGGTCGCGGACCGCGCCCAAAAATTCATCGTGTTTGTTGAAGCGCTCGAGGACCATCCGAACGCTCGTCGAAAATCCCTGGTATGCGTCCTCAGCCGCGCTGATCGACCTGAATCGCCCTTCGGCTTCGGCCATTTCACGCCGGAGGCGATTGAGCCGCTCGCGCGATTCCTCCATCCGCTGTTCCGCCTCCTTGACAGCCAGTTCCGCGCTCGTCTGTGCTTCGCCCGACTGCGTCCGGCGGTCGGACCGGGCCGACTGGTCGGATTTGAGCGCGGCAATCCGGGCCTCGGCGGACGCGGTTTGCGCCGCAATCTGTTCCATGCGGACGCGACTTTCCTCGGCCGCGGCGGTGAAGGCCGCAAGTTTCGATTCGATTGCGGCGGCTTCTTCATGCGCCGAGATGATGTCATCCCGGCTTTTATCGATGCGGTCTTCCTCGGCCCTAAGACGCTTCTCCGTCGACGCAAGTTCCGCGCGAATCCGTTCGCAGTTCGCCTCAGCCTGATCGAAACTCACGCCAATCCGGCGTTTGGCAGATTCAAATTGCCCCGCCCAATCGGCGGCGGGCGCGCCGTCAGCCGACAGAAGTTCGGACAGAGAACGCTGAAGACGGGACTGCGCGATATCGATTTCGTTGAGGCTTCGGCGCAGATTATAGAGTTTTTCGTCCGCCGCCGCCAGGAGCTTGTCTTTTTCTCCCCTCGAAAACTCCGCCGCCTGAAGCGCCGATTCAAGTTCGGCCATCGACGCGGACATCCGCTGGCGTTCCTCCGCCAGGGCCGCCTCTCGCGCCGTGAACGCGCCGGATTCGGTCTGAAGGGTTTCAAGTTCGACAGTCAGGGACGCGGCCTGCCGGCCGATGGATTCCATTTCGTCGCGGATCTGATGCCAGCGGCGCCAGGCGCTGAAGAGATACAACCGGCGATAGGCGGTCTGATATTCGAGATATTTTTGCGCGCGGCCAACCTGGACTTTGAGGCCGTGCATGCGGGATTCGTATTCGGCCGTGAAGACGCCGGCCTGATCGAGATTTTTCTGGACTTCCTCAAGCCGGCGCATCGTTTCTTTCTTGCTCTGCCGGTACGACACCACGCCGGCGGCTTCCTCGAAATACAACCGGCGCTCTTCCGGCGAAGCCGCGACAATGAGCTGGACCTGGTTCTGGCCGATCACGGAGTAGTGGCCTTTGTTGACGCCGACGTCCATGAACATTTTCTGAATGTCTTTGAGGCGGACCAGCGTGCCGTTCAGGAAATATTTCGACTCGCCGTCGCGCTGGATCATCCGCCGGATTTCGACTTCGGGATAATCGATGTCGATCCAGCGTTTGGAGTTGTCGAGCGTCAGCGCGACCTCGCCGATCGACGTGGCAGGCCGGCGGATATTGCCGGCGAAAATCAGATCGTCTATTTTCCGGGCGCGCAGGAGCCTCAAGCTCTGTTCGCCGAGGACAAATCGCACGGCATCGACGACGTTCGATTTTCCGCATCCATTCGGACCGATGATGCCCGTCACCGCCCCTGTAAAATTGATCTCAACGGGATCCGCAAAGGATTTAAACCCATGCATACGCAACGTTCGCAGGACCACAGCAATTCCACCTCTCCATATAGTTTAGGCCTTGGGCGCGGGTGTCGCGGACACCAAACGCGCAGGCCCGTATTGGCCGGACGTCCGAGCGGACAAGAGTCCTGACCAACTTATCGGCAGAAGTCGGGGGGAGACTGAGGGCGAGAAGTCATCGTTCCGTGCTTTCCAAACTTGCAACTTCCAGCCTCTCCATCTAATCTTCGGCAAATGAAATCCCGTATTCCTCTTCTGGGAATTGCCGCCGTGGCCTTTCTTTTCTCGTCCCTCCGCGATCCGGCCGTCGGAGACATTGCGCGTTCCGCAAAAGCGATGGGGAGAGATGTACAAGGAGTGCTAAACCACATGAGAAAAGCGTCGCGGACCCACGCGCAAGACATGGCAGTCCTGCATGACGTTCTGCTCGAATCAATCGAGAAGGATGAATCGGTCAATGCGTCAGTGATCACGCGGCTGTCCGCCCGCGTGTGGGCGTACCGGACTGCGGCGATGATCCCGCCGGGCGACTCGACCGCTGATCTGTCGTCATTCGCGGGATCGCCGCCTGCTCCCGCCGGCTGGAT
This sequence comes from Candidatus Lindowiibacteriota bacterium, assembly GCA_023249255.1. Classification (GTDB taxonomy): domain Bacteria; phylum Lindowbacteria; class 2-12-FULL-62-27; order 2-12-FULL-62-27; family 2-12-FULL-62-27; genus JAHFCY01. Next base: position 11,917 of record JAHFCY010000023.1, on the reverse strand, counting down.
CGACCTGACGTACCTCCTGACGTACCTCGGGGAATTTGAATTGGCCGAACAGGCCCTGACGCGCGGGGCAACATCGCTGAACCCGGCGCGTCGGCTCGAACTGCAATTGCAACTCGACGAATACATGGGCTGGCCGGTTGACACCGACGCTGCGGGGTTGATCGGGGAATTCAACAGAAATCCGGACGCGGTCTATCAAGTCTATCCCGATTTCAACCGCCGATGGTGCGGGGTTCCCTTCGAAGCAAATTTCAACAACTGCGATCGGATGGCGGCGATACGAAGACCGCGGGCCGCGACAAATTCCAACGAGAGCAGGACGAATCCCGACATGGACGACATCCGCCGCCGCGTGAGTGAACTGGATACCGCGCTCATCCATTTCAATGACTTTCGAATGCATGCTCCGACGCACGACAAATGGACCGCGGACCGGACGGAGGGGATGCCCGGGCAGACGATCGAATTGGCCAGTCCGAGGCATTTCGCGCACCGGCGCTGGACGCCGACAGTCTGGATCGAGCAGGCAGGAAAAAAATACGACTATGTGACGCTTCGTGTCGAATACAGCCTGCACACGGAGACCGAATTGGCATGGACCTATACGGTGTTTCTGCCGCCCGATTTGCGAAATGGCGCGGCCGCGATACGGGTTGAAGACGACGTCATTCCCATCCAGATCGTTCCGCGACCGGCGCCGCCCGTGATCAAATATGCGCGGACGATGGTTTCTCCGGGAATGTGGACGGAAATTCGAGTCCGACAACTCATTCCGACGGAAAACTCCATTTCTCCGCAAGACGTGGAAGTTCAGTTCAATCAGCGTGGAACCATCCGGCGTCTCGAGTGGATTGCGCCGCATGAGGCGTGGGGTCGCCCGTATGAATTCCGGATGGTTTGCCGTATTCCAAAGGAAGCGGAGGAAGGGCGGGCCGGATTGAAAGTCGTCCAGCGGGGCGTTGAATCGGCGGCTATCGACCTCTGCGTCGTCGACGGATATTTTCTGCGCGACGGACGGGCAGGGTTTCATCTTCGATCCCGGAAAGCCTCGCCGGGTGAGCGCATCGAGGTCACGCAGATTGATCCGGCAGACGATTATAAATTCCTTGTGATGTTTAACGACGGCATTTGCCATATCTGGAATCCCGAGCGGGCGCCCGACGATCCCTTGCATAATGGATTCTGGCGGGTTTTGGAAAGCTGGCCGGCCGGCCGCATCGAATTGCGGTTTGCCTGCAGGCAGGGCGATGCATGGACGGTGGCGCCGCGTGTTTCGGCCGCGCTTGAGATTTCCGACTCCGCGCCCGCGCCGCCGCTTGGCCGGGTCAAATTTATTTCCCGGCTCCAGAGAATTTTCGATATTTCCGCCAACGACACGATTGAGTTTCAACCCGGAACCTTGGTGATCACCGGCCCCGGAATCATCCAAGGCGAGGTGTATTGCGTCATCGTCCGCTGGGAATCGTCAGGCGAATTCAAATTTGAAAAACCCGCAGGTAGCCGAAACACCTGGTATGCCGAACTTCCGGCGGGGTCGTCCCGTCCCGATGTAGCGCGGATCGCCCATGTCGTCAATGATCACGCCGGAGACTTTGCGGAAAGACAGGTCGAGGCGTGGGACGAATCCGGAATGGGCGACGAGGCGACCCCCCAGGGCCGCGCGGCCACACTTTGGTTGAGAAAGGCCCGGGACCTGATTGATTCCCGGCGTCCTCCGACCCTCCCGGAATTATTGCAAAAAATGAAACTGACCCGCTTACCGGAATCCCCGTGGGGCGGCCCTTGGACGTATGTTCCGACTCCCGGCGAAAGGTCATACACCTTTCTCGCGTTCGACACGGAAGGAGCGCTTCGGGCGCAGTTGAATGACGGCGGTCCATCGTCCTTGTTCGTCGACTACGACGCTCTCCGGAAAGACGAACCGGATGGCACCGAAGATTTTGGCGCAACAAAGGACAACCTGCTCTGGGTTTATCCGTGGGAGGAGGGCGGACTCGGAAACGTGGTCGCGGACGCCGCCCGCGCCGCCGCCGAGGCGGACATCGGCGTTTATAATCCGACCGGCCTCTGCGGAAATTTTCCGAAGGGAGCCATTACCTCCGGCATCATCGAGGAGGCATTGCCCTACGATAACGAACTTGTGGTCCTTGAGATGACCGGCGCGGATCTTGCGGCGTTTTTTCAGGAAGCGGCCCAGCCAAAGCGATTTCTCTATGTGTCGGGCATGCAGATCAAAATCACGCCGCCCGTGACTTCCGAAGATTCACCAACGGTGACGTTGAGCGGCGAACGCGGAGAACCCGTTGCGGCGCAGCGACAGTACAGGCTTGCGGTCAACGACTATCTTTTGGAGCGGGCCAATTATGCCGCCCTCTCCCACGCCAAATCGAAAAAATACACGAACATTCGCATTCGGTCGGCGGTGGAACAGTACATCCGAAAGAGCAGCCCGCTCACCCGGCCCGATCCCCGCTGGAAGTAATCCTTCGGTCGGATGTCAACAAGCCAGTGCGGAGGACTCGCGTTTCAAGGATTCGCTGATCCAGTGCCGGATGCAGGTCTGATACGGGATGGACTTCATGGTCGCGATCTTCTGAATGGCCAAGATATGGACGGGATCGAGTTTGATCGAAATGTTTTTCAGTCTTCGCCGCCGCTTGCCTGAAAGAACGGCGTGCTTCAATTCTTCCGTCAGAGAAAATCCGACGGGTTCGTCCGACAGGTCAGTCAGACTGTGTCGCCGCCGATCATGATATGCGGCCCAGTTCGTCCGGCGTTTGCGCTCGCTGGCTGCCATGGGTTATTTTCCCCTTCCCTTTCTGTAATAGCGAGATTCGGCCAAATCCATGTCCCAACCCGTGATGGGCCGGGCATTTCGTTTGGGCTTCATTTCGAACACGATGACGAGCAATCGACCCCGCAAGGTTCTTCCGAAAACTTTATAATGTCCCGATTTTGTTTTCCTGTAGACCGGCGCGACTGCAAATACCTCCTCGGCTTCGTCCGGATCAATGCCGTGTCCAAGCTGGAGGTGCAGGACGTTGCCATCGTCCCATTCAAAATCCGCAATCCGCACGCCCCCACCTCCCGGGTAATACATTACATTACCTTCGTCCGCAAGTCAAATCAGGGGAGCAGACAAAGCCTCCCTGGGTTCTAATCGGCTAATCCCACAGACCACGTCGTGATCCCATATGGCGGATATATTGAATTTCGTCATTGGGGCGGTTCATCGTCCTGGCTGTCTGCAGACGATATCGCCAGTATTCGCTGCTGTAGTCATACATCCCCTTCGCCCATTCTTCGAAACGCGAACGACGTTCCGGCTCCGGTGTGGTTGGTTGAGCATAACTGGATCGCCAGAGGCGACTGAGTAAATAATAGGCGTCCTCGTCCGCCTCCCACAACTGATACTGGTTGTGGTACTGCCCGCGCGGGAGGTCGTTGAGGAGGTGTGAATAGAGCTGAATGAGTTTCGTGTGATTCTCAAAACTGTTTTCCAGAATCGTGGCACATTCGAATTCAAGGATCGATTGATAAAGATACTTGCGATCATTCGTACTGCCGAACATTTTGTAATAGATCAAGCCCGTATTCTGATGGACCTGAGCGTAGTTGGGCGCGATGGCGATCAGACGGTTGTAAACATCCAAGGCTTGATCCGTTTCATTTCCGTCGAGAAGGTGGAAGGCGATATTGTAGTACGCCGAATGGACGTACGGATTGCTTTCGATTGCTTTGATCCCCGATTCCACGGCGCGTGCGACGCAGTCGTGATCGCAACGCCAAGTTCCTTTCACGGCCGGCTGGCCGGGGTGGCGCTGGCGCACGGCAAGCATGTCTTTGTCGAAAAGCCGCTGTCGATGTCGCTCAAGCAGGCGCAGTCGATCGCGCGGCTGTCCGCACTTTCCAAACTTGCAACTTCCCGCTCCTCCATCTAATCTTTAGCAATGATTAATGGGCTGATCGTTGACGCAGAGATCCGCAGGAGAGCTGAAATTTCATTTGCGGGCGAGGTACACTGAACGCATGAAACTCCTGACGCATCTCGCTGAACAGTTCAACAAACTGCCGGGGGTCGGACCCAAGACCGCCCTGCGGCTGGCTCATCACGTCCTGTTTTCGATGACGCCGGAGGACGTCAACGTGTTTGCGGCGGCTCTCACGGACGGCAAACGCCGCCTGCAGACCTGCCGGACCTGTTTTTCGATCGCGGACGGAGACGACTGCGCGATCTGCAAAAATCCGAACCGCGACACCGGCGTCATTCTCGTCGTCGCCGACATCCGGGATTTACTGGCCGTCGAGGAAACCGGCATGTTCAAAGGCCGCTATCACGTCCTCGGCGGACTTCTGTCGCCCATGCAGCGGATCGGACCGGACAAACTTCGGATCGGAGAACTGCGGGAGCGCCTCAAGGCCGGGCAGGTCCGCGAAGTCATCCTCGGCACGGTCCCGACAGCCGAGGGAGAAGTCACGGCGCACTATCTCATGGACAAGCTCCGCGACTGCGGGGTGAAAATCACGCGCATCAGCGCCGGCATCCCTGTCGGCGGATCGCTTGAGTACATGGACGCGATGACCGTGACCCGCGCGATCCTGAACCGCCAGGACATGAGAGCCGGACAGGAGCAGGGATGAACGGCAAACTGTCGGACGCGGAAATCGAGACGCGACTGAGGTCACTGACCGGATGGACGCGGGACGGCATCGCAATCAAAAAAACATTTGTTCTGAAAGGATTCGTGGAGGCGGTCGAATTCATCCGGCGAATCGTGCCGATTGCACAAGAGTTGGACCATCATCCGGACGCGCGAATCTTCGCGTACAAACGCGTCGAGATTTCGATTTCCACGCACAGCGCCGGCGCGTTGACCGCGAAGGATTTTGATCTTGCGGACAAAATCGACGCCGTCGCGTCTTGACAGAATATGAAGGCTAAAAGACATTGCGGTACGTCTTATTTGTTCTTTTACAGTATTCCTCGGTAGCTCAGTCGGTAGAGCAGGCGGCTGTGCCGAAGGCATGAGAGAAATTCATGCCGAATTAGCAGCTCCCGGTCGAAATACCGGGATGACAAGCGGGCTAAGTCAGGGAAACCTAAAGTCGGATCCGGCCAAGGCAATCCTGAGCTAGCATCCCGCCGCAGGCGGGAGGGCAAGTGCAGAGACTTTACACCCGCTACCCTATCTGCCACAAGTAGAAGGGTAAAGAGAAAGTCCGACTCTCCGTGAAAGCGGAGTCAGAACGTAACCGCCGGGTCGGGGGTTCGAGTCCCTCCCGAGGAGTGTCTCTTGATAACCCTCGTGAAGTTTCAGGCTCGACTGGGTTGGGGAATTCCTGCAATTATGGCGGCTCTGACGGTCGCTCTCTTCTCCTGCAAGTCATTGGATTCTATCTGGAATGACGTTCCGAAAGAACGCTGCTCAAAACAAATGCTCGGCCAGTTATCCTTCCGATTTTCTTAACCGGACAGCAGTGAGCCTTCGAGCCGCCTCCTCCACCCAAGTCGCCATCCGTTCCGAATGGCCAGCAGGGTCACGTGGCTAAATGTGTTGTCTATTGTCTTTTCTTAGTATAATGGCCCCATGTCGAACATAAAGAGCGATTACCTTGCCATCATGCTGGTGGACATTTGCGGGTACACGGACATGGTTGCCAGAATGTCGCGGGAGGAGATTTCCAAACTTCAACAAACCTTCAAGGATCTCGTAACCGGGGCGATAAGCTCCCACGGCGGAACCATCGTCAAGAATATCGGGGACGCGTATCTTCTGACGTTTAAGAGTTCGACTGACGCGTTGAAATCCGGCGTCGAAATTCAGGCCAGTTTATCGAGTCTCAACAAGGAATTTCCGGAAAAGGCGTTTTACATCAAGATCGCCATCAATACGGGCGAGGTGGTTGTGAAAGAGGATGGCGCCGACATTTTCGGCGATTCCGTCAACCTGGTCGCCAGGTTGGAGAAGGTCGCCGGCAAGAACGAGATTGTTTTCACCGAAGCGACTCGCCTGTCCATGACCAAAGGTGAGGTCCCATACGAATATACGGGCACCAAACGATTCAAAGGCATAGCGGATAAAATTTCACTGTACCGGGTGGGGAGAAAAAAGCGTTCTCTCATTTACAAATGGGTTTGGAGAGGAAGCACCGCGGGTTCCATCATTTTAATCGCGGTTGTTCTTAGCTTATATCTGCCGCGCATCCATCATCAACTCACGGAGATTACGACGCAGTTGGGTGAACCCCCGCCTCCTGCGGACACTTCTCAAGGCCTTTCTCAGATATACCGAACCCCGGAGGTCGCCAAAGCGCCTGAACGGGAGCCGCCGATACCTACTCCATCAAACGATGCGTCCAGTCCCGCTCCCGGGCCGGCGCCGTCCCTGTCGACGCCCGCGCCGCCAAAAAAAGGACGCGTTAAAATCAGCATCCCACGCATGAATTCGGCGGTGGAACAAAAACGCTATGCGGATGATCTGCCTCCCGGAGATAAAAAAATGGCCGCGTATCGAGCCGTCGTGGAGTATTATCCGGCATCGATCGATGCTCGCTGGTCGAAAGCGGCGGAAGCGAAGACCCTGATTGATCTCGGCCGGGTATCGGAAGGCCAGGAAGTTCTTTGGGAGATGTCGCAGAAAGTTCCGGTCGAAGATTGGGGACTGCATGCCGAAATTCATTATCTGATCGGGGAATCCCATCTGGCGAAAAAAGAATATGAAAAAGCAAAGACGGAATTTCAAACCGTCATCCAGAAATTCCCGGGCGCCGGCGGCCAGGTGGACCGTGCGACGAAGGCGATGTCTCTGATACCCTCGAAAGATACTCTCAAAGATACTCTGAAGGCATTTGCCTCATCTCAAGAAGACGCATTTCCGGCTGAGATGGCGATGGACGGCAGGAGAAACACACGGTGGAGTTCCGCATGGAGCGACAACCAGTGGTTGATCATCCAGTTTGATAAGCCGCGAACCTTGAACGGCGTGTCGATTTTCTGGGAGACGGCTATCGCCCGGGAATATTCCATCGATGTATCCATGAACAAGGTGGATTGGCAAACGGTTGCCGATATTTCTTCCGGCCGGGCGGAATACGATAAAAAAATAAATTTTTCCGGACCCCTGACCGCGAAATTCCTGCGCGTGAACTGCAAAAAACGCGCCACAGAATGGGGGGTTTCCATTTGGGAAATCACCTTTTTTTAGCCCGACTGTCTGGGACGTCTCAGACGGTACGGTATTTGACAGATGGTTAACTAATATAATATAATTTGTTAGGTAATGAACCCATTGGGAGGGACACAGCCATGAACCTGCTTGAGCGGGAATATGACCGGTTGGCCGGACTGATTGTGCGGTATCGGAAAGCCATCAATGCCCTGCCCAGGGGCAGTATTTCCGAAAAGACTTTGCGGGCCCGCCGGTATGCGTACTTGGCGCGCCGGGATGGCGGCAAGGTGAGATTCACGTACATCGGTCCGGCGGATTCGGCCAAACCCGTTTCGATTCGGAATCGCATCGCCGCGCGCCGGGTTTTTGAAGCCCTGCTTCGCGCGGCGCGCAAAAGTCACGAGGAAATTCAGAAAGGGATTATCCGTGCGGCGCCGAAGATTGCCGCCCGTCGCGAACCGATCGACCTTTTGAACCGAAATTTCCGCCACGTCCGGCTGGTTTGGCATCTAAAGCGGGTGAATGGTTCATCATGAATGCGGGATTGATGCCGGAAAGCCGAAAGCTGATCAAGGTCGTCAGGAACCTTCGCGCGGCCGGGTTCGAACCGGTCCTGGTCGGCGGTCTGGCGCTGATCTTGTTCGGGTCCGAGCGAGTGACGTTCGACTGTGATCTGGTGGCCGTCCGTCCGGAGAACCTGGAAGCGGCAAAATTGCTGGTTGGCGCGATGCACGGGGCCGGATGTTTTTACGTGTCCAGACTCGACAAGCGGCGTCGGCCTCTGAGCTGGCTCGACAACATCAACATTGCCGCCTCGAAGATCTTAATGGACGAACCGGACACTGTTTTTTTCTGGAATCCGGATATTGAATTAAAAATAGATATCCTGATGGATTTCCCTCTGAAAGCATCCGACCTCCTTGCCTCCGCCACAAACAAAAAGCTCGACAGGACCACAATCATCAAGGTAGCCAGCCTGAACCATCTCAAAACCATGAAAGAGATCGCGATTCGTGCGCGGAAAGAACCGAAGGATGTGCAGGATCTGGATTTCATCAAAAAATGTCTGCGTTAAATGTTAGGAATTTTGATTTTGCATGACCGTATCCAATCAAAGATAGGGGCAAAGCTCAGGATACAGATTTGGGGTTGAAGGGTGATTTTTCAAAGCCGGAACATTCAGCTGAAGCATCCAACTGTTTGAGACGTCTCAGACAGGTCGAATCGACCGCTTTCAACCGCAGTCGATAATCATCGTATATTGGATTCATCCGTGGTTTCCACCACCCAAGTCGCCATCCGTTCCGAATGGCCAGCAGGGGCACGTGGCTAAACTTCGCTGATTTGCCCCATCGCCGTCCCCATTGACTCGATAAAAGTTGATACGCGGGACGGCGTTTGATACAAGGGAGTTTGTGCGGGACATTTTGATCGGCAGGCGGGGACGGTGGTGGCCGGCCGGCCTATTGATGTGGCTGGCCGCGATATCGGCCGGATGCGGGACGCCGGAATCTCGCGGCGTGGCGCCCATCCAGTTGTGGACTCACTGGGAGGGTCGGGAGTTAGAGATATTAAGAAACGAAGTTGCCGATTTTGAAAAGGGGCATCCCGGAGTTCGGGTCGAGTTGACCGCGCTTGCATTTGATACCTTTGCCAGGCAAATCGAGGACGCGCTCCGGAGGGGCGGGGGCGGGAACGGGCCGGATGTTTTCACAGGAATCAACGACTGGATAGGCAATTTCGCCGAAAAAAATTTAATCCTCCCGATCGACAATCTTCCGATCGAATCCCCTGATGAATTTCTTTCGTATACTTACGAAGCCGTCAAATACAAAGACCACCTTTACGCACTTCCGATTTCCTACGAATGCATCGCGCTTTTTTACAACCGGAACCTTGTGAAATCGGTTCCCGCGAAGTTTTCGGACTGGATCAAATCCTCCCAAAGCCTGACGCATCCCGATCGGGACGAATGGGGTCTTGTTTACGATCTGACCAGTCCCTATCTCAACATGCCCTGGCTCCTGGCTGCGGGGGAACCCCTGCTTCGCGAGGACGGATCGCCGATGCTTAACTCGCCGGACAAAATCCGATGGCTGAAATCCGTCAAAGCGTTTCAGGATGAATACCTGATCGTCCCGCCTCGTTCCACCGGCCGGCAGACGCGGGCGGCGGAATTGTTTGTATCGGGGAAGGCCGCCTATTATCTGGGCGGCCCATGGGACATTCCGAAGTTTCTGGAATCAAAAATAGATTTCGCCGTCACGCGTCTGCCGAAAATGCCGAACGGGCGGTATGCGCCGCCGCTGATCGGCGTGAAAGCGATATTTCTGACGGGCAAGGGCGACAGGCCGATCTCGCGCGATCTGATCCGGTATTTGGGCCGCGCGGCGGGACAACGCCGGTTCGCAATCGAGACGGCGAGAATTCCAAGCCTGAAATCGATTTATGAGGACCCGGTGATTTTGAAAAATAAACATCTCCTGGCGTTCGCCGACCAAGCGTCCGTCGGGGTGGCGATGCCGACCGACCCGGAACTCTATGCCGTCTGGCGGCCCCTCCAGGACATGGCGTTCCGCCCATTCCTCGACGACAAATATTCCGCAGAACAGGCTCTGTCGGCCGCCCAAAAAGCGGCCGAGGAGGAAATTGCGCGTTACCGCGCCGAACTGAAGTCCTGGTGATTCTTCCGTGAGGCGGGGTTATTTTCTGTTCCCTCTTATTTTTCTTTTGACTGGCTGCGGCCTGACAGGTACTCCGGTGGACCAACCGGAATACAAAATCCTGGAACGGTCGAGGATCCATCCCATCTTGATCGGCGGGCCGTCGGGCCTGAATTCATTGAGAACCTACCGCGAATACTGCCCGTGGCTCAATTACCTTGAACAGAAATTGGGCTGCCCGGTCGAAATGGTATTCGCCGACGGCTACACGGACCTCCTGACCAAAATGCAGAAAAAAGAATTCGATGTCGTGATCGTCGGCCCGCTCCAATACGTCCGGGCCGTCAAGATCGCGCCCTATCGCATGGTGCTCATTGAGGTGATCCGGGGCCGGTCGACCTACCGGAGCGCGATTATCACCCGCAAGGACGGGGGATTTCTCTCTCTTGCCGACCTGCGCGGCAAACGGATCGCGTTCGTCGACAAGGAATCCGCATCCGGATTTCTATTTCCGTCCTTGATGCTGCGGGCCGCCGGGCTTTCCGCGTCCGATTACATTCCCGCGTTTTCCGGCGACCATCATCAAGTAGTCTGGGACGTCTACGACCGGAAAGTTCACGCGGGCGCCGTCTATGCGTCGCAGGACGGTTCGAATGCCGGCCATGATGTATTCAATACAGACCCGGACAAGCTGGATCAGCTGACGAGCCTCGCGATCAGCGCGGACATTCCCGGATCGGGGCTGGCGTTTCTGGAGGATTTCGTGAAGGAGCGCGAGAAACTGGCCCAGCTTTTGATGGACGCGCTTCTCGATATCCGCTCGGACACCGCCGGGGATCAGGTCATGAAGGGACTGGAAAAATGCGGCCGGGAAGGATCCTATGTCCGCGCCGACATTCATATCTACGAGAATCTGGCCCAGTCCGCGCTGGCGGCGGAGGAGATGCTGAAGTGAGTCTCCGGCTTCCCTTCTGGGGTCAGCTCGCCGTCTTCACCGTTATTCTGGTCGGCTGCGTGGTGACGACCTACGGAATCCAGGAATATCGAGCGCTGAAACAGGCGCACGTCGCCAGTTTTCAAGCTCGGACTCTCGCGGTCAGCAGTATCATGGGATTGAACCATGCGCCGGATTTTTTATCCCGAAAAATCATTCGACGCGACGCCACCAAGGAGCAGATCGACGCCCTGATGGCGCGTGATCCGGATATCCTTTACGTCCTCTTCAAATCTTCCGACGGCGGACAGATCGACTTTTTCCTGAGGCCGCACGCGGACCCCACGCGCGCCCTTTCCGTGGAACAGCCGGTGACGATTACGGGAATAGAGGGACCGGGAGGGTCAGGCGCCCGAAACATCGGGAGTTTGGTGGTCGGCTATGAAAATTGGATTGCCGTCCTCATTCAGAATATCCGGCGGGATGTCCTCATCTTCGGAACCATTCTCGCCGCCACCGGTATCTGTATCTCCATTCTCATGGCTTACTTTTTCACCCGGCCGGTGTACAGCGTGATCCACGGGATGGAAAAAGTCGAGAGCGGCGAAATGAATATCCATGTGCCGGAGACCCGAAAAGACGAACTTGGCCGGCTGGCTCAAACTTTCAACCAGATGGTCCGGGGATTGCGCGCCAAACAGGAGTTATCTCCCTATGTTTCCGAAAGCGCCTGGAAAGAGGCCCACCGCCGAGCGGAACTGGGAGCGTCCGGCGTCATCGCGCAAAAAAAACGGGTGACCGTCATCTTCACCGACATCTGTGCCTTTACTCCATTGTCCGAAGGACTGGAACCCGCGGCCATCGTGCGGATGTTGAACGAATATTTCGATCACATGACGAACATCGTCCAGAATCACCGGGGATCGATCGACAAATTCATCGGGGACGCGATCATGGGACTCTTTGACGGCCCCGCGGCGGAAGCGGCGCTGGATGCGGTATCGGCAGGTATTGAGATGCAGAAAACCGTCCGCGACATGGCCTATCACAACATCCATTTGTCCATCCGGGTGGGCATCAATACGGGCGATGTGGTCATGGCGACATCGGATCCCTCAAAAGCCGGCGAGACTACACATGCATCGGCGATA
>JAHFCY010000343.1 GCA_023249255.1 Candidatus Lindowiibacteriota bacterium | reverse complement strand
GTGCGCCTCGGCGGTCGGATGCAGTTCGATCGACCGCCGGTAACAGCGGGCGGCGTGTTTGAGCTTTCCGGCCATCTGGTATTGATAGGCTTTCTCGAAATACTCCCTGGCTAATTCTTCCGAGGCCTTTTCCTTCTTCCCGTCCTGCATGATTAAACTATATCGCGCCGGGCCGCCTGGCGCAACCGGCGGCCTGATTGCTTGCCCGTCCAATCCGGCTGAGATAGGTTGCGCGGGTGAATCGCGCAGTCATTACGGGAGTGGGTGTCGTGTCGCCAAACGCGACCGGATGGGGGGCGTTTCGCCGGGCGCTTGCGGCCGGACAGAGCGGCATCCGGCGGATTCGCCTGTTTGATCCTTCGCCGCTCAAAACTCAAATTGCCGGACAAATTCTCGATCTGGATCTCAAACGGTTTCTGCCCGATTCGGATCGCGACCTTCGTCATGTGAGCCGTGCCGTGCCTCTGTCCATCGCGGCTTCGACGGAGGCGCTGACGGACGCGGGACTGCTGAAGTTGGGGGATGGTCGTGCGACCGCCCGAATGGGCATGGAGGAGAGTCGGCGGTTTGGAGTGTGCATCGGAAGCGGCGGCGGCGCGGCCGAATTTTCGGAACGGCAGTACGCCATTTTTTTCGGCAGAGCCGGCGGGCATGCGGATGCCGATCGCCTCTCCATATATAATATACCCAGCTCCACGACGGGAAATCTGAGCAGTGAACTGTCCATCTATTTCGGCCTGCATGGCCTGTCGCATGTCGTGTCGGACGGTTGCACAAGTTCGAGCGACGCGATCGGCTACGCCCTGGAGCATATCCGCCGCGGCAGGCTGGACCGGGTTCTGACGGGCGGTGTGGATGCCACGGTGACGCCCGGCATCGTGGCGGGATTTGACGTCATGCGCGTTCTGGCGTCGCGGTGGAATGACGAACCCGAAAAGGCGTCCCGGCCGTTTGACGCAAGCCGCGACGGGTTTGTGCTGTCGGAGGGATCATGGATGTTTGTTCTGGAGAAAGAAGATCTTGCGCGGGCCCGCGGCGCGACCATTTACGCGGAAATTCGCGGAACTGGCGCCACGTGCGAATCGTATCACCGCGTCAAACTCGAAAACGGGAATGAGAGCGCCCGCGCGATGCGGCTGGCGCTTGAGGATGCGGGACTGGCGGCGGACGAGATCGGACACGTGCAGATGCACGGCACGTCGACGGTCATGAACGATGTAATCGAAACTGCGGCGGTGAAAGAGGCGTTCGGGCCGTCGTCGTCGCGGCTTGCATGCAGTTCAGTCAAATCGATGATCGGCCACCCGCAGGGGGCCAGCGGCGCCGCGGGTCTGGCGGCCGCGCTTGTTCCGATTTTGGATGGCGTGGCGCCGCCGACGATCAATCTCGCCGCGCCGGGCGATGGATGCGACCTTGACTACGTGCCGGGCCGTGCCCGGGCGATATCGTGCGACGCGTGTCTCATCAACACGCTGGCGTTCGGATCGAAGAACGCGGCTCTGGTGGTCAGCCGGTATGTGGCTTAAGCGCGCCCTGCGCGAGGCGGAATTGATCGACGGGCCGGCCGAATCCATTTCGCTGGATGATTACCGCGCGGGATTTGCGGCGGTTGAATGGACGAACCGGCATTTGGGCGGAGCGTCGGCGCTCATTCGTCCCCTCGAATCCATGTCGAGGAAGCGCCGTCTGGGATCGTTTACGATATTGGACGTCGGCTGCGGCGGCGGAGACGTCGATGATGAAATTCTGCGTTGGGCCGTCCGCCGCAATCTCGGCATCACGATCCTTGGGATCGACTCGCATCCCCATGCTGTACGCGTGGCCAGGGAACGGCTCGGGGCGCACAGGGAAACGGCCGTCTCGCAGATCGATTTTTTCGAAACGAAATTTTCCAACGGAAGTTTTGATTTTGTGATCTCGACGATGCTTCTCCATCATCTGCCGGAGGCACGCATCGCCGAATTTTTGTGGCGGGCCTGGCGGATCGCGCGCGCCGGCGTCATCGTGGTGGACCTTCGCCGAAGTCTCCCGGCGTACATGGCGGCGCGATGGATCGTCCCGCGGCTTGCCCCGGCCAGCGCCGTGTTCGCGCACGACGCGCCCCTGTCATTTCGCCGCGCGTTTACGTTGAAAGAAATCCGGGAACTGACTGTGAAAAACAACCTGCCGTATCTCGCAAAAATTCCGTGGCGATCACCTTTCAGAATTGTGCTTACAGCCGAACGATCGGAGCAACCCCCAATAATGACTACGCCGGGATGAATCGTTCCAGCCGGGCGATGCGCTCATCGAGCGACGGATGAGTCGCAACAAACATCATCGCGAATCCCGAAGGTTTTCCGGAAATTTTGAGGGTGGCCATCGCCGGGGCCCGATTGTCGACGGCGCCTTCCGTGCCTTTGAGGGCCCGGAGAGCGTCCAACATCTTGTCCCGCCCCGCCACGCGCGCGCCGCCGGCGTCGGCGCGAAATTCACGGCGCCGCGAAAAGTAGGCGACAACGACCATGCCGAGGATGCTGAATGCAATTTCGAGAACAAACGTCAGGAGCATGTACACAAGGGGATTTGGGCCGGATGATTCTTCGTCGTTGGACCGGCTGCCGCCGAGCGCGCTTGAAGCAACCCACGCGATGATCCGGGCGAAAAACATGACGAAGGCGTTGACGACGCCCTGAATGAGCGTCATCGTGATCATGTCTCCGTTGGTGATATGGGAAACTTCATGCCCGAGCACGCCTTCGAGCTGGGTCCGGTCCATGCGCTGTAACAGTCCCGTGGAGACGGCGACGATGGAACTATTTTGAGTGGGGCCGGTTGCAAATGCGTT
>JAHFCY010000152.1 GCA_023249255.1 Candidatus Lindowiibacteriota bacterium | reverse complement strand
TCTCCGTCTCTTTCGACCCGCATCGAACGCGACATGACGGTGACCATCCGCCGGGGCGGCGTGACCTCCGTGCGGACGCCGGCAATCTGGCAGGCGCCGGAAGAGAAACTCATCTACAGCAACCGGATTCCCGCCGGGCGACAGCTTAAGATCCGAAGCGGGCGCGCCAGTTCGCCGGACGCGGCCATGGAAGGCGTCGACGCAGTCGTGGCTGTCGGCGCGGGTCCAAAGACACCCCGACACAAGGTCTTTCACATGTTCGCGACGGCCTACTCGCCGGACATCCGCGATTGCTGGCCGTATTCGGAAGGCATCACGGCGGTGGGACTCAAGGCGGGATACGGCGTGGCGGCGGTTGACCCGCGCGTGATTCCGCTGGGAACGCGGATCTACGTTGAGGGATACGGATACGCGATCGCCGCCGACGTCGGCGGCGCGATTCGCGGCTGGGAGATTGATCTCTGTTTCGATTCTCACGATCAGGCAAAACAGTTCGGCCGGCGGCGCGCCAAAGTATATTTGTTGGATTGACGATTTCCCGACCGATCGCTTCCAGGACCAATTGAGACGAATCCGGGTATGCCGATTGGCCGATTCCGTGTTTGAAAGACCTGCATCATGATCAAGCCCATTCAATGGCGCAATCGAACATTAATTCTTCTTGACCAGCGGCGTCTTCCGCGGGACGTGCGGTATCTGCGCTTAAAGCGCGTGGCCGACGTTGCCGGGGCGATTTCCACGCTTGCGGTGCGGGGCGCGCCGGCCATCGGGATTGCCGCGGCCTACGGCGTCGTGCTCGGAGTCTGCGCGCAGATGCGCGACGGCGCGGCGCGACGGAACGCGCGAGGATTGCGGCGCGCTCTTGACCGGGACATCAAGACCCTGCGGGCGACTCGGCCGACGGCGGTTAATTTATTCTGGGCCTTGGAACGCATGCGCCGGCGCTTCCAATCTTTACCGGCCGCGGCAACCGGAGCGGATGCGGCGGCGGCGCTGGAGGACGAGGCGGTGGAGATTCATCGCGAAGATGAGGCGCGCTGTGAAGCAATTGGCCGGTGGGGCGCAACGCTTCTGCCGAAGCGCGCGACCGTGGTGACACACTGCAACGCCGGAGCGCTCGCCACCGGCGGAATCGGCACGGCGCTCGGCGTGGTCTAC
This sequence comes from Candidatus Lindowiibacteriota bacterium, assembly GCA_023249255.1. Lineage (GTDB taxonomy): Bacteria > Lindowbacteria > 2-12-FULL-62-27 > 2-12-FULL-62-27 > 2-12-FULL-62-27 > JAHFCY01. The sequence continues at coordinate 7,264 of JAHFCY010000152.1, read as the reverse complement.
GCCGCCGCGCGGGCCGGCAAGGCTGTCCGGGTATTTGCGGATGAAACCCGGCCGCTTCTTCAGGGCGCGCGCCTCACGGCATTTGAACTCAAGCAAAACGGAATTGACGTGACGCTCATGGCGGACAGCATGTCGGCCTCGCTCATTCGAAAAATTCCCGTTGACGCGGTCATCGTCGGGGCCGATCGCATCGCCCGAAACGGCGATACCGCAAACAAAATCGGAACGTACGCGCTCGCGATCAACGCGCGGTATCACGGCGTACCGTTCTACGTGGCCGCACCGGCTTCCACATTCGATCTCACGCTGGCTGGCGGGAAAGACATCCCGATCGAGGAACGAAATCCGGATGAGGTGACGGGAAGCAACAGCCAGCGCATCGCGCCGGCGGGAATTCGCGTGTTCAATCCGGCGTTTGACGTGACGCCAGCCGAACTGATCACGGCGATCATCACCGACAAAGGCATCATTCGGCCGGTCCGGGTGAGGACGGTCATGTCGGTCATCGGAGGAAAACGGAAGTCATGAAATCCATCTCGCATGCGGTTATCCTGGCGGCGCTCTTCACGGCGGGGCCGGCAAGCGCGGCGGACCCGGCCGGCACGGTGATCGCGACTGTGGACGGAAGTCCCATCTACGCTTCGGAAATCAAGGAGGCGATCGATCTTCTTCCGCCAAGACAGGCGGAGACGCTCGATCGGACCAAGCTCGATACCTTTGTCGAAAATTACATCACGTGGAAACTTCTGGCGATGGAAGCCCAGAGGCTGAACATCACGCAGACGCCGGAATTTGCAAAACGCGTGGAGCTCGCTCGAAACGACATTTTGATCTCGCTTCTTCAGGAGAAGCTTCAATCGGATGTTTCGGTCAGCGAGAACGAGGCGCAGGCGTATTACCTGGCGCACAAGACGGACTTTCGGGTTCCGGAAGCGAGGCGGGCGCGGCACATTCTTGTCACGGACGAAAAAAAGGCGGGGGAGATTTTGAAGCGGCTGAAGGCCGGGGCGAAATTCGACGCGGAGGCCAGGCTGAATTCGGAGGACAAGGTATCGGCGGCCGAAGGCGGCGACATCGGCTGGCAGCAGCGGGGAGAGATTCTTCCCGAATTTTCGAAAGTCCTTTTTTCGATGAAATCGGGGGAACTTCTCGACAAACCGCTCAAGACGCGCATTGGGTGGCATCTCATCAAACTCGAGGGCATCCAGACCGAACACGATCCGGACTTCAAGGACATCCAGAATGAAGTCATGAGACGCTGCACGCTGGAGCGGCGCCAGAAACTCCTGCCGGATCTTGTGGACAGACTCAAAGAAAAATCGAAAATCCATATCAACACGGACGCGCTGAAATCCCTCATACCCGCCGCGATGGCCAGGTAAGAAACATCGATGCCTCGACGAGAGAGCGGTTCCCCCGGTTTTCTTGCCTGCCGGTCTCCCTCCGGGCCGTTCCGCATCCGATTTGACGGGATCCAAATCACCGGCGTGGATCTCCAACACCCGGCTGTCAGACAGGATTCGAGCCGCCTGACATTTCCGCTGCGCCAAAATTCCGCGAGACTGCTGCCTCCAACCCTTCGGCGCGCGGTGCGGCTCCTGGATCTGTATTTTTCCGGAGGCCGGGATCCTTTCCTGGACGACGCCTGCTTTTCAACCGCCGGCTTGACGCCTTTCACCGTCAACGTTATCCTCGGCACGCGTCGGATCCCCCCGGGCGATGTCGCCACCTATACGGAGTTTTCACGGATGCTGGGGCTTGCGCCGTCGTTTCGCCGCGCGGTCGGAGGGGCTCTGGGGCGGAATCCTTTTCCGATTTTTTATCCCTGCCACCGCGTGGTGGGGAATCAAACGCCCGGCGGATTTTCCAGCGGGCTTGCGTGGAAACACCGGCTTCTGCGGCACGAGGGCGTAACGCTGGGATGAAGCGATGGATATAGTCTGGACTCTACTGATCTCCCTGTCCGTTCTCGTCGGCGCGATGTTCGGGCTGATGATCTACGTGAGGTTTCACTACCAGGAGGCGGTGAAAAAAATATCGGCCGGCAAGCCGCAGGAGGCGCTGGCCCTGTTCATGAAAGTGGTTGGCTGGCAGAGCAGTCACGTTCCGGCGCTGTGGCAGCTGGCTCTCCTCAGTCTGTCGATGGACAAGACCGAGGCGGCAGTGAAGCATCTGAAGAAAATCGTCACCATCATGGACAAGGAGCCTGACAAGGCGGCGGCCGCAGCGCGTTGGGAAGTCACCGAAGCCCAGGCCGTGTCGAAACTGGCATGGGCACTCGCAAAATTGAACCAACGAGCCGATGCCGTGTCCTATTTTCGCCGCTTGATCCAAATCGAGCCGAACAACAAGGAGGCGCTGATCGAATCGGGAAAACTTTTGTACGCACTTCGGGACTACGACTCCTGCATCGGCATGTTTGAAAGGGCGATCGCGCTGGAGCCCCACCACGCCGACTGCCTTGAATTGATGTCCCATGCCATGGCGGCGAAGGGTGAGCATGGCGCGGCGGCGGAGGTGTTGTCCAGGCGGCTGGCGGACGAACGGCAAAACGTCAATCTGTGGATCCGCCTGGCGAATCTCTATCGGACGGCGAAAAACAACCCGAAACAGGCGGCGGCCTGGCGGACGGTTGCCGAGATCACGCCGGAGGACGACCCGAATCATGTCAGCGCACTGGTCCAGCGGGGAAAACTGGCTTTTTTCGAGAAGGATTACCCGGCGGGACTGGAGATATTGCGGCGAGCGGAACAGTTGTGCTCCCGCGATGACGAACGGACGATAAAGACAATCAAATATTACATTGGCCGGGCTCTCTTCGATTCGGGGCGCAAGCCCGAGGCGATGACGCCGATCTCCGAGGTGTACGAGATGGATCCGGATTACAAGGACGTGCGGGATATGTTGCGGGATTCCTTGGAGCTTCTGTCCGACAACGATCTGTCGGAGGAAATCAAAAAAATGCGTTCGGACAAATTTTCCTCGCTGGCGATGTCGATCGTTCAGCTCATGGGATTTCGTGGAGTCTCGACGGAGATGGTCAACGGCGGCGACCTCAAAGTCGACGCAAAATTGGAGGAGACCGGCAAGGACAGAAACGTCCTGTTCTACTTCGAGCGGGGAGTGAACGGCGAGGTCGGCGAGCTGGCGATCCGATCGTTTTTAATCGAGTGCGACGAAAAACACGTGGAGTATCCGGTCTTCCTCACGACCGGGGGATTCACGTTTGAAGCCCAGATCAAGGGAAAGGATCATCGGATGAAACTCATGCCCAAACACGATTTCTGCGAACTGGTGCGCAAGATGCGGACTGCGGCCTGACATGAACATTGTCGATTTCGTTCTGAAGCCGTTCATCGGAACGCGGCAGGAACGCGATGTCAAGCGGCTCCACCCCGCCGTCGACGCCGTCAACATGCTGGAGCCGAGTCTCATGCTCCGATCCGACGAGCAACTCCAGAGCCTCACCGCGCGCCTGCGCGATCCCGCCTTTTCGGAACGGGCGATGGAGGAGGCGCGGACTCTCGCGTCAGAAGGAATTGCGGCGTTGTCGGAGGGCGCGATTGAGGAAAGCCTGCGGAATCTGCGGCAGTCTCTCGTAAACCGCCGGGCGCAGTATCAGGCTGAGTACGGTGACGATCCGTTTGTGAACGTCCTGACGGGCGCTCTGCGGGATGACCGGATCGAGAGGATGCTCTCTGAGCAGAAAACGATTCTGACGGACCTCCTCGCCGATCCGCCCGACGTCGACCGCGTGATCCCGGCTTATCAGAGCCTGTATCTTGGCGAGGGTACCGACCCTCTCAATCCTCTTCTTCCGCTTGCGTTCGCGCTCGTGCGGGAGGCTGCCAAGCGCATCCTGGGCCTTCGGCATTTTGACGTGCAGATCATGGGCGGCGTGGTGCTGCACCAGGGGAAAATCGCGGAGATGAAGACCGGTGAAGGCAAAACGCTGGTTGCGACGCTGCCGACATTTCTCAACGCGGTGAGCGGCGCGGGCGTACACATGGTGACTGTGAACGATTTTCTGGCGAAACGCGACCGGAACTGGATGGGGAAAATATATGAATTTCTCGGGTTGACCGTCGGACTCATTCAAAACGAATCGACGACCGCCGACCGGCGGGCGGCCTATGCCGCGCACGTCGCGTTCGGGACGAACAACGAATTCGGATTCGATTATCTGCGCGACAACATGGCGCGCCATGCCGAAGAAGCCGTCCAGCGCGGGTTCCATTACGCCATCGTCGACGAAGTCGACTCGATTTTGATCGACGAGGCCCGCACGCCACTGATCATTTCGGGGCCGGCCGAGGAGTCCCTGCAGGTCTACCGGCAGATGGATGATGCCGCCGCGCGGCTGAAAGCCGGGGACGATTTCGAAGTGGATGAAAAGCACCATGCCGTCAGCATCAACGAAAACGGCATCGAGCGCGCATCGACGATTCTCCGGGAACGCGGGATCATCAGCGCCGGCACCCTATACGAGCCGCACAACATTCATCTGGCGCACTATCTGATCCAGGCCCTCAAGGCACAGCATCTCTACAAGCGCGACGTGGAGTATGTGGTGAAAGACGGAAAGATTCTGATCGTCGACGAGTTCACGGGCCGGATCATGCCCGGACGGCGCTGGAGTGAGGGACTGCACCAGGCCGTGGAGGCGAAGGAGCGTGTCCGCATCGAAGAGGAAAACCAGACGATGGCCACCATCACGCTCCAGAATTATTTCCGGATGTACGACAAACTCGCGGGCATGACAGGGACGGCGGATACCGAAGCCGTTGAATTCAAGAAGATTTACGATCTCGACGTCGCGGTGATTCCCACTGCCCGGCCGATGGTCCGAAAGGACCTGGACGACATGATTTACCGGACGAAAAAAGAAAAATATCACGCCATCGTCGACGAAATCGCGCGGATCTATGAAACCAGCGCGCCCGTCCTCGTCGGCACCATTTCGATCGAGGTCTCGGAGTTGATCGCGGAGTTGTTGAAGCGAAAAGGCGTCACCCACAACGTGCTGAACGCGAAATTTCACGAGCGCGAAGCCTACATCATCGCCGAAGCCGGCAAGAAAGGTGCCGTGACCATTGCGACCAATATGGCCGGCCGCGGCACCGACATCGTGCTGGGCGAAGGCGTCGCGGATCTCGGCGGACTGCACATCATCGGCACGGAACGACACGAGTCCCGGCGGATCGACAATCAGCTCCGTGGACGATCCGGCCGGCAGGGCGATAACGGGCAATCGCAGTTTTTCGTCGCCCTCGATGACGATCTTATGCGGCTCTTCGGCTCCGACCGCATCGCCGGCTGGCTCACGAAACTCGGCCTCCAGGAGGGCGAGCCGATCTTTCACCCGTGGATCACAAAAAATCTCGCGAAGGCGCAGGCCAAGGTCGAGGCGATGAATTTCGAGGTCCGCAAACACCTCCTCGACTATGACGACGTCATGAATCGCCAGCGCGAAATCATCTACCGCGAACGCAACGTGGCCCTCAAACAGGAAAATCTTCGTCCGTACATCATCGACCTCATCGAGGACCGCCTCGAGGCGGCGGTGCTCTCAACGACCGCGGAAAAGGAGCCTGCGGAGGAATGGGACCGGGACGGGCTCGTCCTGAAACTGAAACAGCTTGTGGGCCGCGATTTGACGGGCGGCGTCATCAACGATCCGTCACAGGAGGCGCTGTATGACCGCCTCCGGGATCGGGCGTTCAAATTCTATGAGGAGCGGGAAGCGGCCTGCGGCGTGGAGCGAATCCGGGACGCGGAGCGGTTCGTGGTGCTGTGGGTTCTGGACAAATACTGGAAAGAACACCTCTACGCGCTGGATAATCTGCGCGAAGGCATCAATCTGCGAAGTTACGGCTACAAAGATCCGCAGGTCGAATACAAGAAGGAAAGTTTCGAGATGTTCGAACAGATGCTGGAGAACATGAAGCTGGAAATGCTGCAACTGTTGTTCCGGCTGACGGAGCATGCCGAGGAGGGAAAGGAAGGCTCGACGGCAAAAACTCCACCCCGCGGACCACAGATGCCGAACCGGCGGCTGACCTACGGGCGGTCGTTTGTGACGCCGGCGGGGGCGCGCGGAGGTGAAGGCGGGGCGGGAGCTGGAATGGGAGCGCGGGGCGGATCAGGCAGATCGGAGCCGCCAAAGCCGACTCCTCGGACCGTATCGGCGGAAGATCGGATCGGCCGAAACGATCCTTGTCCCTGCGGCTCGGGCAAAAAATACAAGCACTGCTGCATGAACAAAGCCGCCTGATCGCGGCAATGGGATTTTTACCGGCCGGGGCCGGGCGGGAGGTCGCCGAAGAGGGACGAGGCGGCGGGAGCCGTGAAGCCGAACCCAAATTTGAAAATCTTGTTGTCGAGATCCTGATAGACGAGCCACTTGCCTTTGACACGTCGCAGATCGAATCGGATCGTCGCATTGATATCCAGCGAGCGGTCGTAACCCGAGTGGTACATTTTGTGGAGCCATCTGAATGAGTAGACGACGCGATTCGGGGAGATGATCTCGTCGATATTGTCGGAACTCCACGTGACGTAAGACGTGGAAACTTTGGTGAAAAGGTCGCGGACGGCGTTGTCCATCGTGCTGTAATCGATCATCGTGGTGTCGGTGCTGATCCAGTCGGGATGGATCAGCGCCATGAGCGCGCGGCGGTCGGACGCGATAAAGGCGGCTTTGATACTGTTCAGCACCGCTCGAAGGTCGTCTCGTTTCACTTCAGAAACCGCTGCCGCATCGGTCTCGGTCGTGGAGGTACGGCCCGGCGCGGGTGGCCGGATGTCGACGACGAAGGTCGAGAAAAATCCGTCGAGATTGCCGACCAGCGTGTTGCCTTCCGAGTCCTTGGGCAGGACCGTAAACTCGTAGGCCCGTCCCTGGACGAGCGGCTCCGCCGCATCCGACGGATCGAATTTGTATTTCAGATCCGTCACGCCTTCCGAAAGGAATATGTTGTCGATGTCGAATGGCGCTCTCGACACGTAAATCTTATACGACACCGCGTTCGGATGTTTGGGCCAGAAAAATTCGGGCGTGAGGGAATTAGAGACCATCTTCTTCTTCGGCGCGAACGGGATCATCGCCACGGGGTCGGACGGAGCGAGGGCGGCGCCGGGCCAGTCCACGTCGGTCGTGATGAGTTTTTCCTTGATCTTGACCTGCGACTTCACTTCGCCATTGACCGAAAAGACCTGCACGGCGTCGTCGCTGTAGAACGGCTCCCGGACGTAGGGATTTCGC
>JAHFCY010000151.1:6750-8439 GCA_023249255.1 Candidatus Lindowiibacteriota bacterium | reverse complement strand
CCTCATGGGGAAGAATGACATGTTGCATGTTGTTCCCTTATCGGACGAGATGGAGGAATCATTGTGTCGACGAATCCGGAAAGAGACCGCTGGTAGTTTCATCGATTTCGGAACTGACCGAGCGAAAGAAGAATTTGAAAAAGAATTGGCCAGGCTCGGGGAGAAACACTATGCCGAGATTGTTTTCGAGGTTCGTTCACAGGAATTGCGCCGCCCATTTTTTGATCTGGTCAACGCCTACGTGCCAAAATATTTTCGGAAATTTTGGGTGCTCGGCAGGGACGAAATCCCCCACAATGTCATGGTTCAAGCGCATGACGGAGCGCTTCGACACTCGTCAGCTCCAAGCCAGCCATACCCGCAATCTGCGCCCGAGCGACTTCTCCTCGAAAACGATGCCGACCGCGTCAAAGCCGTTGTGGCGGAATGGACAGACCTGTTTACGAATGCCGCCGTCGACAAAGTCGCGCTGTTCGACGCTATTGCCGATTTTTATGATATCCACGGCAAGCGTCCGCCGACCGACATCTTCTATTGCTCACATCCGGCAACCCCTATCATTGCCGCCGTAGTCGCGCGAGACTTTCATAATTCACATATGCGGGAAGGCGCCTGCGGTCGTGATCATCCCGCATCGGATCAGCTCAAAATGGCGGATTTCAATCTGTTGAATAAAATGGGGTTTGGAGGAGTGCCTGTTCGATTTTTATATTGGAAGTTCGGTAGAAAGGCGGTCGTGCAGTATCTGACCACCTTGAGCGAGAGCGTGTGCAGGGAATTGAACGGTGATGGTGACATCCGCCACCTCCATGAACTATACGATTCCATTTTTCTTGATCCCCTCGCCGGTGAATTTGAACGCCTCTCCGCTCGCGTGCATGATAATGATCTCTTCCGCGACTCCGTGAATCAGGCGATTGAACTTGCTCTTAGCCCGATGCGCTTTCGGCCCGACCCGCGCGACGCGGACGATGTTCGAGGGTTGAAAACCGCGCTGATATTCTACGGCTACTGGGATATGAAACGCATGATGGGCAATCACATCATGTTTGACATCGTGGCCGAACGGCACGCTCAATCCGGAGAACTCCAGCCTCCCCCGGACATGGCAGCCGAGATCCAAAAAATCAGGAAAGAGACTGATTGCCTGAAGAAATTTTACTCGAACGGTGGTTGGACGTTTCTCGCATTTGAGAACACCGCGTTTATTGTCCTGCGGCCGCAAAGGATAGAACTCGATTTGCAGACGAATCGCTTGCATTCGGCTACCGGCCCCGCCGCAGTATTGAGCGACGGGCTTGAAATTTACCGCCATCGCGGGATGGTCGTTCCGCCTGTGGTAATCAACGATCCGCAGTCGCTTTCATTCGAAACGATCATGAAGGAGGAAAACGCCGAAGTCCGCCGCTTGATGATCGCGCGCAAGGGACTTGCGGCGTTTATCAAGGAAGCCGCACCGCAGGTACTCGACGAGGACACCGATAGATCGGGCAATCCGCGAAGACTATATAAAATCGAAATGCCGAGCGACGAGTCTGTGGTTGTTTTGCATGTGATCGACCCCGCGAAAAAAAGAATGGGCCTTGCCCCTGACGTTTTCCTTCGTGTTCCGCCGGCCCGCGTGGAAGCCGAACATGCGGCGAACGGGACGTTGGATGAACGCGAAAAAGAATTTTGGGAAGGCGCGAA
>JAHFCY010000151.1:0-6740 GCA_023249255.1 Candidatus Lindowiibacteriota bacterium | reverse complement strand
GGCCGTTGCGTGGACATTTCGGTTCCAGCCTGAAGAGTACGCGCCCTTGGTAGAGACCTGACCGGTCGCAGAAGGGCCAAACATCTGAACGAGGAGGTAAGACAATGGGTCAGCCAACAGATGACCTTTAGCTCCTATAACATGGAAACGGTGACGAAACGGCGGGTCGTGGTCGGCGACATTCACGGCGAACTGACCGGGCTGACGGCAATCCTGCGGCACGCTAAACTGATCGGTCCATCGGGGAAATGGACGGGCGGCGAGACGGTTCTCATCCAGACCGGGGACGTTGTTGACCGCGGGCCGTGCACGTGGGAATGCGTCAGACTCCTGCGCGAACTTCAGAGACAGGCGCCGGAGTTCGGCGGAGAAGTCGTGCGGCTGTGCGGGAACCACGAGCTTTGGCTGATGAGAGGCCCGGATTTTTTCTATTTCGCCGAGCAAACCCGACCGCCCGTTGCGGAACCCGAAAAACTCGGGGAGGAACTGAAGGCGGAGGTTGCCATCGGCATTCTCAAGGCGGCGCATACGGACGGGTGCCGGCTCTATACGCATGCGGGACTGCGGAGCAAGGTGAAAGCGAAATTGCTTGAAGAGATGGGTGCGCCGAACAACATCCGAAAGAACCGCGTCGATTTAATCGCATTGGTCAAACACATCAACGACAAATTCCAGGAATTGGTCGCGCGCGGCGAATTTGAAAGGCATCCGATGTTTTGGATCGACAAAACTCGAAACGGCGGTGATCCCATCGGCGGGATTTTCTGGTGCGACTACCGGTCCATCTCCCCGTCCGAACGCGCTTTTGAAATTCCCCAGATATTCGGCCACACCCCGTCTTTCAAAAACGAATTACAGCATTCGCATTCACTGAAACTGATCAATGTCGACGCCGGAATGACTGAAGACTATGGCGGGTATCGGGTCTATCTGGAAATCACATCGGAGGGTGAGATCGTTCAACACGCGCTGAAAAAAAGAACATCTACGCGCTGGTCCAGTGTTGTGCTGGGCCGGGAGGCGGAGACCGTTAAAAAGTAGACCGTCACAGAGGAGATATTCGATGAACAAGCTGACAAGACCGGAGAAAAAAACCGTCACGGACGTGGCGGAGGAATGGACACAGACGATTGCGGACGCAGTTTTCGATCCGGTTGGTCTATTTGACGCCGCCGCTGATCTCTACGAAATCCACGGCCTTCGGCCGCCGGCGGATATCATATATTGCGCCCATCCCGGAGTCCCGATGATCGCCACCACAGCGGCAAGGTGGATGTGTGCGAGAGATCGCCCAGCGAACTCGACAAGTGCCAACGAGTCCTCAGCCGCATGCCACCAGGTCCGGATGGTCAATTTCAATTTACTGTACGATTTTGAATTGACCGGTACGCCGGTTCGGTTAATGGTTTCAAAATACGGTTGCCGAACCGGTCGGTCGTATATCAGGACGCTCGGCAAATATGTCACCGATGAGCTAAACCGCTGTCCGGACATCCGGCAATTGGACTCGCTCCGTACGTCGATCTATATCGGGCGGCTGCGCGCGGGATTCAGTCACTATTTTGACGGCGCCCACGGCAACGCGCTGTTTAATTCCGTCAATCGTGCTCTGCGACAGACCTCCCGTGCAATGGGGTTCAATTACAGGCCTGGCATTTCCAGCCTGCGCGACGATTTTGAGCAGGCGCAGGCAGATTACGAGTATGAGGGTGTTGTGCGGCTGATGGCCAATTACATCCTGTTCTCGATTCTCGACGCCCGGAATGCCGAGTGGGAAACCGACTGCTCGCATGAGGAGCAAGCGGATTTGCAGAAAATCCGCTTGGAGAGCCGATTTCTGCGGCGGTTTTACGAAAGCGGCGGCTGGATGTTTCTCGCCTTGGAGCGGACGATGTACATCGTGAAACGGCCGAAAGAAATCCGCGTAAACGACCGGAATATGCTTCATTCGGACAGCGGTCCGGCCGCCGTTCTCGCTGACGGTCTTGAATTGTACCGTCACCACGGCATGATTGTTCCAGCGGCGGCGATTTGCGCGCCGCACACACTGACCGTCGAGACGATTTTGAAGGAACGCAACGTCGAGATCCGACGGCTGATGATCGCTCGAAAGGGTATGGCGGCGTTCATCCGCGAGTGTTGTCCCGAACCCATCGATCAGGACGTGGACAGACTGGGGAATCCGCGAAAACTTTACCGTATTCGGCTGGAACGTGACGAACCGGCCGTCGTATTGCACGTGGTCGATCCGGCGAAACGACGGCTTGGATTGGACGCGGACGTTTTCCTGCGCGTTCCGCCGGGGCGGCGCGAAGCCGAACGTGTGGAGAGCGGATGGAGCGACGCGGACACGAATTTTTGGGAAAGGGTCGGCGGTGAAATGACAACCTGCGCCCAAGCAACCGCGTGGACATTCGGTTGCAAACCGGAGGATTATTCGCCGACGACCGAAACATGATCCAACGCCGTCTTGCGGGCCGGCGGAATCCAACGAGGAGGTTGAATCATGGAACAGTACAGACAGGGCGATGTTTTGATTATTCCAACGACAGAGGTTTCGAGCGAGGGTCTTCGCCCGCACGGCGATCTGACGGTGGCGATCGGCGAAGCGACGGGGCACTCTCATCGATTCATGGATGCGGGAGCCATCGCATTGTATGACGCTCCGGACGGCGACATCATCGCCGAGGTAAGTTCAGATGCGACGATCGTGCATGAGGAACACGCGTCGATTACGATCATACCAGGAACCTATCGTATCCGGCGACAGCGCGAATACACGCCCGGGGCCGTGCGCCCGGTGTCGGACTGACGCCGCAAAGAAGCGGACAACGGAAATGGATCCGGCATCGGAAGCCGTGAAAGGCGAGATTCTCGAAGCGGTCAAGGCGCATGTCGAGGCAGGGGATTTTGACGAAGCGGCGCGACGCGCAAATGAATTGACCGCGCTTGGCCCGGGCGAGACGGCCAAATTCCTTGAGTGCGCGTATGCTTGTGACAACGCCGGGAAGCACGAACAGGCGGTATTCTATTACCGGCAGGTCGTCCGAGCCGACCCAAGATGTCCGAATGCGTGGACGAATCTCGGCCTTTTGATCCAGAGACAAGGACGGTATGATGAGGCGATTGCGTGTTATACAACACAACTCGAATCCACACCGGACGATCCGTGGGCCAGCCACAATATCGGGGTCATCCATTGTTACAGGAAAAAAGATTTCGTCACCGCCATTCCATTTCTCGAACGTGCGCATCGGATCGAACCCGAGGACGTGCTGATCCATCACAATCTCGCCTGGACCTATTACAAAAACAGGGACTACGAAAAAGCGTTTTGCAACTATCGAGAAATATTGGATCTAATCGATCAATACATGGAGTGGATCAAGTCGGTGTATTCCCACACGTCGGAAATCTACGCGGATTTCGCGCTGACCTGTCTGAAGTTGAACCGGCGCGGCACAGCCAAACGAGCCATCGAAATGGCCGTCAAATTGAGGCCGAAATATCGGACGAATTGGGGTCAGAAGTATCGGAGGATCCACGAGCGCGTGGTTTCCGGGGCGAGGGGGTAATTTCGTCCGCATTGACTCAGCACCGGACAGCAGTGGAAACGATTCATAGGTTGATTTCCCATTGGGAAAGGAATAATCTTCGGCCAGAATGCCAAGGGCATTGGACGATATCTCCGATGCGTTGCATCGAGTATTTAGTTTTCGCTCAAATAAAACTTTAGTCCCAGGAGAACAGGGTGGAAAACACACATGGCTAGACGTGATGGAGCAATTCTTTGGATCAACGAAAAACCAGCGGAAACCCGAAGTCTAAGTCGTGCGGACTTGCGGTTGACTGCCAGCGGCGATGGCTATGATGAGGCCTGGCTACAAACCCTATTATATCGAAACCCGGAAGTGCTCCCAATTGAGCAAATTGAACCCGGCTTCGGAAAGTTGATTCCTCTTTGTCGGGAGCTTGGGCTTACGTTTGGTGCGGGCCGATCGGGCTCGCTTGATAATATCTTCATTACTACCGAAGGCCGATTGGTCTTGGTCGAAGCGAAACTATGGCGGAATCCGGAAGCCCGGCGTACTGTTGTCGCGCAGGCGATGGAATACGCCGCGGCAGTATTTCGACTTAATTACGAGGAGCTGCAATCTGCCGTTCTTCACGCGAGATCATCTGAACCGGGTCTGCCCAGTTCGATGTATGAGCTTGTGAAACAGCATCAGGAGACACTTGATGAGCCGGAGTTCGTCGATGCGGTTAATCGAAATTTGAAGCGTGGTCGGGCAATCGTGGCTGTAGTCGGCGACGGGATCCGCGAAGATCTTGCTCCCTTAGCCGAGTTGCTACAGACACATGCTGGCCACCGATTCACTTTCGCGTTGGTGGAATTAGCAATCTATGAAACTCCGCAACCCGGAATTCGCGTGGTGGCACCTTCGGTACTGGCTCAGACGGCCCTAATCGAGCGAGGTGTTGTGCTAATCGAAGACGGCTCAGATGGTACGAAGCGCATTGCGATTCGCGAGTCGCCAGTTACACCGGCCCAATCATCTCGCGAGCGATCATTTGGAATTGGTGAGGACGAGTTTTATGAGATTCTGGGGCAAAAGGAGCCTAAAGCTCCAGCGCTTCTAAAGTCCTTTCTAGCGAAATTGGACGGACTCGGAGTGCGTGCAGAACTTCAAGGCGGTTTGAATCTAAAACACACGGCTCCTAAAGGAAGAGATTTAAATCTGGGTACCATCAACAAAGTCGGATATTTCGATAGCGCACCGTCGACCTGGTGGGAGCGGACGGATATCGGTCGGAAGTACAACGAAACTCTAGCGACTCTCACCGGTGGACTCGTACGCGACTTGAGAGACGGTCAATCTACCCTAAAGACGACTGACGGAAAGACGCCTCGGCTTTTGGATCTATTGCCAAAGCATGAGGATGCTTGGATCGCGGCGATAGATCGCTACATACGTGATGCATTCGAGGCCGCCAGAGAAGACTGAAATAGCTGACAGATGAATGAAGGAATGGGAACGGAGGACAAAACATTGCAACTTGACGCATCATGCATCAGGACTGGGACGTCGATGGGCAGAGCAAATCGGCGGCTGTACATCGATATCGACGGTGTTCTGCTCGGAAAAGCAAACCCCAGTGATTCCGCTATCGTGTTGGCGCGCCACGCCGAAGAATTTTTGGAATTGGCTATCAAACATTTCAACTGCTTTTGGCTGTCGACTCATACCAGCAACGGGGATTCTTCCGGTGCGAGCAAAGTTCTTGGTCCCTACGCGGACAGCCATGTAATGGGACTCGTGGAGAATATAGCAGCGGCGAAGTGGAATACCCTCAAAACAGAAGCATTGGACGTGACGGCAGATTTTTACTGGATTGATGACAGCCCACTCGCTGTTGAAATTGATTTTCTAAAACGCCATGACTTGATTGAGAGATGGATTCACGCGGACACAAGAAACCACCCGGACGATCTTGAAAGGGTAACAAGCCTGCTATCAGCAATTACCCAAACGGATGGAGGGCGATGATGGAAAGAATATCTGAGCCATGACCTCCGACATCAACGCAGCACGGCATCGGCTTTTGGAGGAATTGAAGGGCTATGTGGAGATGGACATGTTCGACGATGCCCAGAAGCGGGCCAGAAAACTGGTCGCGATCAGCGCCGGAAATTCTGAAAGTTTCCTCATATGCGGCGAGACGTATGACATGGCCGGAAAATACGATCGTGCGATCTTCTTTTACCGGCTGGCCATCCGCACGGATCCGAAATGCAAGAGGGCTTTTACGAATCTCGGATACCTGTTGGAAAAGCGGCGCAGGTTTGACGAGGCCATTGAGTGTTACCGCAGCCAGATTGAGGCCACGCCGGATGATCCGTGGGCCTACAACAATCTCGGGATCATTCACTGCTACCAGAAAAAGGATTTCATTCTGGGCATACCGCTGCTGGAACGCGGGCATCGCAACGATGCCCAAAACATCCAAATTCACCACAATCTGGCGTGGGCGTATTACAACAACAAGGAATACGATAAGGCGTTGGTCGCGTACGGGGATTTGTTCAAGAGATTCAGTGACGATGACGAGTGGTTTCTGGAAAATTATTCCCACACATCAGAAATGTTTGCCGATTTCGCCCTGACGTGCTTCAAACTCGGCCGCAAGGCTTCGGCGCGTGTCGCCATCAAGTGGGCGATCAAATTGCGTCCGGCGGACGAACGGGATTGGGACAAGAAATACCGGGAAATTTACAAGTATGTTCGCCGCCGAAGAGCCGGGAGAGATAGGAAGCCCCGCAAGAAGCGCGAAATACAGACTCTCGACCACGAATGGCTGAAGGAACTGTACGGCGAACTGATTCGCCGCGGACTTACAGCGGACGTTGCGAATCCTGACGCCATATCGATTGTGACGCCGTCAGAAATTTGCTTCCTCATTTGGAATGATGGACGTATCGGGGCGAGTCCCATGGGACCGCACACGCCCAAAGGCAGGCGGAAATTCGAGGAGGACGCCGGCGAGAAGTTTAAATGGACAGAAGATTTGCGCAGGATGCGCGTGCATTTCCGAAAGCTGGTGAGGCTTGGATACCGCCGGGACAAGGCGATCAAGGACGTGGACGGCCCGCTCTGGAAGGATTCTTCCTACAACTGGCTGCATCTGACCTACGTTTCTCCCGACGCCCGCCTCCGCACGGCCGACGAAATCGTCGCCCT